>NZ_CP034686.1:5275000-5283933 GCF_007363175.1 Bacillus sp. BD59S
CCGTATCGGAAGGTGCGGCTGGATCACCTCCTTTCTACTATAACCTCACGAAGTTTAGAAACCGTCTTTACTTGAGAAACAGCAATAAGCTGATTTTGAATGATTTCCCCTACTGAATCCAAACCCTTTAATCCATCAGGCATACCTTCGAACATCATTGGTTTCAAAACAACCTGTTCCAAAATCTTAGTGTCAGTTAATCCGTCTATATAAATAAAAAGAATTTTAGTTTGACTATTTATTATAATTGGACGAAAAACAATATCGGAACAATTTTCAAAAACTTGTTTCAAAGCTTCTTCATTCGCAGATACACTCTGACTAAGTTCACGATCTTGATCATTTTGGAGCAGCATACTTGCACTCTCAAGTTCCTGAATATCTTTTTTAAAACGCTTTATCGTACGAAGTTTCTTCATCATACTACCCCATTTATCGAACGGTTTATGTTTGTGTATTCACCATCAGCTCCGCGCATAAAAATAAAATCTCGTTCGCCATCTTTATCGATGGATACGAAAGCAAGCGTGGTTTGTTTATCTTTTATGAGCATTGAAGTATCAACATGTGCACGCTGTAAAGTTTGCTCTAGAAACTCACCGAATGGATCATTTCCTACTTGTCCCATAAATGTAGCGTGTCCACCTAATTTTGTAATAGCGGCGGCAACGTTAGCTGGAGCCCCACCAGCTTTTTTCTCGAAATCTGCACCATCAACTAAAGACATATTGGAATTTCGACAAACGAAATCAATTAATAATTCACCTATACAAAAAACATTTCTCATACGATCCCTCTTTTAAGTTTATATTGTGTAATTGTAAAATGTAATTGTGCATCTGAAAAGATTGCGATATGATGTCCCTAAAAGAAAAGACACCCAAAGGTGCCTTCCTCCGACTTGCCTCTTCTTAATTTTATTGTGTTATTATTATATAAGAAAAGAAGACATCGATTAAGATGTCTTCTTTTACTTGTACACTTGGTGTTAAGAAGGTATTATATTGCTTAAAAACCATAAAAATATATAACAATCATCGAGTAAGCTTATTATAGCATCAATAAATAGGATTTTATATGTAATATTTCATATATATTGATTTATTTATATTTAATATATATAGTTAAATTGCCTGTTATTTGTTTTAATTCATTTACTTATTTTATTTTTGAGCGCTCCAGCAATGGAGCCTTTTTTTATGCAATAAAACATTTTCTTTGTGTTATTTAGTTGATCTATATTAACTTTATCTTCTTAAATTATATCTATATTCCATTGCCTCCAGATCTAGAAGCGGTGACGATTATGCGCGTTGTGGTTCGAAATGGATTTTCCGTGGATCTCGCGCATTTATTTTTGAGAAACCTCAAACAGGCTGTTGCCTTTTTGGATTCCCTGGATGGGCCTATGCCTCATGATACGAAATGTGATAATGGGTTTCATCACTAATTGGGGGTAGCTCCCGTCGTCGTTAAGTTGAGCTCAACACCCATAACTTTTCGAGCTATTCACTGGGAAGCGGTACAGAAAAGCTGATGGTTTCAACCAAGGGATACATGATGATAGGTGATGAACAAATTGATGCCAGAGGGCTTTACAATATCAAATCATACGCCCGGTTTGCAGAAATCTATTGGCTTTTTTTCTAATTTCGAAAGATGGCTTGAATTACATAGTCAAACCGATGGCACTAAGAGCAAATTCTGATTCAACTAAGTTGCTGTTAGTTAAAAGGGATATGCCAAATAATATGAACAAGCCAATTTGAAGTAGTGCAAACAGTATATAAATTATTAGCATAACAAGTTCTTTTGTATTCGTTTTTATAAAGCTCACTTTATTACCTCCATAATGAAATTACTTAGAATCTTTGATTTTTCTTGTTGCATTAGGTTCTCCTTCTAAAATATAATTATATAAATACCAAACCGGACGGTTCGGTCCAAAAACTAATGATACTATAAGTTTCTAGTTTTTTAAACCCCTTTTATAAATTATTAATAAAATAAAAATGGTAAACAACAAATATATTTATATCTCAGTTGCTTATTTACAAACAAATTTCAGTACCCATACTAAATTTTCTTCAACTTAACTAAGTGAATTTATTTTTTGAATAACTACGCTTAACAGCCTTTAAACCACTCTGACCGTTTCACTTCATTCATTTATCTATTTACTACAGTCACTTTTGTTTTATCAGATATTAAACCATAAATTCTAAATAGAAGAATAAAATAAATTGGAGGATTTCATTGTAACACGTATACATAAGTTTTAAATATTAAAATTAAGAAATATTTTTTTATTATTCTCATCTTCATGAATTACTAATAATAGATTGCGGACTTTTTTGCGCTAACGTCTACATCAGATTATTACAAAGATTGGAATGGATAACAGCATCAATCCATATGTATTTTGCGGAATAAACTGTTTTGAAATACCGCACTGCTTTATATTAACATTACTTACTGTGAACTACTCGCCACTTAGCAAAGCTTGAAGTGGGAGCTTCTCAGTTCCACGACGAAAGTAACCTTTCGTCTCCCTGAGCGTTACTTCGGGGTGTTCCACCCCTAGATGTCCAACGCATGGATGCTCTTTTGGTACGGTTGATATTTTACGCAGGAATCGAACGGCTTGGTTTTCGCACTCTATTTTCTTCCTGCAACCTTCTATATTAAGTTATCAAAGAACTTCATATAGCTAGTTCATCAAAAGTTTTTGGCTATGCCAAACCGAAATTCATCTCCCACCTATCGTTGGGCTACGCTCTTCACACGCTTGAGGAAGGAGAATTCTTTCGGGGAATACGATAATAAAATACATATTTGAAAGGGGGATAGATACTAATAAGGGGCCTTAGCTCAGCTGGGAGAGCGCCTGCCTTGCACGCAGGAGGTCAGCGGTTCGATCCCGCTAGGCTCCATCTAAATAAAAAAGCTTACATCATATGATGTAAGCTTTTTTTGTTTTTAAAAAGACAACTTTTATACTTGTCGTTTAAAATGAAGAAAACGTAAAAATAAGGGATGGGGAGATAATTGTGAAAGTTGTTATTGCATCTGATTCATATAAAGAAAGCTTAAAAGCTATAGAAGTATGTGAAGCTATTGAAAGAGGTTTTGGAGCAATTTTTCCTAATGCAGAGTATGTGAAAATACCAATTGGAGATGGAGGAGAAGGGACGGTTGAATCACTTGTTGATGCTACAGGGGGGAGAATTATATCAATTTAAGATAGGGATTGATAAGATATTTCTGTTCCGAACTTATTTATACTTACAAAAAAATCAAGAAAATAGAGGGTAAACATTACCTAGAATATTAGGATCGTTTTCATTAGGAGGATTACAAAGCATGACTAAAGTTGATAAGGTAAAAGAAAAAATTATTGAAACATCTTTATATTTATTTAATACTAATGGGATAACTTACACATCCATCCAGGATATAATGACAGCTACTGAACTATCTAAAGGAGCTATTTATCGTAGATTCAAAAATAAAGAAGAAATTGTCCTTGCTGCCTACGACAAAAGTGGTGAAATTATGTGGAACCATTTTGGTTAAGTTAGAAAGGGCGCACGGTGGATGCCTTGACACTAGGAGTCGATGAAGGACGGGACTAACGCCGATATGCTTCGGGGAGCTGTAAGTAAGCTTTGATCCGAAGATTTCCGAATGGGGAAACCCACTATACGTAATGGTATGGTATCCTTACCTGAATACATAGGGTATGGAAGACAGACCCAGGGAACTGAAACATCTAAGTACCTGGAGGAAGAGAAAGCAAATGCGATTTCCTGAGTAGCGGCGAGCGAAACGGAACATAGCCCAAACCAAGAGGCTTGCCTCTTGGGGTTGTAGGACATTCTATACGGAGTTACAAAGGAACGAGGTAGACGAAGCGACCTGGAAAGGTCCGTCGTAGAGGGTAACAACCCCGTAGTCGAAACTTCGTTCTCTCTTGAATGTATCCTGAGTACGGCGGAACACGTGAAATTCCGTCGGAATCTGGGAGGACCATCTCCCAAGGCTAAATACTCCCTAGTGATCGATAGTGAACCAGTACCGTGAGGGAAAGGTGAAAAGCACCCCGGAAGGGGAGTGAAAGAGATCCTGAAACCGTGTGCCTACAAATAGTCAGAGCCCGTTAATGGGTGATGGCGTGCCTTTTGTAGAATGAACCGGCGAGTTACGATCCCGTGCAAGGTTAAGCTGAAGAGGCGGAGCCGCAGCGAAAGCGAGTCTGAATAGGGCGTTTAGTACGTGGTCGTAGACCCGAAACCAGGTGATCTACCCATGTCCAGGGTGAAGTTCAGGTAACACTGAATGGAGGCCCGAACCCACGCACGTTGAAAAGTGCGGGGATGAGGTGTGGGTAGCGGAGAAATTCCAATCGAACCTGGAGATAGCTGGTTCTCCCCGAAATAGCTTTAGGGCTAGCCTTAAGTGTAAGAGTCTTGGAGGTAGAGCACTGATTGAACTAGGGGTCCTCATCGGATTACCGAATTCAGTCAAACTCCGAATGCCAATGACTTATCCTTAGGAGTCAGACTGCGAGTGATAAGATCCGTAGTCAAGAGGGAAACAGCCCAGATCGCCAGCTAAGGTCCCAAAGTGTGTATTAAGTGGAAAAGGATGTGGAGTTGCTTAGACAACTAGGATGTTGGCTTAGAAGCAGCCACCATTTAAAGAGTGCGTAATAGCTCACTAGTCGAGTGACTCTGCGCCGAAAATGTACCGGGGCTAAATACACCACCGAAGCTGCGAATTGATACCAATGGTATCAGTGGTAGGGGAGCGTTCTAAGTGCAGTGAAGTCAGACCGGAAGGACTGGTGGAGCGCTTAGAAGTGAGAATGCCGGTATGAGTAGCGAAAGACGGGTGAGAATCCCGTCCACCGAATGCCTAAGGTTTCCTGAGGAAGGCTCGTCCGCTCAGGGTTAGTCAGGACCTAAGCCGAGGCCGACAGGCGTAGGCGATGGACAACAGGTTGATATTCCTGTACCACCTCTTTATCGTTTGAGCAATGGAGGGACGCAGAAGGATAGAAGAAGCGTGCGATTGGTTGTGCACGTCCAAGCAGTTAGGCTGATAAGTAGGCAAATCCGCTTATCGTGAAGGCTGAGCTGTTATGGGGAAGCTCCTTATGGAGCGAAGTCTTTGATTCCCCGCTGCCAAGAAAAGCTTCTAGCGAGATAAAAGGTGCCTGTACCGCAAACCGACACAGGTAGGCGAGGAGAGAATCCTAAGGTGTGCGAGAGAACTCTGGTTAAGGAACTCGGCAAAATGACCCCGTAACTTCGGGAGAAGGGGTGCTTTCTTAACGGAAAGCCGCAGTGAATAGGCCCAAGCGACTGTTTAGCAAAAACACAGCTCTCTGCGAAGCCGTAAGGCGAAGTATAGGGGGTGACACCTGCCCGGTGCTGGAAGGTTAAGGAGAGGGGTTAGCGTAAGCGAAGCTCTGAACTGAAGCCCCAGTAAACGGCGGCCGTAACTATAACGGTCCTAAGGTAGCGAAATTCCTTGTCGGGTAAGTTCCGACCCGCACGAAAGGTGTAACGATTTGGGCACTGTCTCAACCAGAGACTCGGTGAAATTATAGTACCTGTGAAGATGCAGGTTACCCGCGACAGGACGGAAAGACCCCGTGGAGCTTTACTGTAGCCTGATATTGAATTTTGGTACAGTTTGTACAGGATAGGCGGGAGCCATTGAAACCGGAGCGCTAGCTTCGGTGGAGGCGCTGGTGGGATACCGCCCTGACTGTATTGAAATTCTAACCTACGGGTCTTATCGACCCGGGAGACAGTGTCAGGTGGGCAGTTTGACTGGGGCGGTCGCCTCCTAAAGTGTAACGGAGGCGCCCAAAGGTTCCCTCAGAATGGTTGGAAATCATTCGTAGAGTGCAAAGGCATAAGGGAGCTTGACTGCGAGACCTACAAGTCGAGCAGGGACGAAAGTCGGGCTTAGTGATCCGGTGGTTCCGCATGGAAGGGCCATCGCTCAACGGATAAAAGCTACCCCGGGGATAACAGGCTTATCTCCCCCAAGAGTCCACATCGACGGGGAGGTTTGGCACCTCGATGTCGGCTCATCGCATCCTGGGGCTGTAGTCGGTCCCAAGGGTTGGGCTGTTCGCCCATTAAAGCGGTACGCGAGCTGGGTTCAGAACGTCGTGAGACAGTTCGGTCCCTATCCGTCGTGGGCGTAGGAAATTTGAGAGGAGCTGTCCTTAGTACGAGAGGACCGGGATGGACGCACCGCTGGTGTACCAGTTGTTCTGCCAAGGGCATAGCTGGGTAGCTATGTGCGGAAGGGATAAGTGCTGAAAGCATCTAAGCATGAAGCCCCCTCAAGATGAGATTTCCCATAGCGTAAGCTAGTAAGATCCCTGAAAGATGATCAGGTTGATAGGTTCGAGGTGGAAGCATGGTGACATGTGGAGCTGACGAATACTAATAGATCGAGGACTTAACCATATAAGATAGGTTCGAGGTGGAAGCATGGTGACATGTGGAGCTGACGAATACTAATAGATCGAGGACTTAACCATATAATATGAAGCAATGTTATCTAGTTTTGAAAGAATATAAAAAAACTTGTTGACTTTAAAAGTTAAATAAGTTACAATGATTCTTGTCTTAAATGAATACAGTCTGGTAATGATGGCAGAGAGGTCACACCCGTTCCCATACCGAACACGGAAGTTAAGCTCTCTAGCGCCGATGGTAGTTGGGACCTTGTCCCTGTGAGAGTAGGTACAGTTGCTTGGCGACGTCCTACTCTCACAGGGACAAGGTCCCAACTACCATCGGCGCTAGAGAGCTTAACTTCCGTGTTCGGTATGGGAACGGGTGTGACCTCTCTGCCATCATCACCAAACTATTGAAGGTATATTCCTTCAAAACTAGATAACATTGCTACATATTATATGGTTAAGTCCTCGATCTATTAGTATTCGTCAGCTCCACATGTCACCATGCTTCCACCTCGAACCTATCAACCTGATCATCTTTCAGTGCGTGACAGGCAGGCATGTTAACCACTACACCACGGGACCATTTGGTTGCGGGGACAGGATTTGAACCTGCGACCTTCGGGTTATGAGCCCGACGAGCTACCGTGCTGCTCCACCCCGCGATGATATAAATAGCTTGGCGACGTCCTACTCTCACAGGGACAAGGTCCCAACTACCATCGGCGCTAGAGAGCTTAACTTCCGTGTTCGGTATGGGAACGGGTGTGACCTCTCTGCCATCATCACCAAACTATGAAGGCATGAATACAGTCTGGTAATGATGGCAGAGAGGTCACACCCGTTCCCATACCGAACACGGAAGTTAAGCTCTCTAGCGCCGATGGTAGTTGGGACCTTGTCCCTGTGAGAGTAGGACGTTGCCAGGCAATCCGGAGGATTAGCTCAGCTGGGAGAGCACCTGCCTTACAAGCAGGGGGTCGGCGGTTCGATCCCGTCATCCTCCACCATTTAGCCGACTTAGCTCAATTGGTAGAGCAACTGACTTGTAATCAGTAGGTCGATGGAAAATAAAAAGACAGCAATCGATAAAATCCTTGCAATTTTCCTTGTATATCAAGATGCAGCTAATAATCCTCCTATTGCTGGAGGCTGTCCATTACTTAATAGCGCCATTGAAAGTACTGGTGTATTTCCAGAATTACAAAAAGCAGCAGCAAAAGGCTATGATGATACAGTAATGTTAATGGCCTCTCTCATAAAGGAAGGAATAGAGAAACAAGAACTTAAAGAAGATATAGACATTATATCGCTCGTAGAGAGCTTAACTTCCGTGTTCGGTATGGGAACGGGTGTGACCTCTCTGCCATCATTACCAGACTGTATTCATTTAAGACAAGAATTATTGTAACTCATTTAACTTTGAAAGTCAACAAGTTTTTTTATATTCTTTCAAAACTAGATAACATTGCTTCATATTATATGGTTAAGTCCTCGATCTATTAGTATTCGTCAGCTCCACATGTCACCATGCTTCCACCTCGAACCTATCCTTCTTTTTTTGACTTTGGCTCTTTACTTTCTTTCTCTGCTTGTATTGCTTTTTCTTCTTTTTTTGACTTTGGTTCTTTACTTTCTTTCTCTGCTTGTATTGCTTTTTCTTCTTTTTTTGACTTTGGCTCTTTACTTTCTTTCTCTGCTTGTATTGCTTTTTCTTCTTTTTTTGACTTTGGTTCTTTACTTTCTTTCTCTGCTTGTATTTTTGACTTTGGTTCTTTACTTTCTTTCTCTGCTTGTATTGCTTTTTCTTCTTTTTTTGACTTTGGTTCTTTACTTTCTTTCTCTGCTTGTATTGCTTTTTCTTCTTTTTTTGACTTTGGTTCTTTACTTTCTTTCTCTGCTTGTATTGCTTTTTCTTCTTTTTTTGACTTTGGTTCTTTACCCATTATTTCCTTGGGACCCTCTTCCGTTGTTCTCTTGCTGGTGCCCATTATTTCCTTGGGACCCTCTTCCGTTGTTCTCTTGCTGGTGCCCATTATTTCCTTGGGACCCTCTTCCGTTGTTCTCTTGCTGGTGCCCATTATTTCCTTGGGACCCTCTTCCGTTGTTCTCTCCCATAGCGTAAGCTAGTAAGATCCCTGAAAGATGATCAGGTTGATAGGTTCGAGGTGGAAGCATGGTGACATGTGGAGCTGACGAATACTAATAGATCGAGGACTTAACCATATAATATGAAGCAATGTTATCTAGTTTTGAAAGAATATAAAAAAACTTGTTGACTTTTCGCTTCTTCCTTAGGCTTTGCTACTTCTTGGACTTTCGCTTCTTCCTTAGGCTTTGCTACTTCTTGGACTTTCGCTTCTTCCTTAGGCTTTGCTACTTCTTGGACTTTCGCTTCTTCCTTAGGCTTTGCTACTTCTTGGACTTTCGCTTCTTCCTTAGGCTT
>NZ_CP034684.1:0-162149 GCF_007363175.1 Bacillus sp. BD59S
ATATTCTCAATCGATACACCGCCCTGTCTACTTTTCCTTATTATACCATTGGAAGAAGGCTAGTAGTGACTTGAGTTATAACTGTATATTCTATACATGTAAAGTTAACATAACGCAACATTATCGGCAGCAAGGACAAAGAGGTTCCCTTACTCTCACAAAGGCATCTCCTTTTCTTGTTCTATGGCTCTATGCATTTTTTTATACATTCCTATTCTGGCGCGGTTTTCGGGTTCTTGCTTGTTAATGAGATTAGCCAAAAAACTGTATAGAATCTTGCATGCTCTTAGCGTGGTTTTTTTCCAAAATGCTGGCGATACACCATTTAACGTTGAATCATCTCGAAATTAAATGAAGGTTGATGTTTTGCCGCTTCTTCTTCTCTTCGATTTAATTCATTTCTAATGAATGGAGATTCCGTTCTATGAATTCCACCTATATGGTCTGGAATTTCTAAACTATTTGCATAACCCGAAATTTTAATCCAAGAAAAATTTATATTTTTCCTCACGCTATTTCTACTAAATTGTAGTAATTCTTTATTCGTATCAAAAGACTGAAAAATAGAAATTTCTCTATCTAATTCTTTAGTTTTTGGTTCACTCATATTTTTAGCATGTATTTTTTCAACATAATTACTTTTTGTAATCTGATTAAAAAAAACATTATTATAAGCATTTAAATACAGTAAGTCATTTATTTTATCGACTTCTCTAGCTTTCTTTAATATCAAAATACCATTATTCTCATCTGGAATATCATAAGCACGCTGATCATATAGTAAAATACATTTTTCAGGAGAAATAGGGAAAAATAATTGTATACCTCTAGTTGGATAACCAAAACCAGATTCGTAACCTTTATTTACATAAAATGAGTTATACCTAACTAAAGGGTTATCTGACGTTATAAACTTTCTAGCTCCAGTTTTCTCTATAATTAAAAGCGGCTTTAAATCCATTAAAACCGGGACCATTTCTAAAGAAAGTTGTATACCTAAAATAGCGGATTGCTTCAACCCAATTGTAATATCATCCAAATCAGCATCTTTAAATTCAGGCCTGTTTTTTAATATAGTCTTCATAATAAAATCAACCATATTATTATTGGAATCTGCAAACTTCAAATTTCTACCCTCACTAACAAGTAAAAATCTAATTAAATGCCTATACTCTTCTGTAGATTTTCTAGGAAAAGTATCAGTTTCCAAAATCCCTTTTAATATAATCGCAGCTTTTCGCTCAATCTCTTTATCTAAAAAATTTTCAATTTCATTATCTGAACCATAAAAGTTATGCTTTTGACACATATCTTTTATTGAAGCATTTGGAATATACTTAGCCTTAACAATATGAAAAGTACTTATAGATCTAGCTGTAGTTGAAAAATTCCTTAGATAGAATTGTGGAACATAATGTTGTCTATTTTTTTCCGCCATATTTCCCCTACCTTATACTAAAATACGTTTACTATAATACTAAAACACATATTAAAAACATAATCTAATACTATGTTACCTAAAAATTTCACGTACTATACCAGATGTGTAAAACCAAATCTTGCAATAAGGCCTATTCTACCATCCATCCCCTTATCCTCTAACCAAGTAAGTTGTAATTTCTTTATTTATTCCTCTATCTTAGTAAGCAATTCCCCCAGAGCTTAAACAATCTCATGTTTTTCTGCTTTTCTTCGCAATTATTCTTGACTGAAGGTCTTTAGGGTCTTTATCATGTGGGAACGATTATGGAATACGGCTGGAAGGCAGATTTATCCCCTACTTTGAAAGACTACAAAAAAGTAATCGATCAAAATAGATGGATAAGCGTCTTGTTTTCGCCATGCGGTCACTTATAAGGTATCCGTATGTATAGACCCTGTTCACTCAGCGATTTTCACCGCATACATCCTTTTTCTATGGCTTGTCCTTGTAATATCGTCCCTACACGACAAACTGAATGTACTCCCTAGCACCGTAATGCTAACGATAACCACCCGAACCTTTTAGAGAATCGTCCCTGGGTAAGTTCTCACCCACCCTCACCAGAAGAACAGGATTCCGATGAGGGGTGCTGTTTTTGTAGGCGCATACTCTGTACCCCCTGCACGACCAACAGCTAGCCACGCGCGTAACACGTTCCTCCTATATGTATAGCAGCACGGAATTACGGCTTATCAGTTTTTATTTACGTGGTTTCAGGCAATTCCACGCGAACCAAAACAAAAAGGCATCTCCAATTCCTAAATGGCCTGTACATTCACAAGACTTCTAGGTTTAGAGATGCCCGTTATATATCTTTTGGACTACAAAATAATCAATTCTAGCATTTACTAGTTGATATTTATCCAAACAATAGATAAAATGGGTATATCAAAGAAGCCTCGTGAAAAGGCATAGTTGTTTAAGGTTAGTGGTGGTACACTACTTAAACGTTAACACTGTCGGTTAATACAGTTTTTTCTAGTCAAGTGGTGGTACACTTGCTAGAGCAAGTCATTCCCGCTAAAGGTTGGTAGCCATTAGCATACGGGAGTGGCTTTTTGTTTTGTGTTCATATTCAATTGTTTTTTTATATCTTTCAATCTTCATGATCTTCGTTTATGTAAAATATCAAATTGTGTTTTGTTTTGTAGAATGTTGCTTGTTGTTTATTACGTTACAACAAGCGTTACCCTTTGTAAACAGCGAATTTGCGTACTTTTTTAATAATATCCCTATTTCCCTATTTCCCTATTTCCACTTATAGATATAGGGATATTTCCCCTTTTCCCTATATCTATATTTCCCTATTTTCTATATTTTTTCTTTTCCAAATTACTCTACGAAATTACATATTTATTTCTTCTCTCTCTCTACTTCATACATTAAAGGAATCTTTTAATACCAACGTTTTTGTTATTAATTACTAACTCTATGATTCTATTGCATAACCCAAATATCATTGTTATAATTTCTTTGAAGATATAGAAATATCCCTATTTCTATAGTTAGAAATATCCCTATTTCCCTATTTCTATTTTTCCCTATTTCTATAAAGGGATATAGGGAAATTTCAAAAACTATAACTGGAGTGTTAAAAATGGCCATTACAATTACGGTAGGTAATTACAAAGGTGGAGTCGGTAAAACC
Organism: Bacillus sp. BD59S; assembly: GCF_007363175.1. Taxonomy (NCBI): domain Bacteria; kingdom Bacillati; phylum Bacillota; class Bacilli; order Caryophanales; family Bacillaceae; genus Bacillus; species Bacillus sp. BD59S. The sequence goes on from NZ_CP034684.1 coordinate 3,132, forward strand.
ACAAATGCTGTATTGAACTCTTATGAATTTGCTAAAAAAGGCAAGCGTACATTACTTGTTGACCTTGATCCACAAAGTAACGCAACAAAATCTTTAATGTTAACAAAATCAATCCTTAATCCTGATGAAATCGTTACTGTTGAAAAAACATTAATGAAAGGTATACAAGAGGGTAACTTGGATGGATTAGAAGTAGAAATTACGGATAACTTATATTTAATTCCTTCTTACGTTGATTTCCAGGACTTCGCAAAATTCCTTTATAAAAATTGTGCTTCAGAAGCTGAAGAAGATCATTACTTTAAAGGATTACTTGAAAAAATCAAACATAAATACGACTACATATTTATTGATGTTCCTCCAATGTCGCTAGAGGTTACAAAGAACGCCGTTGTAGCTTCTGATTACGTTCTAATTGCTTTGCAAACGCAAGAACGTTCTCTAACCGGGGCTGAGAATTATGTTAATGAGCTTATCAAATTAAAAGAGCAATATGATCTTGATATTGAAGTAGTCGGCATTCTTCCTGTTCTATTAAAAAACAACGGTAAGGTTGATGAATATATCATGGAAAATGCGCGTGAAATTTTCGGTGAAGAAAACCTATTCAAAAATATCGTCCCTCAAATGGAACGTATTAAACGATTTGATGTGAATGGTATTACTGAAAAAGATAGACATGATATGAATGTAATTGAACTATACGAAACGATTAGTGATGAATTGTTATCTCGTATTGATATGTTCGAAAAAATGAAGGTTGGTGTGTAAAATGGCGAGAACTCCTGGTTTACTAGGTAGAAAGAAGAGTAACTTTGAACCTACTGAGCCTTATGTACCAGAGCAAGGACAAGCTGTAGTGGAAAATAATGAAGTGCCAGCTGCTCCTTCTCAACCTAAGACAGAAGAAAAACAAGTAACTCGAAAAGAAAAAAGAAACGAAAAAACTGAATCAAAAAAGAAATTTAAAAACCAACAAGGTAGCATTAAAATTTCTAATCAATCCAAAGAAGAATTAGAAGTATTAATGAAACTTACAAACACAAAATTTGCTTATGAAATCATCGATTTGCTTATAGATAGATATGTAGAAAATGAGCTAACAGCTGAACAGAAACGGAAATTCAAGCTCTTAACAGAGATTTAAAAATATAGAAATATCCCTATTTAGAAATAGGGATATTTCTATATTTCCACTTTTTCTATATATAACACAAAGATTGTTTTAACAGTTTGAACTAAAATACTACATAGGAGTGGTCAATTTGGATAAAAAATACTTAGTGACTGTGAAGCCTGTTCAAGATAATCCTGTAACAAAGAAAAAGAATTCATTGTCAGCAGCAGACAGAAAAAATATAAAAGTATCGCCTGAAACACTTAATAAAATAAAAACTATTTGCACAATAAAAGACATGAAAAATTATGAGCTTATTGATGAAATATTAGATTACTACATTACTAATAAATTGAATGCACATGAGCAGAACATTCTAATTGACATAGTTTCTGACAGAAAATAAGCCCTACTTTTTGTAGGGCTTCTCGTTTTTTCGTTTTGAGAACGCTATAAAATCCTTAAGTCGATGGGCATGAGGTACCGCCAGTATTTTTGAAAAAACCATACTAAGCAAAAAACTGCAATTCTATTATCTGTTTAAGCTGAAAAGATATAGAAAAACAAATTATTCTTTATACCTATTTACGGGTTTCCAATCATCACTCCCCTTTTTTTGATAATATGTAAAGTTAAAAGGATAAGGTACTTCATTACCATCACTTGTTTTGGAATTAGTTAAAACTCTCAATTCGACAGTCCTCACCTCACATCACTATCAGGTAAATCCTCCTTACTATCAGATATAACCTGAACTCCCTCAATTTTATAACTAACTATTGCCTCTTTTTTAATTTCCTGTTCTAATGATTGTTTAGCCTGCTTCTTCGCATCACTTTCAATCTCCTGGAATTCGCCTCCAAATAATCCTGATATCGTTTTAAATACGAAACCAATTACAAAAATAATCCCTATTGCCTTCCAAATTTTCTTATTCAACCTGTTTTCTCCATTCACTTTTTAATATTTAATTCATTTTTACCATATTTTGTTTGCTATCTAATACATTTTAGTATTAATATATAACGTATTAAAGTTGAAAACCACAAAAACATACATTAAATTAGTAAAAAACGTTTCTATGATTCCTTCTAATACACTATTGCCTAATTATTAGTATCAAAAAAAGGGGATCCCTACTCTAACTAGGAATCCCCTTTTTTCTATAACTCTATTTTGCCGTGCATCTTCCTGCTCTCACCAAAACTTCCACCACGGCTTTTTCTGCTCTTTCGCTGCAGCAACCTCATCCCGAAATTCCTGCATCAATCTCTTCGTTTCTTGCATCTCACGTAATGTCTTCATAAGCGTCTCATCCCGCGCTTCCAATCGTTTTTCCACTCGTTCATTATGCGCTTCTACGGTCGCTTTGATTTCCTCGTTGCTTTGCTTCGCCTGCTCACTCAATCGCTTCTCCATCGCTAACATACTTTGATTCATTTCTTGCGCCATAACGCTGTACTGCTCCTGTAATTGCTGTTTAATGTGGAATGGCACCAAATCCTTTTCCTCAGCTTCTTCTTGAATCAGATCCGGATTCACTTTTTCTATTTGCTGCGCAATCATCTTCGCTGCCTTCTCTAGCGTCATACCGTCATGCTTACTCAGTTCAATTAGCTTCTCAATCACCATAATGTCACTATCTGTGTACTGGCGTCTGCCGCGATTATCCTTCTTCACTGCGAATCCCTCGCGCAACAGTACTTCCATATACTTTCTAAGGGTGCTATCACTTATTCCTAGTCGTTTGTATACTTCACTAGCAGAATAAACAATTTCGTCCGTCATAACGTCACAACACCTCCTAGTGACAGTATTCCATGATGTTTTATAAATTCCTGCAATAAAAAAACCTATGCTGTGCCTTTAGTTTTTTCAAATTCCTGAATTAGTTTCTCCAATTCTTTAATTTTATTATCTTGATCAATTACCAGATTAGACATTTCGTCATACTTATCCGAGCGTTCTTTTAATAAATCAAACATTTCATCAAGATCTTTTCTATACTTTCTTTTTTCATCAAAAACACTTCTTATATTACTAAAACCAATTGTTATAAACACAAATCCTAATGCAATTACACTTGATGTAGTGCTCATTCTATCAAGAGTTTGTTTATCTAAAGATGTTATAAAATTAAAGTTTGGATAAGCAATAATACTGATAGCTGCAAATGCATACAAAAATAAATCTAAATAAAATAGGAATCTATTGCGTTTTTGATTATTAGAGTTAACAGATAAATTTTTAAAACAATCAGCTAAAGTTAAAAAAAGACCAGCTAGTGAAATTCCAGTTACTAAAGCTGGACTTATTTCTGAATTTCCAAACATAGTATTTAACCCTAAATAGATTATTGACATCCCTATGCATACTGTCACCTTATCGGTGTCCCAAAAATTCTTCATAAATCAACTACCTCACTTAATATTTATAATAAATTGATTATATAATATTAAACGGCCTAATTAATAAATATTTCTAGTGAGATGGCGCTACATTGCCTTAGAAATTTCAACAAATAACCTCATAAACAATGGAATCATTTGAACAACTATATAGCCGATACCTGCCCTTGAAATCAGACTGAATCCCCGTTCCTGGCTACCAACCATAATAGATAGACCGCCGCATAACGCTACAACGGATATAATAGAATCAGCAGTTAAAAAAGCTTGCAAATAAAAAAAGAAGCTGTCCCATAAGCAGTGAAACCAATTTATGAGCAGCTCCTTTAAATGCCCTATGCAAAAGGACCATTTAAATCATCTATAAGTAACTTTTACTATTTTCGTTTTCCAAGCAAAACATTTATATGATAGCCATCCCTATAAATTTCAACATTGCGACCATCCAATTCTATTGTTCGAGAGCTTGCAGTAGGATTTTGCATTATATTGTACAGATAATCTCCTTTAGTTGGTAGGAGGTTTTTTAGGATTTTTTTCACAGGCTCGTTTAATACAGGATCATCACTAGAAATAAACATTTTATATGCTCTGTCATCGTCAGAAGAAAATTCAAAAGTCATAAGGTTATTATATGCTTTACCATCTTTATCATATCGGTAGTTATATTGGGTTTTTTCAAATCCAGAATCAATCAATATATTATGAATTTCTTTATAATTATGCTCATCCCCATCTTTCTGAGGAATAGACTCAGGAACAAAGTTAGGGTTTACAAAAATTGCATTATACATAAATTTTGCAAATTGTTCCCTTGTTACATTCATTTCTCCGCCATATTGATAGTCTCCAATTCCGTTTGTGATGCCATTACTATACAATGAACGAACAGAGTCTTTTGCCCAATGATTATTTGAAACATCATGGAAAAGGTCGTTTGTTTTTACAGCTAAATGAAAAGTATTTTGTAAGATAACAGCCATTTCGTATCGAGTTAATGTATCATCGGGTCTAAATTTGTCAGTATTGTCCCCTTTCATGATTCCTGCTTGAACAACTGCTTTAATACTGTTTTCAAACATATGGCCATGGATATCAGAGAAATTTTTGATTGTAGATCCATTGTTTTCTAATTTTAGGTATCTTGAAATAATCGCAGATACTTGTCCACGAGTTACATTGTCTCCAAAACCAAATCTTCCGTTTCCATAACCACTAATTACCTTTTTATCAGCTAAGTAGTTAATAGAACTTTCAGACCAATGCCCACTTGGTACATCAGTGAAAGCTGCAGTTTGTGCATGAGTATTCGTTGTGCCGAATAGCGTAGCGGTAATTAATCCTGTTACAAGTACATGTTTAAAATTCATTATAATTCCTCCTAAGTATATAAAACAACGGATATAACTCTTTTTTCATTATATTAATATATATAATTATATAAAAGACGTCAACGACTTTCGTACTACAACGGGCTATCCGTTAGGAACTGCTTTAATTAAGAAAATAACTAGCGTAAAACCACTTCCTTGTATTCTGTTTTATTTTTTTGAAAAAAACCTCTTCATAAAAGAACATACATTCGCATATAATAAGAACTAACGTTCTGTTATTTAGGGGGAATAACGGTGTATGACTATTCAATATTGCCAAATCGAATTGTTTTATGTGTAGATCTTCGTTCGTTCTATGCCAGCGTATCGTGCATAAAAATGGGATTAGACCCACTTCATACTAAATTGGCTGTAGTTGGTGATGTGAATAGGAGTGGTTCGATTGTTTTGGCTGCAACTCCACCATTAAAAGCATTAGGCGTTAAGAAAATGGCAAGATTGTATGAAATACCACGACGTAAAGATATCCTTGTGGTAAATCCAATTATGAGTACTTACATAAAATGCTCTAATTTCATCACGAAATTAGCTCTGCAATACGTTCCTGTAGAGGACTTCCACCAATATTCCATCGATGAGTTCTTTATGGACATTACGGATAGTATTCATTTGTTTGCTAACGATCCATATGAGTTTGCGTTGAAATTCAAACGTGAAATATATGCAAAGACAAGAATTGAATGCACGATAGGCATTGGTCCTAATCCTTTAATGAGCAAGGTTGCCTTAGATGTGGAGGCAAAGAAAACGAAAGATTGCATAGCATACTGGAAGTACGAAGATGTACCCATAAAATTATGGCCAATTCGACCACTTAGTAAGTTTTGGGGGATTTCGGGTAAGACAGAAGCGAAGTTAAACCGAAAAGGAATTCATTCAATCGGTGACTTAGCGCAATATCCACTGAAATACTTAAAGCAGAGCTTTGGGGTCATTGGCGAAGAACTACACTTACATAGCAACGGCATTGATTTTAGCCGTATATCAGAAAAATATGTTCCAGCAACAACTTCTATTGGGAAAAGCCAAATACTCATGCGTGATTACACCATAGAAGAATTCCCGATTATTCTACTGGAACATATTGAGGAAGTTTGTTATCGAATGCGAAGGCAAAACAAACTAGCTCAAACTATCCATTTTTCTATTGGTTATAGTAAAAATTACGCTGGTGGTTTCAGAAAAACTCATACTATGAACCGACCTACCAATTTAACAATGGATATATATAAAATTTGTACATATTTTTTACATGAGTTTTATACTGGGGAACCCATTAGAACCATCAATGTTTCTTTAACTAACTTAATCAATGAAGGCGAAGAACAAATCTCACTATTCGATAATGTAATACAACGAGAAAAAGAAATGAAACTAACTAAAGTAATGGACGAAATACGCACTAAATTTGGAAAGAACAGCATATTACGGGGAATTTCGTATACAAATAGTGCAACAGCAAGATACAGAAACACATTGTTAGGGGGACATAAAGCATGAACAACGCTAATATGCCAAAGGGAAGAGGAATGGTTAAATGGACTCCATTCGCAGCGATGCCGGAGCAATTCGCTGGTATCCGTGAAATAGTTAAAGAAAAAACGAAGGTAGAACGACCTATATTAACTCAGGATGAACAAGAACTTATTGAGAACATGCTATTATGTTCATTGTTATCTGAGGAAGAAATACTGATTACATATTACGAAGGTGGTTTTTTGCTTACTAACTATATGACCGTTGTTGACATTGATCCGCTGAATAAATCTATAATTTGTACGGATGCATTTTATAATAATATGACTTTGAAGTTTATTGATATTATTGATGCAAAATAACCAGGGATCCACATAGTGGATTCTTTTTTTTATAAGACTCTATATCATTTTTTATAACAGTTTAGATGCCAGTAAATCTACTTTATTTATAAAGTTATAAATGTTAATATATTAACATAAAAATATATAGAGGTGTTTTTAGTGAAAAAAGCAAGTCTGTTACTAACTACTTTTGCAATGATTCTGTCATTTTTCATTCCTAATCTTGCAAGTGCTAAATCATTCCCAGATGTACAAACTACTCATTGGGCGTACAAAGAAATTAACTATTTAACTGAAAGAGGAATTATCAATGGTACTCCAGAGGGTTATTTCAAACCTAGCGATAATGTAACTCGTGGTCAAATGGCTGTAATGTTAGATAAAGCGTTAGATTTAAAAATGCCATATAACTATAAGGACACATTCCAGGATATTCCGGCTGATTCCTATTACTATGATGCTGCACATAAATTAATGCATTACGGTTACATAGCTAATAGTTTTAATTTCTCTGGCGAACGAGAATTAACACGCGCAGAAATGGCTGTAGCACTCGTTAAGGCTTTTGATTTAAAATCGACTGGAGCTCACGTTAGATTCAAAGATGTTCCATTTACTCATTGGGCATATGACTATGTTGTAATTTTAGCTCAAAATAACATTACTGTTGGATTCCCAGATGGCTCATTTGCACCTACAGCAAAAGTTACTCGTGAACAGTTCGCTGCATTCTTGGCACGTTTGCAAGAACCAAGTTTCCGTCCAGTTCGTAATAAATAAGCGTTATTAATTAAACATAAAAAAGGTTTGCTCAGATTAGAGCAGACCTTTTTTTAACCTTACTTCACATATAAATAGATTTTATTTCACATAAATATTATTATACTAATCTAAAGTTTCCGTATTTACATTTTTTTCTTTTTATCTCATAATTTTAATTGGGGAAAGGGAGGAAATAAATGGTTCAAATCAAAGTGACACCTGAAATGCTAGAAGAAGTTGCTAATCGTGCAAATAATACTAGAATCGCATTAGAATCTATACATAATAATTTATGTAATGAAATAGATCGTTTATGTTTTCAATGGATTGGTGCCTCTAATCAACAATTCGTTCAAATGTTCAATGATGCGAGACCAAAAGCTTTTACATCTATCAATTCAATTATACAAGTGGAAGAAGATTTGAAACGAATTGCCGAAAAATTCCGTACCACAGATTCTTCATATGACGAAAACCTTAAAGAAGGAGCAATGTGTGGTAAGTTAAATAGTGAGAAAAATGATGGATCTTTACGTGACAAGGTTTGGCATGGTCTCAAGGAAACTTATGAGGATCTTAGTAAAGTAAAAAATTCCGATGAGTCTTTATATGATAAATTTAAACATGGTATCGATGCAGCTTATAAAGATGTGAATAAAATAAAAGACACTATAGATGATGAAATCGAATCTGCTTTTGAAAAATCTGGATTAGGTGTCCCCTATCACTTAAAAAAGGGAATGGGCGACGCTATAGGTGATGAATTATTAGGACTTGCAGATGCAGTTATCCATCCCATTGACACATTTAATAACACGATTGAAGCCGTTTCTCACCCAGTTGAGACGTTCAATGCGATAAAACAAACAATTTCTGATTCTTGGAATCGTGATGTTACCAATGGGGACTCGTATAGTGGTGCAGCATGGTACGGAAGCGCGACCGGTCATACTATATTGGCTGTTGGACAACTATTCGTAGGAACAAAAGGCGTAGATAAAATCGCAATGTTGAACCCTGGCACAAAATTAGCTGAGATTTCACGAACTGCTAATCAAAGCTTGCAAGACGCTGCATCCTTATTCAATCGTAATCAGTTTGCTTTCGCTGGTGGAAATAATATACGCTCTGTATTTGATACACCTGATTTTAGAGCAGCTGAGGAAAAGCTATCGACCCATCAGTTTGCTACAGGAGAAAATACCACTACTGTGAAACCCGGTGATAGCAGTTCGCTTACTCCAGGTGGCGGACTAGCCGCACATGAAGCTAAAGGTGGGCATTTACTTGAACGACATGTAGGAAAAACAGATGAAGAACTATTGCAAAGAATACAAAGTGATACTAGAATAGCAGGTGCATCTACTTTTACTGATAGGGCATCAGCTGAAAAAATAGCGGCTACCGTCTTGAATAACCCTCGTAATCAAGTGCGCATTCAAAGTTGGTTAAATAGTCCAAGAGACAATAATTTAATTTTACGTTATCAAGGTACTGAAATAATTGGACGAGGTGTAATAAGAGGTTCTACAACAGTTGAAGATATGTCAAATGCAAAAATTGTACTGAAGAAGGATAGAAATGGAAGTTTTATTTTAACTGGATATCCATCTTGATAATAGGAGGAAGATTATGTTATTAGAAGACAATTTCGATAATCTCGAAGATGATGAGGTATTTCAATTTCTAGCTGGTACTTTTCACCAAGATACTTTCTATGAAGAAGCGCTCCAAGAATTACTAGAAGAGGTATCAAAAGAGTATTTGCAAGATGCTGTTATTTTTCTAACTGAATTTATTCAAAGCGATTATAGTAATACAGAAAAAAATGAATACATACGTTATTCTGCAGATGGAATATATTTTGATGGATTAGAAGTAACACCATTAGAATGGCTTGAACAAACAGTTAAAACGATAAAACAAGCATTAAAAAATAATTAGTAAAAATTGACCGCCCTTAATAGGCGGTCTTTTGTTCATATTACTTCACATACACATAGGCTTCATTTGCAGTTACATAGTATGTTTTACCTTTACTATTGTGTACTTTGTATTGTGGTGATCCATTCACATTTACTTTTGCATCAATAGTAAACCCTAATTCTGCATCTACAGAGCCAGCAACATCTTTATCCTGCCAAGATGGAGCATCATAGAAACGTAGATTGTTAACCTTTGAAACAACACGCTTCCCTACAATAGAAGAATCCACTGTGCTTTTCTTACTAAACTTCACATAAGATGGATCATTTTTAATCCATTGCTCACCGCCAAGGTTTAACCAACCATCCTTTTCAGCCCATACAACATAAGCTTCTGGTTTGTTTAACTGACGAATCTTAGAATAGCTTGTACCAGGTCCTTTACGTAAATTCACGTTATAACCTTCAATATAAGCAATACCACCTGTTACAGCCGTTGGAACCTCCGCTGGTTTAGATGGCTTATCAGGAACAGAAACTTCAACATTAGAGTTATTGTATGCTCGTTGTACATCAGCACGGAATTGGGCTTCTGATACACCATGAGACTTTAAGTAATCAAGTGGGTCTTCATGATCTGTACCGCCAAGATATTTCGTCACATCGTAGTGAGTCCACAATCCTTTTTCTACTGATATTTTACGGTCACGAAGGATTTTAGCCAATAATTTCACGTATTTATCATAGCTACGTTTGAATTTTTCATAATCTCTTGTTTCACATAACTCCACATGAACAAATTGTTTATTCGCCCCTGGTCCAGCTCCATAAGCGATGTATTTCGTATCAGCAATTTGGATTGTTTCATTCCAATCAACTGCGTAATGTACAAATGCCGAGCGCCATGTACGAGACTCATATTTTTGAATGTTAATAGCTGACGCTTCTGGAGTTGCTGTACTATGCGCCACAACGCCTTCATATGCACCAGCACCATTACGGTATGGTTGTTTAGGTAAATCAGGAATAATAAGCGTTCTATCAGCAAAAGCTCCTGTAGCAAAACTTAACAGGAGCAATAGAGTCATAAATACAGAGGAAGCCAGTTTGATTGATTTTTTCATTCAGCATCTTCTCCTTTTTCTTCGTGATCTGTCCAAATACCAAGTAATACACCTACTGCAAATACATAGGGGAGCAACTCTTCAATAAAGTTCTTTGCTTCAGGCATTCCGAATTTCGTAAATAGAAATCCGACCAATGAAAAAGCCGCAACCCAGGTACGCCAGTTGCGGAATCGTTTTTTGATATTCTCTTTTGACATATTACATGCCGCCTTTCATTAGTAACCCCAATAACCCAGCTACAATTGCTCCGATGATAATTCGTAAAATCCAAGTGGTATTGGCGCTGATTTTTTCGAGCTGTTTATTAATATTTACAATGTCCTTTTCATTGACAGTGGTACGTGTTTCTAAATTTCGAATGTCCCGCTGCATATCTTTCTGATCTGACTTAATTTGTTGGATCTCTTGCTTTAAATCTTGAATTTCTTGCATTGGTTCAGCTCCTTTTCTAAAAATAAAAAAGCCTGCTATAAGCACGCTTCGGTTTGTTGTAAAAGCCGTATTTTGTTCAAAATAAAAAGACCAGTTAATTACACCTGCTCTTTGTTCTCTAAATCAGCTATTCGACTATGCAAATCAACAATTTGCTCTCCTAAATTCGGAATGACTTGCTTTATTTTATTAATTTCGTGTTCATAATCTGGTGTATCTTGTATAGGCGCTGCGAATGCTATTGGCACTTCTGTTTCATCAATAGTTGGCGGCTTCTGACTTTTGATATCTTCAAGTTCTTTCTGAATATCAGCTAATTGTTGTTTTATTTTTTCTAACTCTGAAAGTTCTTCAGGCTTTGGTTCCTCTGGTTTCGGTTCAGCCGTCTTGACCCATTTACCATCTTTAAATAATGGATAATAGATACCATCAGGTGGAATATCTAAAGTGCAATTTGCAGGAATGTCCGGTTCATAACCTATAACAACATCTTCTTCGTATGGTACTTTAATTGTTTCGTACTCTACATGTTCCATTACACAATCAGGGCAATCATACTTACTGATTGGAGAATCTTCATCCTCTTGAGCAGGTACATAAGTACCGTCCTCTATGGATTGATGTAGCTCACAAAGTTTTTCTTCTGTGACAATCTCTTTTGTTTCTTCTCGATAGAAAGTTTGTTTCTCGTATATAGGTTTCTCTTTTAAAGGAATTGTTTCAGTGTATCTTCCTTTATCATCATAAGAATACCCGTATAGTAACGCCATAAAGTTTCCTCCTTTTAGTTCGTCACAAAAGTCTGAAGTATTCTGTAACGTTTCCCTTTAGTGTCCAAATGGATTTCCCCGTTGAATCTAATTAATAATCTAGACATGGTTCCGTCGGTTGATGCTACATCTGTAGTGAGGGAACCTATCGGACGTAGCCCTTCAGGAAGTGTTGTCATTATAGGATTCGTTGAGTCGGCATTTCGAGTTACGTCCAACATTAAGGTAACAGAGTTTCCTCTCCTAACGATATTCTGAACTGCCCCGCTTGTAGGAGTGAAATCGTTAGTGATTATCAAGTTTGTAGTCCCGTCTTTACTGTTAGGAGTCAACTCCACCCAAGGTTGCCAAACACTGTTATTCATTATCCTGTAGAATTTTCTAAAAGATACAGAATTCAATAGGGTTGCCTCTTGCTTGACATGGACCCCTGTACCATGTGCGACTACCTCAACATAGAAATACTGAGTCATCCCTTCAGGCGCATTTTTAAGGTTAGATCCCGAGTAGTACCCTGAAGAGGTAATAGTGTCCAAGTCTGAACCATTTATCCCAAATGCTCTCCCGTTAGGTTGTACAAAATTAGCGTAGATATCAGCTTTCTTTACGAGGTTTGTGTCTGCTTGCATGTTGAAATACTTACTAGAAGGATCGTATCTGAATATGCCTTGTGCCGCTACATCTGACCATGCATACCATATACCGTTACCGTCTACTCCCAAGGAAGCCACTGTAGCAGTTTTAGCAGCGTTAAGGAATCGGAATATTTTCCCTTGTTCTATACGAAGGTCACCTGTCATAGTATCTCCAGATTTCTTAACTGCCCCCTTCGCTAATTCACCTGCTGCAATAATCCCGTCAATATCTACATTCTTAAGTTTCTCACCTGCTTCAATTGCTTTTTGAATTACCGGAAATTCATTTGTAGATTTCATCGCATCATCAGACATTATTGATTCATCTACTATAAATGCGAACATACAAGTTTCAATTACCTTGTTATTCGGGAAAGTGAATCTCAATTGTGCAATGACATTACCATAGGCAATCAGAGTTTGTGTACTTAAAACAACATAGTACTTACCCTGCATTTGATTCACATTCTGCACATCTTGGAATACTCGCTTACAATCAGGCTTTAAGAATGCAATTTGTACACCTGTTGCTGATGAAAAATCTGTTACTACTTTGTCATGAGTAACATTGATTAATAGTTTGGCAGAATTTAAATCATTCTGATAAAACCGGATGAGCTTTAGTTCCTCTTCTTTTACATTGAATTCCTTATGCTGCATAGTATCAATTGTTATTTCTCTTATTTTAAGTATTTCTGCCAAATTCACTCACCCCTTTATGATAATCTTTGTTCTAATAACGCTAATCTTTCTTCAAATGCTTTGATTTTAGTCTTTAAATCATCAATTTCTTTATCTTTCGCAAGCTTTTCCTCCTGAAACGCTCTAATCTGAATAGCTAAAGATGAATATATCTCAGCGGCATTTCTTTCTTTTGTAACAAAACACTCAGGATTATTTTCATCATCTGCAATCCAACCGTATCTAGTGGTAATATCCTTTATAGTTAATACTGTCTCGTCTTCTTGACGATTCATCCGCATTTCATACAGCTGTTCCATATCCGTTTTCAAATTGTATTGTTGAATATTTAACGCCATAATTTTTTCTAAAGCACTGAACTGTACATCTCGAATGTTTGTTTTATATTTGCGTTGCGATGAAGTTTCAAAATTACTTGCTACTACAGGGGAATAAGAAGTACCTGAACCGGATTTAACTTGTAATTTACCAGCATAACCAGGCACTGATCCATTTCTAAGTAGTACTGTTTGAAATCGTAAATCCGTTTCTCCATTGTTATCCACTACATCAAGCATATTTTTTTCGTTTAAGCTGAAAACAATAGCGGTTCGACTGTCTATCAATACACTTTTATTTCCGCCTTTTAATCCGATACCATCAGTAGCTTCTACCCAATACGATCCACCATTTGCGTAATTATTTATACCTTTACCCGAGTTAACGGTTACAGACCCATTCATGCCACCCTTTAGGATTAAATCGCCTGATCTTCTAAACATAACTGAGCTTACGAAATACGGGTCTCCGTTAGAATCTTTACCGTTTATTATTCCTAAGAATCCTTGCGTTGGTTGTTGACTAAGAACAACAGAGCCATCTTGAAAACTTGAATCCCCACCTAATACAATCGTTGGCTGTAGTTGATTGACGGAATTCGTATAGTACCCAAGGTATAGCCGTGTTAAATTCGACTCCATCAAGCGTATAAATTGTTTTTCGATATGAACGTAGTTAGACCCGCTATCAGTACGCAGTGTAGAACCTTTAATTTCTCCTGCTAAAATTCGTTCTGCAACAATACCTCTGCCTGTAATCGCGTTCCTAAAGGTCATTCCTCCGTCAGTACTTACGCCTAATCCGGCACTATTCAAGACTACAACATAATTGGGATTATTCTTATCCTTCGCAATTAATCCTTGTGGTGTGATGTCTAATTCACTAGTTACGCCTAAAATCATACTCGTGACGTTTGCAACCTCTGTTGCCATTGCGTTGATTGGGAGCTTTTCTCGCCCCTCTATCAAATCATTAATTGTTTTAGCAGCATGATCTAAATTAGACTGATACCTTTTGGTAATGTCTTGATTTCCAAACGTTAATTGGACATCCAGTATATTCCCACGCCAATCACGTAATACACTCCGATTTACAACGCGTACTTCTGCATCCAATCCAATTCTTTCATCAATAAGAAATACCCGATCACCAAGTCCACTCTGAGCAATCGGGTATTTCTGTTTCGTTAAATCGTGTATATCAGCAGTTACGCTAATTTTTAAACTTTCATTTACAATTGTTTTTAAACCACTATCCATTGTTGCAGATAATTTTATGCGACCGTCTTTTAAAGGTGGAGCATGACGCACTCCGATTCCAGGAATACTTGCAAGCGGTGATGTATACTCACGAATCAATTTAGCACCTTGCCATCCATCTTCTTCTGTAAAATCACCGTACCCTTTAGCGTATGTCCAAAATCCTGATGCATCAACTTCTTGAACTATATTAGAAGCATTCAATCTATGGCGGTACATGACATTCAAGTCAACTCCGATTTGCGGTTCAACAGTTACAACCTTGCCGAGTACCTTAAATTCTGCCCCATAACGATTCAATGCATCTTTAAACATTTCAAGTCGGGTAGATCCACCACCGAATCCTTCCCATTGTAAAGAGTTGTAACTACCATTCAATTGATAAACATAGCCACTTCCATTGAAGATAGTTGCAAAGCAAGCATTTGCAGTAAAGGATTGATTATATTCTTCATACACGCGGCTATTGTCGAAATCATCATAAAATTTCGGTACCGCTTTAATCTCAGCAGTTAATGTTTGTCCTTCACCCTGCTTCTTCAGGTAAACAACTTTGTATTCCGTTTCATTATCATCAACTAAAGTCCACATTTCTGAGAGTCTATTAAGAAATGTTAAATTTACTTTATTAGGAGGTATCTTTGCAGAAAACACACAATTCCCATTTAATTCTTCTTCAATTAAATAAGTTGTTTGTGTTATATACTCTATATTTTCTAAATCACGTACATACATATTAAATCACCTCACTTGTAGTAAAATCTAAAATCGAACTCTATTGTTGCTGAGGTGCAATTAAACACTTCTAAACTATTCCATCCTGGTACAAGCTCAATGAAATCCTTCTTTGTATTCCTTAAAAAGGATAACCCGTTCCTACCTATATTCGGACCTGAGTAAATAATGGTGTCTGTAATATATAAAGCTGACGTTATTGTTGCAGTGCTAAGATTTGTATGATTCTTAAGCATAAAACCTGCTGTACTACCAGCTACGTCACTAATTGTTATTTTTAATTCTTGTTCAAATGGATGGACTGGAACATTACCAGGATTATAAATAAAAAATTGTTGTCCTGCTACGGCCTTGTGCTTATATATCTTTGAAGCAGGATCACTGATAATTCCCATACCTGCTCCCCATAATCCACTCCTTGGATTAACTCCATCACGTTGAATATCTAATGATTTACCAATCGATTCAGCAAATGGCAAATCTGCTGTTTCAAATTCCAATTCACCAAATCCATATTTAAGTTGCTGATCTATATCGAATGTAGCGGAGATATTTACTTTATATCGTTTGCCACTAACAATCAGATTATCTCCATTTTGATACTCTAATCGTCGTAATTCCCGAATATAGAAAGGTTCTGTACTTAATATTATTTCAAATAGTTTATCCCTCGTTATCGCTACATCTAATAAATCCTGCGCTTTAAAATAAAAGGGTACGGTTATAGTCCGTACCCCATAAGTAGATCCTGTACTGATTCTTCCGTTTGCTCCCTCTACATTTATATAGGTAGGACGCATTTCAATCGATCCCACACGGAAGTCCTGCACCTGGACGTTTATGTCAGATAGTTTCATAGTTTGTCCATTCATTCTTGTGATTTGTACGTCCATTAGAAATACCTCCTTACTGTGTTTTCGACTGCATTCCCTTCATTTACATGAGGTCGTACAATACGTCCTACTGTTTCGCCTTCCATAACAACTTGTAGATTATCTAATTTGTCACCTAGATTTTTAACTGCAGCTGCCACTAATCTAGTATCATTTTGACTTGCCACATTAGCTGATTGGGAGTTAATCATTGCTTGTTGCCCGAAATCTGATGATGAATTAACACCAGCTACATACGATGGAGCATTGTAACTTCCTGAAATAGAAGGAATCACAGAAGCTACTACACTACCAGGAAGAATATCGCCCATTTGAATTGAATCGGTCAAACTAGAAAATCCATCTTTAACAGCAGTTGCCATATCTAATGCAGTACGTACTAGCGGGTTTATCATACTATCCATTCCCTGATCTAAACCTTGTCCTACGTATACACCTATATCTCTCATCACACGTGAAGGAGAGTGGATACGGAAAAATCCAGTAATAGTATCCTTTATGGAACGACCAATATTAAATACCTGATCTATCAGTTTATTGGCGTAACTATAAATACCATTAATCATTCCGGATATTATTTGTTGACCAATTGTGAAAAAATAGCCTACAAAACGTTGGACTGTATTTACCGCTTGTCCTAGTACCCATCCAATTGCCGAAACCACATTATTCATTTTATTTTGTATTCCACCTATAATAGCGTCCCAAATTCCAACAAAGAAATTTTTGAACATACCGCCCCAACTTTGCGCTAGACGGGTTATAGTTTCTAATTTTGAACCGAAGAATACATATAAATCTGCAAGGGCATCATTCCAAATTTTCTTTATATCTCCCCAAAATTTGCCGAATAATCGACCTATGTCATCACCAAATTTACCAAGCCACTTTAGGACTCTCCCGACACCCCATAATTGCAGGTAACCCCAAATCGCTTCTAGTGCTCCGAACCAAATTTCCTTAACCCCTTCCCAAACTCCAGCCCAATCGCCAGTAAAAAGGGAAGAAAAAACTTTCACGATTCCGAGTATAACTTTTAGAATTCCTTGTATAAAATCACGTATCGCTTCTAGCGTTCCAATCACAATCTCTTTAATAATCGGCCACGCAAATTGGAAAACTGCGACTATAATCGGCATTACCGATTTTATTATTTCACTCGCTATGGACCAACAATCGGAAAAGGCTTGTTTTATCTGACTACCGTTTTCTAACCAAAATTGGGCTATTTGAGTTCCAATCGCAGTCATGAAGGACCAGATTTCACTTAAAAATTCGCTTATTACTTGCTTGATAGACGATACAGTATTAACAACCGTTGTAATTGTTGCCTGATTCATCCCTAGAGATTTTAAGAATGCTGTTCCGTTTTCTTCATCACCTGCGAACAACGCAAAAATGCCTTGCATGAATACTGCAAAGCCCGAAAAAACTTGTTTAATTGTTTCAATTACCCCTCGAACTGTTTCACCAAATGATATGATCGCTCTAGTATTCTCTGGTGACATTCCTAGTGAAGTGAGCATACTAGCTGCACCATCACTATTTCCTTGTAAAACTTGCCAAAACGCTTTAAAAAAGGTTATCACGTTATTTACTGCGTTCCTAAATGGTTCTATATTTTTATAAGCATAAGTAAACCCTAAAGCTAAACCTGTGATGGCAGCTGCTAGCGCCCATGCTACGGGACTTGCCATAGCCAACACCATCACCGCTGGTTTAATAAGCATCCATAAAGCAGCAAACGCCGCTCTATACCCTTTTAATAGTCCCATTCCTGCACCTAATGGCAGCAATAGGAGTGTTAAGGCTGGAACTAACATCATTGTCCCTTGGATGAATTTTGCTAAAGTAGGATGTGCTTCATTAAATGCGATGACCATTTTTGCCATTGTGTTAACAAAATTATAAATAGGTATCATTAAAGCAGCAAAAGCATCCCTCATTGGCTGTAACGCTTCAGTAAGTGACTCCATCATGTCTTTATATGCTTTTGCGTATTTAGGGTTCATTTCCATATTAGCTTTATGCAATTTTCCATAAAACATAACTGCTCCAGCACCAACGACTAAAAATGCTTGTCCTATTCCCATAACAGATTGGTTAATAATACGAATTTGATCATTTAACTGCTTCATATTCGCGGTAGGTCCAAGAAATTCTAAAGCTAACTGAGCAGCACTACTTCTATTCGCTAATCGTTCCATTGCATTTGTTGCTGCTAAAGCACCTCTAGAAACGTTGTATAATGGATTACCCATACGTTGTAAATTACCTTGCAGTTTACTTGATGTTGTAGACATATTGTTCAACATACCGATGGTTTGCAAAATACTAGCTTGTTTCATTCTGTCTAGTTTCATAATTTCATCATTCGCGGCTTTTTCTGCTTTACCAATTTTGTTAACTTGAGCAATTAAATCCTGGGCGCTACCAGAGTATGTTGCCATGCTCATAGCAGCATCTAAATAAGCGAGTTTAGTTCGTTTTAGTTCTTCAATATGAGGCTTCATAGCTTCTCGTTGTTCGTATTTCATTTGCCGTAATCGTCGACTATATTCACTGTTAGCATTCCCCATATTTTCAATACTACGTCGATATTCTCTAGAGCTTCGACTGGTTGATGTAACAAAATCGTTCATTTCACGACGCATCTGTTGAATCTCACGACGCATTTGATCAGTTTCAGCCCTAAACTGAACAACTAATTCTTCTTGTGTGGCCAAATCTCTCCCTCCTTTCTAATTGAAGTTGAGAGTTTGTAAGAACTGCATATGCTCTTGCGCTTTTTGCATTTTTTCTTCTATCGTTAAATCTTGATTATTTTCTCCATTCAACTTATTGCGGTCGAATAGATCAGATGGTTTTAATTTCTTTTTAGGGTCATGATGATAAGCTACACGCATCATCAGTGCAAATACGCTATTTGTTTGCAACTCATCAAGGTGTTGTTCATTCCGGCCTATCATCAAATTTTCGAATTCACGAGGGGTAAGCTCCATAACCTCGCTAGGCAATAATTTTAAATATCTAAACCCATCTTGTTGAACTTTGTCTAAGTCCTCACGAGTAAATTCTCTTATTCCTCGACCTTCCCGAACATTTCCTCTACCATTTCCATCATCTCTGGGTTCTCCGCTGCTTCTGGATTCTTGGCTAGATACTGCTTCTTCATTTGTTTTCTCAACTTTTTTGTTGTCTTTTGGTAGAAAGTACTTTCTGCTACCACCTCATTTAAAAGTTCTTCAATGAATTCTTGAGAAATTTTCCCCTCTTCAAATTGTTTTTCGATGTTCTCCATGACTTTTTCGCGTGTAAATCCTTCTTTTGTATGCATTAATCCAAAGTAGATAGCATCCACAAACAACTCTAGATCTCCTTGCATACAAGCCATTACAACTTCGTTTGAACCGCCCTCATATTTTTTATTTAATTCATAGATGTTTCCAAAAGTAAGTTTTAATTCGTATTCCTTTTTATCGATTTCAAAACGCATTTATATCAATCTCCTTTTAATTGGATGTTATTTTCAAATTTAAAAAGGACGGTAAAAACCGCCCTTTACTGACCTGCACCTTTAGGGATTACTGTAAGCGTTTCTGTTCTTACAGATCCGGATAATTTTACTTCCACTGAATAAGAAACAAATTCACCGTTAGATGAAGAACGTTCAAAAGAAGTAATCATATAGTTACCAACTTCTGCTTCTTTCGTTCTCATATTAATTTCATAAATCTCCATATATTCACCATTTCTAATGGCAGCCTTAACAGCAGGATAATATGGGTCCCCTTCTGCTAACGTACAAGAGAACGAACGAGTTTCTTTTCTTTTTCCATAATCCGAATACGATCTATCTTTTGACTCTGCTTCAATTTCATCAGCTTCAATATTATGAGAGTCCTCAGTTTGGTCAAATGGCCTTACTAATACAGATTGATTGGTCTGATCATTTATTTTTGCAGCGATAATAAACTCATCACCACGGTACATTTTATTCTTAACTGTTCCAGGTGTTTCAGCCATATATATCACACTCCTTAATTTGCATAGGCTTGTTGGTATTCGAAAATCATCGTTAATTGCGCGGAACCAACTCCACTTGGAGCCGTTGTTACTCTTCGAAAATAAATCGTATCAATCGATTCGCTACCATCTTCATTTCGCAGATGTACTGTGTAACCGTTACTTCTGATTTTGTTAGCAACCTTTTCTACTGCTTGCATTGCCTTATCTGTCGTTGCATTAAAAAACCTTACTACCATTGTGTATAGTAAGGTGTAATGATCTTTTGAAATTTTATCATCATTTATAGATAAAATCGGATAATATACCGATGGAATAACTAGTTCTTCTGGAACTTGATCATGATAAGCGAATGTATTAGCAGGTAAACTGTCGTATACAAAAGCTTTCATGGAACCATGTATTTGCTCATACATAATTATCTCGCTCCATTCTGTACCCATTGCTTAAATTGGCGGTCAAATGAACGTTGGAACATACGCTCATATATCGCTACTGCATTATCCCAGTAAGGACGACCTTCTATGAATTTGGCAGTTAGCATCATTCCAGTAGGTGCATGTGGATCATATTCAAAATTATGTCCTTCCCACCTACCCGGAACGAACCTTCTCACCTGCTGCCACCCATCATTTTGGAGCTTTGCGTAGCTCAAATTACTGCCAATCTCTAATGTTAATCCACCATCGGAGGAACGCCATACATTTCCGTCTGCACCTTTATCAAATGAATTTAGCAGTCGTCTTGTATCTACAACTGCTAATGAAATGATTTGATTTTGTACCTCTTCTAGAAATTGAAATCCGCTAGCTTCAAGCCATAAAGCAACGTTCCTATCTAATCCATTTGCCATACGGTTCAACTTAGCACTGAACTCACGAAATCCTCTAGTCGTTATTTGGCTAGCCATGGCTCACTCTTCCTCTCCCCAGTGGCTTTTATATGTGAAACCTCACCAGTAAGTGGATGCACTACTGGAAAGGGATTGCGTATATAATAAACGACATTAGTGTTTTTCTTGATCACCTTGTCATTATGTTTTATATCTGTACCAGGCATAAATAGCACTCGTGTATGCTGTTCATTTAACTGGTTCGGTGCAGATTGTATTGCAGTAGGTCTAGCAACTGCCACATTCTCTGCAAAGTAGCAACTTTGTTCTGCTATATCAGGAGTATCTTTGTATGAATAAACCGCTTCTCCTGGTTGCCCGTACTTCCCAGACTTTGTTTCCTTCTGCAAATGATAAATATCACATCCGTGAACAAACATACCTTGAAGAGACATTAAATTATCCTCATGTTGAATGTAACTTTATTTTCCCCTTTATGATTCATGAATTTCTGCAGGAGATACAAAACAGAAGGTTTCGTTACACTCGCGCTATCCTTTGTATAGGAGTAATCACCGCCACCGATGCTTTCAGACTTAATCCCCTTCATAGCATTTGTATCACTGTTGGTTGAAGCGTAATACTGGGCCAATTTCTTACATGCTAACTTCACTTCTGCTGGAACCTCAGGATATTTCGTCTTATCACTAAAATCTATTTTAGAGAGATTATAAATCTCTGTATCTGCCTCAAGTATGTCCTGCTCTAATAAAGGAACAGGACGTTTTTTCACTTCAGGCAGTACAGTGTAATCTATTAATTCTTGAGCAGTAATAAGTGCCATACTTATCACTCCTCTCCTTTAGATTTACTACTGTCTTTTCGAACTTCAAATTGTTCATTACCATTTAGATAATCATAGGTTTTCTTTGTAACCTTCTCTTCTTGGCCCAATAAAAAAAGACGTTCATGGACGTTATATGTTTTACCAACAATTAATTTAACGTAATAATTCAAAAGTCATCACTCCTTAACTTTGATAACTTTTGCAACTGCATCTTCCTCTTCGAACTTCACATCAACCTTCGCAGTTAAAACAATAATGAATTTACGAGCGCGAATATCCTTATCTACCTCAATTCGAATATTACGGCTCATACCTGTCACAATATTTTTAGGCGGCGTTAATAAAATATCAGATACAGTATTTTCTCCCTCATTATATGGTTGTAACATAGCAATTCCCTCTACTGGAACACCATAAGCAGAAGCTAAACCACCTTGAAGTGAAACATCCCCTAAGTTAGTTTGTCGCAACGCTACTTGGTCTTTCCATTCAATTTCTAAACCATGCGATGTGTAAAACTTCCAGTCTTTAGGGTTACGTAGGTACTTAGCAGGAACAGCTTTATAGGCTTTCTTAAATACATCTTTAGTAAATGCACCTGCAGCACAATCTACAACATGTGAAGTTGCTTGTTTGCGAAGCCCATCTAATAAAGCTAAATATGAATCTGTAGACGCAATATCACCATTCAGAATTAGCTCTTCGATATCTAATGCAGCACGATCTGCTATCATCTGCATGATAGTATTTTGAAGATTACCTCCCTCAATATTGTTTTCCAATGTATCATAGGTAATATGCACTTCCGCAATTACTTCTTTAGCATTTAACATAATTGTGCTAGTTGATGGAGCAGAGCGATCAGAATCTTTTAAAGGTACACCTTCAACACCAGGGCGAAGAATACGGGAACCAAAGCCGATTTTTTCAATTTTAAGTGTATCTGAAGCCATTTGAACAAAGCGCGAGTCCTTTAAAATAGTAGGAGAATTTTGCACCATACGTAAGAAAGTATCAGCTTGTTCAGGATTCATTAAACCACCACTAGCTAATGTGGCAAGGGTAACGTCCGCTTTTTCAATAATTGTTTTGTTATTAAGTGTCATATATATTTTCCTCCTTCAGGCTTACAGTAAGCCATTCCATACAGATTTTTTAACTTCTGCTTTCTCAACAACATCAGTATCTTGCTGATTACTAATACCTTGAGATTTCTTTAATGCTTCAATCTCTTCACGTAAAGGAGCGGTAGCAGCTTCAACAGCTTTTTCCACTTTAATATCTTCTTCTGTTTTTTCCTCGTCGAGATTAAGGTGTTTCTTAATAGTAGCTAACTCTTCCTTAATTGGGCCAACAGCCTTTTCTACTGCTAAAGTTAATGTTTTTTCTAATTGTTCTTGGTTAAACTCCATATTGTTTCCCTCACTCCCTGCGTCTTCTATTGAAGGTGTGACGCGTGTTTTTAGATTTGTTAATGACTCAATAGCAGCGTCGATATCTCCCATGTTTGGAACACTGATTTTCTTAGCTGCTTTCTCTACTTCTTCAGCAAGAGATACAACAGGTTTTTCCTCCCATGCCTTTACAACTGCTTCTGTGTCCTTCAATTCATTGATAATCTCAACAAATTCAAGTGCGGCTGCTTCAATACGATCTAAGTCGATAGCATCAGCAGTAGGAGCATTCCATAACGATTGATAGAAAGTATCTTCTAGTGCAGAGAAAGAGGCTTTAACATCACGACGATGTTTATTCTGGTTAAATTTATCTCTAACCTCGCCTTTTTCAACTTTCTCTCCACTAAAAAAGCCCTTCATCAATCGGAAGAAGGACTTAAATTGCTTCTCTTCAGTTTTAGTTACTTCTTCTTCAACCACTTCTGTTTCTGCGACTCCTGCTAGGGAATAACCTTTATAGTCTCCCTTTTGGATAGATTCCCACACTTCCTCAGTTGCCTTAGTAACAAGCACCCATGTTCCTTTTGTTATTACCTCACCGTTCACTTCCATATCAGCAGGAGCGATATATGATTCAACTACTTCACCAACTCCTGCTTGGAAATCGTGGTCCTTATCGGTTTGACGATATTTCAACATGAATTCATGAGCTGCTTTTTCGATAGTTGATTCGTCCGCGAAATCGTTATGACTGTCTAAAACGCCAGGTTCATAAACAATTCCATATACTAAACGTTTCTCTTCATCTTCCGACTTGATAACGCGTACTTCTTTTTCAAAGTTTGGTTTTTCATCAGATTTAGTTAAAAAGAACTCACGTTTATTTGCACCTGCATTTACATAAGAAACGTGTGAGACTTGTAGATTCTTCAATTTTCGCTTTGTCATCTGTTCTATTCACCTCCTTTCAAATATGAATCAGCATAGTTTTAGAAGTCTTCATTTTCTACTCAACTCCTTCAAAGTTTCTTCCCTAATCTTCTGCTTCTCTTCTTCAGATAGCCCTAATATATTGTTATCTACTGCAGGAGACATAACACATTTGCAGTTAACTCTTTCTTTAGCAGATAGCGAACTATCTCGAGGAAACATACATCTCTCACCAGATCCAGGCAGTTCAAATTCTTCCTCTACCGGAACCGTTGTACCGTCATACGCCACATGATTGTCACGCGATAGGTTATTCTTCGCTCCGCTATGACGCCACTTCTTACCTGTAACAGCAGGGGATTGGCAATATGATTCAAATTGAGAAGCGGAGCATGCTGCAAGGACTTCAGTCTGCGCTGTCCTCTTCGCTCTTTTACGGTCGAATTCCGGAAGCTTCGCAAGCTCTCCTGCTATTTCACGAGTACCTTTCCCTTTCTCTAATCCTTCGTTTAAAATCCGCTCTACTGCTTTGTGAGAATTAATTTTCATGATCTTACCTAATTCATCCGACCAACTATCAATCCACTTTGTAGTTCGTTTTGAAAAGATATTAAACTGGATTTCCGGGTCAATGGCATCCATAAAAGCTTTTGTCATATCTTTCATCGTGTAATCAAGAAACTTCCTTGCTGCTTTGCTCAGGCTTTTAGCAAAGGTATCAGCCCCAAATAGGCTACCAGTGACAAAGTCGATAATGTCCTTTATCTTGATACCCTTCTCCACAGCATCTTTTTTCGTATAGTTCTTAAGTCCATCGACAAAGTACTTCTTCTGTTTCCGAAGCAGTTTAGCAATTTCTTTTTCAAATTCCTCAACGTACCCTGGTAACATGTTCAATACTTCTAAATCAGCAGGCAATGCAGCTATGAAGTCATCCGTATCAGCCTTTGCAATCCATTCATTAAGAGAAACTAATAGCTTATCAATCTTCTGCATCTTGCATCGACTCCAATAAGTCACGTACATCTTTCATTACATTGACTAAATCCTCATTTGAATTGCTATCAGCTGACTTCTGTAGAGTTTCTCCTAATCCTTTTTGCCAACCACTTACTTTACGATGTTTTTCTAAAACTAAAGCAACTGGTTGATCTGCTTCAGGAATATCATAATCAGAGAACTCTTTGTTTAGCATATTACCAGCGATATTACGTATATCTCGGAATGTTAAACCGCCCTTATCAGCCAGTACCTCAACGGTTTTAACCATATCTTCCGTGTTACTAATTTCTGACTTACGTAGGTTCACATATACGTGTTTTAATCCATATGGAAGCAAAAGAACGTTATTAATGATGAACTCTAAGCTGTTACGCTCAGGTTCAAACACCTGCTCTTCTGTAATCTCACGCACAGATTCAGCAGTTGCTCTGTTAAAGTCTCTAATGTAACCAACATATACATCTGGCAAACGGAATGCTGATTGTACCTTTTGACGTGATTTCTCATCGTATTCAAGGAATAAGGCATCATTTTGCAATACATCCGCTAGTGATTTCAACTCTATATCAATGTTTGGCTGTGTATCACCAACTACACCTTCATCTGCATTTTCAACTTGCAGTAAGAGATATTTATGTTGATTATCTTCACCTTCGACATTTGAAACATAATCGGTAAGAGCAGCTTCGCTTTCTTCTGATAAAATGCCATTCTTCAGCAATATAGCCATTGGAATATGCCTACCTTGTTTGAAATAGCGAAGGTTTAATTCTTCTGCCTTTCTAGCCCCTACCATGTGTACAACATGCGATACCCAACGCGGAATGCCATATGGTCCATTACCAATCTTCAAATGAATGACTTCGGTAGCGTTTTTCTCTCCTAACGAAACATCGGAAAACTCACCAGTCTCTTTATTTAAGAAACGCGGATCGCCAAACTCTTTGAAATAAGTATCTACTGATCCTACTCGTTGTACATAGCGACGGAACCTTTTCTTTCTTTTGACTTCTTTTCCGTTAATTAAGTATGTAACTTCTTGGGGGTTATCATCTTTACGAGTCACTCGCATGTACTGCGGTAACATATTTATTAATTCAGCAGGCTTTCCTTCTAAATTACGAATCGCTTCAATATAACCATTGCCAGTCGTCTCTTTATCATCAATGCCTGTTTCAAGAATCTCCTTGAATGGCTTTTCGAAGCTAAATAACGGAATAATTTCAGTATCAACTAACGTCCACTCCGCCCTCATTTCAGGAGTTTCTTTGTTATCATCCTGCTTATACTTCATTTCATGACCAAACCCAGCTATATTACGCTTGTACGCATCAATACATTGACCAAGAATCGTACTATTTTCTCTAATCTGCTGCAGGTCTTCTATTCTATAAGGTGGTTCAATGATTTCATTTACAGCATACTTCTCATTTTCACTCTCTTGCTGGCGGGATAGTACCTGAGCACTTGTTCCCGCCGCCTTAATTACTTTGGCACTAACTTTCCTTTTATTCATCATTAAGCTGCTTCACCTCTTTTCTTTTTCTTCTTTTTACGCAGTCCGTAAATAATTGTATTAACAAAGTATCTTGTTTCGTCCATATGGTGATCATTCTCTTTCAGTGGCTTATCTTCACCACGTTCAACTGATTTCTCATCCCATATGTAAGAAGCGAACTCTTTAAATGTTTCGTTACAGCAGTCGTTAAAATAAATAATGCCCGTGTTAAGCGCAACACCGACATTACCAATACCCTCTTTGACATTATTTCGGGCCTTATATACTTTTCGTTTGTTTCTAACTAGCAAAGCTATAAATGAAGCAGCGGACGGGTCAACTACTGTACCACGGATTGGCAAATCCCCTACAAATCCCTCAAAGTCTTCGTAGTATTCCTGATCTGTTTTCTGCTTTTCCGTTTCTCGACCGCTATAACGGTACTCTTTCACCTTGTACCATACTTCTTCACCTTTTTCGATGCACTTACCCCACAATCCATATACCATGGCGTTCTGCGTACCATAGTCACAAGAGACAAAATATTCAACGTACTCCCTTTGAATCGTAGGAACTTTATGCTTATTTTCATCAAACATATCGAATATAAGTCCAGAAGCAGCTGCCCATTCACCTTTGATATATCTACGATAGAATACGCCACTATACATGCGATGATATCTTCTTTTCGTCTTCTCATCTAATGACAAATTATCATCCATGGAGAATTTAAGGTGCAGTAGATTCTTTTCTTTCTTTTGATCCAACCACTTCTCTTTAAACCAGTGATACGGGCCTGCCGGATTACAGTTGAACCACATTTTTGAACCAGTTACAGACAAACGGCCTGTTGCTTGGTTAACGAAACTTTGTACCATAAGTGCCACTTCATCAAAAAACATGCCAGCGGCAGTGATTCCTTGGATCAAATCCTGGGAACTTTCATCTTTACCACCAAAAATATAAAAGAAGTTTGTTACGCTATCTTTAGTAATGGTAAGCATATTCTCACTTCTATGATCTTTAACCCTATACCCGCGTGACTTCAGCATCTTTTTAAGTGGCGTTATAACGTTACGACGGTGTGATCCAATCGTTTTACCACACATACCAAAGTTCTCACCTTCAAATGATTCCATTGCCCACATAACATAGGAAAGAGCCATCGATACCGTTTTTCCCGCACGAATAGAACCATCGCAAATAATCCCGTCATAATCTTTAACGGGACTGTTAGGCTTCCACCAGGTTAATACCTTCAGCTGCTTTTTGGAGAATGGCTTAAATTTGAATGGAGCAGGTTTCTTTTTACGCTTCGGAATCGTCGTCATGGCCATCCCACACTTCCTCTACCTTGCCTTCTAGCGCTTCTTTGAAACCATCATCTTCGTACTCATCGCCATCTTCCCCCTTAATACGTGCAGTGTCAGCTTTTGTTTTTTCAATGTTAACTTTCATCTGCTCTAACTTCAATCGTCTCTCATCATCAGCATTTGCTAACTTATCGAACCTCTCAATCATAGAGGATAACGCTGTCATAGCGCGCGAATAAGCTGTAAGTAAATTAGCTTGTTTATCCCATGCAAACTGCACTGTGTATGCGTCTCCATTCAGTGATTCGCTAATCATCTCTTTTGACATATCGTTTTGACTGCGAACATGCATAATACGTTGTGAATTAAGGATATTGAAGTATTGCAGCTGAATAGAGTGGAATAGCATATCTAATTCAGTATGGTTTTGTATTTCATCTAGCAATTCCATTGCATGCGGATCGTCATTCGGGATTATCTTCCTAAACAATCCATGCGTCATAGCGTTATGGTTTCCTTTTGGTGGGCCATGCCCTAGAGCATTCTTATTACCCCATTTAGGGTTCTTGTTACCCGAATTACCCACTGCATTCTTATTACCAATGGGTGCACCTGTTTTCTTGGTTTGGGTGCATCTTTTTTCATCTTTTGGGTGCACCCCTTTTCGATTCCAACCATGCCTTTTTCTCCATGACTTAATTGTATTAATACTGACCTCGTATTTCTCAGCCAGTTCTTTATACTTCATACCTTGCATGTAATCTTCTTGAGCTAACTCGTGTTTTTGTTTCACTCCATATCACCCACCACCTTCTATATAATAGGAAGAAACTCGTTCATTTCTCCCTTCGAATAACTTTTTTACAAAGAAAAAAGACCTTGTAAATTACAAAGTCTTTTTTCTTGTATATAAATTTACAACTTCCATATTAGAATTAGTTAAATCCCTCCACCAGGCTCTGTGTTAGCAGGTGCTCCTCCATGATCTCCATGTGATTCTAACTTCGGTGCAGGGTAATGTCCATGAGTATAAGCCGGTGCTCCTCCATGATCTCCATCAGCTTCTAACTTAGGTGCAGGTGTATCTCCTACGTTATAGGACGGCGCTGGATAGTCTCCATATCCATAAACTGGTGCTCCTGTATGCCCATGAGTATAGGACGGCGCTCCCCCTGTATGTCCATGTGCATAACTCGGAGACCATCCCTCTCCATGAGTATAAGATGGTGCCCCTCCATGATCTCCTACAGAGTCAGCTTTAACAATTCCTCCGCCATTTCCGTGAGTAACACCAAAAATTCCAAATCCTAAAACAGATAAACTTACAACTGCTGTACCAATTTTCCTTTTCATAATCGCTCTCCTCTATGTGTATTTCATGTAAATTGAAATGAACATATTCTGGATATCCGTCATGATGAAAATTCGACTCATTTCATTACCATATATTTATACTTCTATGTATTTTTTTGTAAAACCTTCTTGAAATCTGAAGGAAATGGTTATTTTTTGTAAAAATCAAAATGTAGTAACAAATTATTCACTTCACAATTTAAGCTTCGTTTCCTAGCTATATTCACCACCTCGCGGTAATCCCTAATTCGGTCTTGAAATTCTCTAAAACTCGATGTATTATATTTTTGTGTTTTTCTCAGTTCCCAAGCCGAGAATACATCATCACTTCTGAAAAGGACCCGAACTCCAGCGGGTTCTTTTTTATTCCTATTCTTGTAAATCCCTTCATTTAAATATAAAATTATAAATAAGTTCTAAAAATTTGAATCGAGGTGAAAATCATGAGAAGTTTTGGCTCATTAATGATTTCTACTGTCTGCTCAGTACTTCTTGTAATTTGGAATGCCTATGAATTCTATAACGGATTCACAACAGGGCACACATACTACTGGATTAATGGCATCGGAGCTGTTATCTTCCTTCTATTCCTTATCCTCAACGTGCGAGATTTCAAAAAGAAAAACTACAGAACCTCATAACAATAGAAGTTGATACATATGTGGAAAAAAATTAATAATTATAAGTTTCATCTAAAAGATTTGAAATTTATGACTTAGCTATTTCCAATTGTCGGTTTGTTATATGCCTATGAATTCTTTTCCGGGCTAATGTACCACCACGAGGTTCGTTGGCTTAAGTTAATATGCATGGCGATAATGATTATAGGATTCATCGATATTAGAAAAAAGCTTAAAAACAAAGATTATAGAGTGGCTTAAATCACCAAACACTCTTGAACTCATTTTCGAATCATTGTATTATATTTTCGGGTCTTACTTCATAAATCATTATCAGGAGAATCTGCATGTTTGCAGGTTCTTTTTGCAAAATAAAAAGCATCCACTACATGAACACTTCATGTTATTATGATTCAGTTGTTTAAAATCAGATTGATATGCAGGTGAAACGAATGGAAAATAAAGAACAAGAACCCAAATACGATTTAAGCAAAATATACACATACGAAGAACATCCTGATAAAATCAGTGGTCGCTGTGATAATTGCGGTAATTCCGCATTCAAAAGTTCCATTAAAAATTTCATCTTCTTAAGAGAATGCCGTCATTGTGGCATGAAGAAAATCATCTAGCCCCAGATAGGGCTTTTTATTTTATAAAGAAAAAGCAGCTGTTAGGCTACTTTGAGTTCGTTTTATCACCAAATAAAATGGTATATATATTCTCCCGTTATACTTTCATCAATTCCTGCAACCCTAGCAAATCTCATGATGTCCGCCCCCTGAACGAAATACATCGTTAGCATGACTGGCACCCGTGACCACATAAAACGATAAAGCTCATCTACTCTTTGCTTAGTCGTAACGATTAGATCGTTCGCAGGACCATTAATCCATGCAGTTGTCCTAACTGAAGTAAACGGAAGGTCTTTCCCATTTACCACGATTCTCGCCACAGCATGTGTTATATCCATATTGATCCCCTCATTCCAAGAATCAAATCTGTTTCCCATATTTACATAAGTATTCAACGCTATAAGAAATGTTTAAAATGCTTCTGTATAAAATAAAAAAGCAGCGGATTCGCTACTTTAATTCTTTAGCTTTAGCATAAATAGTAGAGCGTGGGACACCAGTCATTTTAAAAATATCATTTACACTTAAACCATTTTCTTTTCTATTAAAAAATAAGTTCATGGCTTGTTTCACTTGTTTTTCATCCTGCCCTTTACGTCCCATATGTTTGCCCATCGCTTTAGCTCTTTCTCTGCCTTCAGCTGTTCTTTCATTAATTAAATCTCTTTCAAACTCAGCGATAGCTCCTAGCATAGTAAACATTAATTTACCTGCAGGTGTAGAGAAATCAATCTGTTCTTTAAGAAATACCACCGCTATTCCTTGATCAGCTAATTGATTTACAATCTTATGCAAATCAAATATTGATCTAGCTAAACGGTCTATTTTACAAACAACAAATTTATCTCCTTCTCTCATATATTCTAATGCCTTTTGCAATTCTTCTCGATCACTATTAGCCCCACTGTACTTTTCAGAATATATTTTATCACATCCATATTCTGTTAACCTTTCAATTTGCGCATCTAAGTTTTGATCTTTTGTACTTACCCTTGCATAACCAACGATGGCCATCCAAATCACCTCAAAATAGTCTAAAAGTCTTAAGAATTATATACTTTCATTTTAGACTATCTTTTAGACATTAACAACTATATGTTTACAAAGTTTTTACCCTATAAATTTTAATTGTACAAAAGGGTCAACTTTTAGACACACGAATAAGGATTATAACATTAAATATGAATAATAAAAAATATAAATGTATATGATTCCTTTCCGCTGTATCCTTACAAATTTCAGTAACACAATATAATGACTATATATTAAAACACAACCAAAATATTCAGAATAGAAAGAGGAACGTATATGAAACCAAAACTGAAATTCAAATCAACAAGAGGAACACAATTTAAATTTAATTTAGATAACAGACACCAACAACCACATTTATTAGAAAATATTTATTTGACAATAAAAATACTATATATACTTATCAAACTAGTACAAGCGTTACTTAATTAACGCTTGTACTATCAATAATTGTGTTCGTTTGTTTTGTTAATCCTTATCTTTCCTTAACAACAAACAAGACACCACCAGATCACGGCAGCGCCTACGATAATTGCTATTGGTTTTATCATGCATAATTCCATCCAATTCATGGTTACTATTCTAAATAGACCAACGATGTATTATAATCCTTTATATACCCAAGGAGGTTTATCATGCTCGGCTTTCATAAAAAACTATCCATCTTAGGATTCTTTTTGTTTTTATACGGTTTCATCGGTATCATCTTTTTATTACTATTCCTTAACGTGTAGGAACAAAACGTATAAATATATGTTTAATATGTAATTTTTATATAACAAAGAAAAAAGCATCCATATTGGATGCTTAATGTATACTAATATTAATATTGAATAGCTTCATTGATAGACTTTCTAGAACAATAAATATACTAGCTGAAACTGATCTATATCCGATATTCTTTCCTGTAACATTAATAGTAATCTCCGCTAAATGGGTTGACACATCACCTTTTTCAAAAATTTTCTCTTCAACCTTTTCAACTATTGCTACATTATCCACTTCTTTAAAAGTTTTTAGCAATTTTGTTTCTAATAAAGTAAAATCAAAATTTTCATCTTTAACCACAGCAAATTTAATCTTCATTTTTCTTTCCCCATTTTTAACTAGTTAATATACTAACATTAATATAATTATATATACTCGTATTAAATAATACAAAAAAATATATTTTATCAATTTGCCCCTAGTTAACCAATCTAATAGAGGAAAATAAAAACAAAAGGATGAAGTTCCTCTTCCAAGGTGAAGATCACTCTCAACCTTCTCCAAACCACCGCATCAACTAGTATAGCTACACGACCTGTTTTCGGTAACTGGGAGAAGAGCAAGAATTCATCTTCTCAATTTTATAGTCCTCTTCTCATTTATACTCCGTAGAGCTAGCTCAATACTTCGGCTACTTAATATCATTTTCGCCTTCGCTGACCAATATCGAATAATAAAGGATTTATATCCAAGACGTATGTGTTTCTTCCGACGCCTTGTTTGAACCAATACACAAGAGGGACGGAAGGGGAATGTTTCCGTTGTATTGGCTCAAACAAAGAGTGGAACTCTTTGCTCCCGTTTTGGTCATTAATAAGAATCGTGAGTAATGACTAATGTACGAGGTCACGTATACTTTTTAGCTTTTTAGAATGCAAGCGTTACTCAATCATGAGCAACCACCCCCATTCCATTTTCAAGAACCGACATACTAGAGAAAAATAGACTTATATTTATTATCAACCCAGAGGACGCATCTGAGCTGAATAGTAAATACAATAGAAACAGCATGACGGATGCGAGTTATCTCACACCCGCCACACTGGAATATATCATTATAAGTAATTCATTGGTCTTTTCGTCTTAACGCGGGTTCGTACCGCCTTGCCCGCCCTACTATGCGGTATACGTTACTGTGCCATTCTCGCATAAGAACGTTTCACTAATAGGTGTACTAATCCTCTTCGATATGCGGTTGTCAAAGGGCTTGTACCTATAGTTTATAATTTTTGGCATTTTATTTAGTCCCCCAAAAAGTTCGCATTTTGACCGCGTTTTGTTCGCTATTTTTAGATGATTCCTAGCGCTGTAGCAATCAATTTAACCGCACTCTGCTTCTTCTCATAGAAATATGTCTTCTTGAGTAATAGATCATGATAAACATCTGAATCTTTCACTCTCTCGTTTGTCAGGAACTTACGCTCAACGATTTTACGCTCATCCTCATCTAATAAATTGTTCAGTGCCTTCTCTATCTGCTGCACCTTCCATTTATTCGTATTCCTTGAATCACGCAACTCAGGGAATAAACTAATTCCTTCCTGTTCCACATCATTGCTAAAACGCATCTTGAGTGCTCTGTACTCCTTTAATACACTTACTACTTCCTTTTGTACTTTCTTATCATCGATAGCTGGTAATAATGTTAATTGTCTCTCCATGAAGGAATCCCCCTATTTCTGAATTTTGGTTTTTACATTCACATCAGGTACGTGAAATTTTATTATCTCTTTGTTGAATAAGAAAAACATGCATGGCGAGCAGCCCCCACCACCCACTCTGCATGGTTCCGTTATCCATTAAGCCTTTAAAAACTTGCGTTTCTTGTTAGCCATCTTCTCTTTCGCTGCTTCAATGTTATTCGCTACTTTCTTATGATCCTGATCAAATTGAATCATTCCATCAAACATAACTGGCGCTACTGCTTCATCAACGTATTGTAAGTAATCAATTGGCGCTCGTTCTGTCTGTTCTACTAAGTACCCATAAATATCAAAGTCTGCTCTTGGTATAGACTTCTTGCCTTTCGGTTGATGAGACATCCTTACGTAAGATTGAATGACTGATAGTGGTACTACAAATATTGACTTATCCTTACTGAACTCTATAAGGAAGAAACAAATTGCTCCCATCTTCTCCGCTTTCTCCAGGTAATCTAACTGATGCTGCGCAATGTTCTTTAAATCAAATCTTGTAGCATTCTCTGTAGACTTTGCTTCAAATGCAATAGCTCGTCCCTTATATACGCCGTCATAGTCTACTGTACTTTTAGCTTCATAAAATCCATTTAGTACACGGCCACCTTTACTTTTTAACACCTTCACAGGAGTTTGGCGCTTGTTTATAAGCGCCACTCTCCCTCTTTGATACATTTCATTCACTAGATTAATAAGCATTTCAAACGCCATTCCACGGTTTCCTACTCCCATTGTTATTCCTCGCTTCCTACTTGTAAATTTCCACTTCAATTGAATATGCAATATTTCATATTTTGTTATTGTAATATTCCTTTATTAATCATCACTTTCTATTCCACCATTGATATTCATTGATAAATCAACATTTGTAATTTAATTCCTGATGTTCAATTCCGTTAAAACACATTTATTTTATATATCCAAATAATCATATTGGAATTTCTTGTTCTACAAATTTTTAAGTATTTTGTGTATTATATAGCGGAAGAGTAAGGTAAGAGTTACTCTTTGCCATTTTAGGAAAGGTCCTGTTGGAGACAACGGGGCCTTTTTTCGTAAAAGGATTATTTTGTTTTAATTCTATTTATAATTTGCTAAAATTTAGTAAAAAACATCATATTAATAAAGGGGCAATCATGAAACATACTATAAACTTCTGGTCTTTTATTTTTTCATTTGTTTGTGTCGCTTTATTCTTTTTATATCTTGAAGTATGGTCACCTAAAATGAATGAATCTATTATGAATACAATATATTTTCATCCTTTATTCGTTTTGCTAGTTTTAACACTAGGAACTTTTTTTGTTGGTATGATAGGATTCTCTAAAATAAACAACTGGAAAGCAATGCTCAGAAGCATAATAACAGTCAGTCTGACATTTTCATTATCCGTGTTTTTAGCCATTATTTTGTTTGTGGGATATGGATTAAGTTAAAAAGAAAACTTTTTCGTACCCCTGAATAAAACTCAATATTCCGTCAATAATATAGATGACATTAGATTTTCTCCTTGTTCCCCCTTGGAGATGAGCAGTTAGTTTTGGCTAACTGCTCCTTTACTTATAACAATGATAAGATTCTTTAGAATGACTCTTCTTTATTTCTCAATATAAGGAGCCTTGGATTTTGATTAACACTCCTGTAGTATATAAACAAAGAGTAAGGTAAGAGTTACTCTTTGCCATTTTAGAAGGGGTTCTGTTGGAGACAACAGGACCTTTTTTCATATAGAGATTGTTTTGTTTAATTTTTCACCATTAGCCACAAAAAATATCTTATAATCGTTATATACTAAATTAAAATAAAGGATTAGGAGTAGATCAAATGCCAGTTACACTTGAACTTATTCTTTTCATTCTTATAGCAATTAGTGCTGTCGGCTATTTAGTAAAAGAATTTCAAAAAACTAGGAAAAGGACACTTGGAATTTCACTAGAATTCTTGGTTCTTTTCTGGTCAATATGGAGAATATCAACTATCATAATCTAATTTGTAAAACATGAATTCCTTCGAATAAAACTCAATATTATGTCCATAATGTTGATAGGATGTATGCCAAACTCCATTTAGTTTTCTCTGTATCTCCTTGTATTGAGCAGTTAGCTTTTGCTAGCTGTTCTTTTATATGTAAAAATCTCAAACAATCTCTCGTATACTATAATCAGTCCTTTCTTATAACCTGAGCTCGTCACTTTCGTTATAAAAATAGGCGTATATTCTATAACCTATAACCTTTTCAGAAATCATTCATATTTTATTTCTGAAAAAGTTGCTCTGTTTTGTAAAAAGGTGGTTGCGGAAACAACTGCCTTTTTATTTATGAAAAAATGAAATTTTTATAATAAACCTTCAATCTTTGCTATTGCTTCAAATATTGGATAGATTTGCTGTGGCACCACCGCGTTACCTAAGAATCTCAATCTATCTTCGTCCAATCTTGTGGCAGTCCCATCATCCATTCCACAAATTGCAGGTTGATTTTCTTCCCAATATGTTCTGGAAAGTGTTCCCCGATTGATCCTGGTAATGTCTTTCCGTGGCTGCCGTTTACTTCTGAAGGGCACAACCCTCGGATCGGCTTGTAATTTTGGCTTGTCGTTGGAGTGGCCAACAATAAATGTCCGGTATCTTTGATGTGGCGCCCCAACACTGACAGCCGGAAATACGAACGTCCTTGTCGAGTAATTTTCTTCTTCCAAGTCGGAGAGCACGGTGTCCAAGCCCATTGTGACGTGTCCAGCAACATTTTCTCCAACAAACCAAGTGGGTCTGAGTCCTCTAATGAGTCGGAAGACTTCTGGCCATAACCATCTTTCGTCTTCTGCACCTCTTCGCTTACCAACAAGACTTTCTCCCTGACAGGGATATCCTGCTGAAATAACTCCAATTGAATCAATGTCAACACCTCCATCTATTAAGGATTGTTTCGTAAGTTTATATAAATCCGGGAAAACAGGAATGTTAGGATAGTTCTTTCTAAGTATCTTCTGATTGAACTCTTCTATTTCGCAAAAGGCTAATGTTTCAATTCCAGCCCAATCTGCTGCCATGCTTATTCCTGCAATTCCCGAACATAGATCCAACATTTTCATTTCCTATTCCCCTTTGTATTAAAATAGCATTTTTGCTTTAAATAATAACTTCAGAATATCTGGACACATTTACCAATTCATTCCCTACTAAATCCATGTTAAAATCTCTTGTGAGTACGACATAACTCAGTCTTATGAAGCCCTGTAACATTTTCTACGGGGCTTCTTTTTTTTAACAAGACGTTAGTTAATTGTGCTGACTACCTTGATTTACAAAATTACTTTTTGTTCACTTTTTTGATACATTTACGAAACATTCATGTGTTATCTTCAATACGTTCTATTCTTTTTATATTACCGTGTGAGATATACTCAGACTTGAAACCCTAGACCCCCTAACCCTAGGGCGATTTTATTTAATTACTAGTTTTCATTAACCCGAGAACTTAGTAATTACATCCACAGGCTCAACTCTCTCCCTTTTGAGAATTGAGCCTTTTTTTTACCTATAAGATTATCCCCACACTCCCTGCTTATTTTTACAAAATTTAAATTTGGCCTCTATCAAAAATCTCAATATCATGTAAAAGTTACGTAAAGATTGCTATGATTCAACCTATCTGCCTGATAAACGCTATATAATGAAATTGCAAACACCAGGTTTGCACCTTTCTGTACGACATAACTCTTTGCTAGGAGCAAATCCTAGCCTTTTTTATTTAATCCCCGTTGATCCGAAGCCCATATTCCCCCTTTCTGATTCTGATAGCCCGTCCACCTCAACAAAATGAGCTGTTTCCACTGGCGCTATGACGCCTTGAGCAATACGAGTTCCTCTTTCAATTACATAGGCTTGCATACTTGCCTCTTTAGGGACTTCAATGTTATCAACTAGAACACCAATCTCTCCTCTAAATCCACTATCTATAGTTCCAAGTACCACTCGTAACTTTGTATCACGCGTCATACCGCTACGCGGGCGCACTTGTAATTCGTATCCTGGCGGGATTTCGAACGCCAATCCCGTTGGTACAACCTTTGTTTCTCCAGGCCATATAATTGTGTCCGCTGCCGCCACAAGATCAAAACCCGAATCCCCTGGTTTCGCATACTTCGGCACTTCCACATCTTTCAATCGTTTAATTTTCACTCTTAGCTTCATTTTCCCAGCTCCTTATAAATAACTTTTCAATTCTTCTTTCCGGTTCTTCAACACTTCCAAAGAACGCTTTGTCTTACGTTTTTCGCTATCCAATCCAACCAAGTGATATTCCATCTTACGAATCTCGCTTTCTACTACATCAAGTTCACTTTGCACCTGCACCGCGGTTTCTTTTTTCATTACTTACCTCCCTTTGCATCGCTAATTAATTTAGTAATTTCATAAATGCTATTCTCCATCGCTTGCATTACTCTTCAACTCCTTTCAATAGCTTTCTTAGTTCCTCACATGACCCTTCATATAAATCACGGCCATCAGGTAATTTAAATACATGCTTATCAATCAAGCGTTCTATTAGCCTGTCTTGCTCGTTCATATTTACTCCTAACTGATTTGTTTCTTCTCATACTTACGTGGCGGCTTTGTCGCTGCTTCGTATGGATCCATCTTCCTTTTAACTCTCTGGTAAAAGGTCTTATTACTAATCCCATTCGATTCCGCTAAAGGAATGTACTTTTCGAATCCTTTTGCCGTGGTAGCTGCTTCGTATGGCGTCATGCCGTTACGTTTTCGTCTATAAAAGGTAGATTCACTAACCCCATTTTTCTCAGCTAATTTCAGTAATTTTTTATTCTTTTCATTTCCTTCCCAGCTCGTACCGACTGGTGTCGTTATAGCGCGTTCTAAACTCCAATCCAGCTCTTTCATTCGTTGGTCTACATACTTCTTATTAACACCAATTTCAGCAGCCTTTGCATAATCCTTTAATGTTGGCTTCTCCATTTGCTCCCTCCTAATCCAGTGACATAATTTCATCTCGTGTACGATTAGAAATAGTTATCCTAATCTTCTGAATACCATTACCATGTTCTTTCACCGCCATGCTCCATGCTTCGTCTTCTGTCTCAACATCGAACCAGTCTATTTTTTGTCGCTCGTCCTGGTCATAAAAGTGAACTTCATACGTTATGACGTTATGCTGTAAGAACCTATCAGCCGTACTTGTTGCCGTATAATCAAAACTGCCTACAACATCCTCCAGTGTTAGTTGTTTCATGCCCTTAATCCCATTGGACGAGATTTGATTTTATTCTTATCGGCCTGATCCATAATCAATGCTGCGATCTCTAATTGATGTCTTCCTAACTCTTTTGCGATTTCAAGGATTCCTTTGTTTTCCTTCCACATTTCTTGCAATCGAATTACTTCGCTTTCATCAAACACTAGGTCCAATTCTTCTAGAGCAATATATAAGTTACGACGCGATTTCTTCATGTACTTTCCCTGCTGCAATGCCATTGTGTAATTTTCCTTCTCCAAACCCGTTCCAAGTCGTGGCATCCCATTTCCCCTCCAGTTGTAATTGATGAATTTCTCTTAGTTCCGCCATAACAGCATGGCGTCTTCTATCCACCTCTTCTGGACTGCGATTCCCTGCTTCGCAAATACATGGTCTGAATTGATAGCAACCTTTCCCCATATCGTTCTTAATTACTCCTGTTCCTTCACACGCGCACATCTCAATTTCCCCTTTCTATCCTTGCTATTGCTGCAAATATCGGATAAATTTGCTGAGGTACAACTGCATTACCTAAGCTTCTAATTCTG
Source organism: Bacillus sp. BD59S (assembly GCF_007363175.1). Lineage (NCBI taxonomy): Bacteria > Bacillati > Bacillota > Bacilli > Caryophanales > Bacillaceae > Bacillus > Bacillus sp. BD59S. Next base: position 43,181 of record NZ_CP034684.1, read on the forward strand.
TCCATCCGGTTGGGAACCCCATCATCTCCTCCCAAAAAACTGGATTGGAACGCCCTCTTTTCCCAGTCAATATCATTAAATAGTTTGGAAGTTGTCCCAAATGAGCCCTTTCTCCATTTTTTAATTTTGCTAATGTCTTCTCGTAATTGTTGAGCCCCCTGGTATCCGACGCAGTTGGAGTTGGAAAGAAACGAGATAATAAAAACTCTGTCCCTTCTATGCGGGGCACCGATGGCACAAGCCGGAATAACAAACGGTTGTGAGGTGTAACCGATACTTTCCAAGTCAGTAAGCACATTGTCGAGTCCCAATGTGACATGTCCAGCAACATTTTCACCAATAAACCAAGTTGGTCTGATTTCTTGTAGTAAGCGGAATACTTCTGGCCAGAGATGACGGTCATCCGCCTCGCCCTTTCTGTCCCCGGCAACACTGAAAGGTTGGCAAGGATATCCTCCTGCCACAATGCTAATTGTTCCAACATCAACACCCCGTTCTTCTAATGATTGTTTTGTAAGTTTTCGTATATCTGAAAAGATTGGTACTATAGGCCAATGCTTATTTAGTACTTTCTGATTGAATGCTTCAATCTCGCAAAAGGCTACTGTTTCAATTCCAGCCCAATCTGCCGCTAAACTAATGCCGCCGATTCCTGAAAATAGATCAAGCATTTGCATATTCCGTTCCCCCTTTTAAAATGGCAATGCTTTCCTTCTGTAATCCTTTGTATCTTTGAAAACTAACGCCCTGAATTTATTGAAGATACGTGATACAATCCGCTCATCATATGCACCCTCTAAACGCTCTCCTGTAAGGTTCGTTGTGAAGATAGTAGATTTACCTTGCCTTCCATCGAAAACATCGAATAACACCCTATTAATAAAGTTTGTAGCCTTTGTATTTGCATCTAGTGCACCTAACTCCGCTCCTAAATCATCGACTATTAATACTTCTGCTCTTACTAAGCTCCGTATAATCGCATCCTCAGTTAAGGAAGAATCTTTATTGAACGTGCTTTTAATCTTTCGTAGCAATTCGCCCACTGTGACAAAGACAACTGACTTCCCTGCTCCTGCGAGTTGATCCGCTATAGCGTAAGCAAGATGTGTTTTTCCAGCCCCACAATTTCCGGCCATAATCGTGTTAAACACTTTCCCATTGAGATAATCCGTTGCGATGACCTTGGCAAGTTCAAGGTTCTTTGCTCCTTCATCGCTAGTAGGTTTATAATTATCAAAATTAGCTTTCTTAATGTTGCTATCAGCTATCATGCTTTGTTGATGGAACATGAATTTCTTCTCATTCGCTTTATCTGCATCGTATTTTGCTTGCTCTTGCTGCTGAAGCTTTTTACTTTCGTTTTCAAGGAAGCATCGAGGGCAAACAACTTGTCCGCTGAACTTCATCTTATTCATGCCGTGCGTATCACACACATCAGAATCCATAGTCATATTCACCTTTTTGGCTATATCTGTTGGTATTGCTGCTGTTGCTCTCTGCATTATTTTTCGCTCCCTTTTTAGAATTCATTTGAATAGTTAGTTGATCGAACTTCTCACGTAGCTTTTTAGGCGATAAAATGTTACCTTGCCAGAATGGATCAGCTTGACACCAATCAATAACATCCTTAATCTCTTGTAATTCACGGTTATCCTTTTCACGCATCAATCTAAAATCGTTTGCCCAAGAATCAAAGTTAGGTTCTTTTTGTTTAGGATTATTACCCTTAATTTTTTCAAACAAATACTTAGCTCCGTTGGTGTCGCAAGTTTCAAACTTGTGACGGGAAGGTTTTTCTTTCTTCTTTTTATCTTTTTCTTTATCTATATCTAATTCTTTATCTTCTTCTATATCTGTTGCGTCACGTGACGTCACGCAAGCGTCACTTTCTTCACCCTTATCTTCTAGTGCTAATTGCTGTTGTTTCTTGCGTTCGCGGTACTTTTTGTTTCGTTCTGCATTCAATTGTTTTACGCGTTCTAATCCATCAATGTTCTGATGCTTCTCCCAGTTCGAGATGCATATGTACTGATCATCTGTTATATCAATCATTCCGAACTGTTTAAATGTTTGTAGTGCCAGTCTTACAGTTGCTATCGGTCTATTAAAAAGTGTAGAAAGCATTTCTTCTGTAAAAGGAATGTTTTCGCTCAAGAAAATGTAACCATTAGCATTCGTTCTACCTGCTTGAGACAACAATTTAATCCAAATAATTAGTAGTGTGTCTGCCTCTGGTAAGCTTTCAATCAGGCGAATCTTTTCATCTTCAAACATACTAGTAGAGAGTTTTATCCATTTAACATCTGCCATTTAGTCCACCTTCTTCATCCAACATTCGTAACTGATATGATCATCCATACCTGTAAATCTAATTTTGTCTTTCCCTTTAAATTTGCCATCGTGATAGAAGGTTTTCTCAGCTCTATACACCTTTTTGATAGGAGTGATATAGTCATAACCCCGTTTTTCTAAATCACGAACTGCCTTCAACATTTCTGTCATTGTTCCGCGTCTTACTGGTATCTTAAACATTACACGCCCCGCCTTTCGCATAACGCTATGTCGCCTTGAATTTTAATTATTTTATATCCCGGATAGCGATTGGGAGTAATGTACTCGATTGCCTTTTCTTTCGCCTCTTTTTCATTTCGTACGCCCTTCCTCACCCACGCCGGAAGGACGACTTTCGATTGATTTTTATCTAACATAGGTTCTTCACTCCTTAGTTTGTTTGCTCTACCGCTTCAACCTTTTCTTTTTCGGCTTGTTTAACCCACTTTGTTAATTTTTTAAGTACATCTTCAGCTTGCTTTAACGTTAATTCAGCTACTTCTTTGATGCTTAGATGTCCTTTAATCGTGTCTTCGTCTACTTTCCGAAGATTAGCTAGTTTTTTAATGTTTAATTTGATCACACCGACTTGTTGAGCGGTTATCATTTCTTCTTGTACTTCCGGTAGGTCTTCGCCCGCATAGATGTATAATCCTAACCCGTGAAGTGCAATTGCTTTCACTAAGCAACGCTGAATACTTGTGTTAATATCAAAGCTATTTGGCTCAGCAATTGGTTTATTTTGATTGTTAAGTATTGGGTGAATTTGGCTTAGTGGTAATCCTTGTACAGTTACTTCAACCTCTACAAAATAACCACAATCTGTTTTAAGATAAGGCGCCCCATCGAATCGCTTTACTTCCCATGTTGCTGTTGAATCTACTTCACGAAGTTTTTTAACTGCCCAAGCCCATGATAAGTAATTAAAGCGGCCTTTCTTTTCGACATGTTCCGAACAATCTATTTGAGCCAATTTAGAAAAGTAATTTTCAGTTGTCATATGAATCTCCCTCTCTTTTAAAATGGTGCTACTTCTGTTTGTTTACTGGCTTCATACACTTCAGTAAGTACCTGTAACCCGTATTCATAAGCCACAACCATTGATACAGCGTTAGGTTCTTTACTTTTCTTATATCGTTCAACTAAACTCTTCATAATTTGAATTTCAGCTTCAATTTTGTTTTGTAAGCCCATATCATTCACCCGCTACTTTCTTCATTGAATGTTCCTCAACATATTGCTTAATACACTCTAATTCTGTATGAATTGGATCACCACTGAAATCAAGGTATCCTTCTCCGTAAAAGATTTCTCCGCCACATCCGTGACAGTAATCCATGAAGTCTCTTGCTGATGAATCATGATAATTTCCTATTAACATTGGATTTTCAATCATTTCCGCATTCCTCCTTTAAATACCTGAATATTCCGACAAGTGAGCGTTTGCCCATGTTCATAAATTCGTAAAATCTTTATATAAAAATTTAATGAAATACGTGTTAAACTTATTACATTCCAAGAAGTCCTTTACTTTTAGAATCGACAATTCTTCAATACCCTTAGTCTTGCCCTGCAACCCCTGCAGGGCTTTTATCATTTAGCTAGAGTTATAAACCCCTTATGCATTTCCTCAACCTTATCTGCGCTGTTATGTATCCCTTTAGCTCTTAAATCTTTTATGATCCACAAGAGTTTCTTTTGTTCGTATTCATCTCGCTGTTGTTTATCCATCACTTTTCACCCTTCATAAACCTTTTATCTATACGTTCCATCACATAAGCGAATCCGCCTAACGCTGCGAAAAATACAGCAACCATACATAAAGAAAACATGCTTTCTTCTTGCATCTACACCGCCTCCTGTTCCTGTTCTTTCTTCAGTCGCTCTATGATGTAGGCTTGTCCTTTGGGTGTTACGTATGTTGTTGTCCATGTGAATGGTTCTCCGCTTGGCTTCTGTTTAACGCCTTGTGCGATTTCAAAATATCCTTTTTCAACTGCTGATTGAGTTGGTTCAGTAGAACGTTTGAATATTAAATTCCATTCTCTAAGTTTTGCGAATAACTGACGTTGCCCGATTTTGATATTGTGTTTAGCTGCCAACTTAGCAACTTCACTTACTTTCAGAGATTCATTTGATTGCATACACGCTTCAGCGAATGTTACGAGTGGTTGCTGCTTTACAATTTGTTGCTGTGCTGCTACAAGCTTTTCTTTTTCTTCTTTTAATTTAGTGAGAAGACCAATTGCGAAGTCTGGATTTGTCACCGCTTGTTCTAGGACTTTATCTATCATGTATGCTCCGTGTTTTCTAATAGAAGGAAGTACTTCATTTGTTACCCACTTTTTAAATTTTTTAGCTTGTTGTTTTCGTGAACGTAATATTGATGAGTACAATCCCGATTCATTCATTAATGTCGATTTCATATTCATACCCGTCAATTTGACGGACATCAATTCATCTTCATCTAAATGTCTTGTCATTGCGTTTGTGTCACTGAACTCTAGAACATCTGCTACATCTTTAGCTACAAACCAAACATCTTCGCCTTGTACCACCGTTCGAACTTGTCCAAATTCTTCATTATTGAAAACTTGTAATTGATTCATTTTATTTCCTCCTCATATTGTATCCCTAAGGGAAACTTTATTATTAAAAAAATTTTCATGTTCATCAAATAGATCCGCCACTTCTTCATTTAATGCTTTTGCAATTTTAGATGCTGTCCCATAGTACAATCTCTTCTTATATTTATGAGCATTAATAATTTTATAGCAATAGCTCTTTGATATGCCAACAACTGTAGCTAGTCCTTCATAAGTGAAGTCTGATTTTTCAAAAGCTATTTTTAATTTTGTTATTGAATTTTCATTTAGCATCTAATCACTCCCTTCTGATGCCGATAAATTTATTATAAGTTTACCTAAGGGAAACTTCAAGTGGTTTTTTAAAAAAATTTCCTCCTGGTTAATTTTCTGAGGGGTTTACGTTTCCTATTAGGAAACATTATAATAAAAATAACTTACGATATATCGTAAATTAAGGGGTGATTTTTAAAATGGAGTTAAATAAGCGTTTAAAATTATTGAGGTCAGAACATAAACTTACACAAGAAAAATTCGCTACTGCTGTAGGTATAACAAAAGCCAGTGTGTCTAAATTTGAAAATGGCATTAAAACACCTAGTCGTGAAACAATAGAAAAAATAGCTGATTATTTTAATGTAACTACAGATTATTTGTTAGGAAGATCGGAAGATCCTGAATTGAGCGAAGAAGAAAACAAGATTGTTACTGAAGAAGGTAAGAACATAATGGCTTTAATTGAAAGTCTTCCAGAAGATGAGAGAAAGAAAGCCTGGGAACAATTAGAGATGTATGTTACTTATATGCAAAATAAAAAGAATGGCTAATCAAAGAAGACTACTTTACATGACAGTCTTCTTTTTTATGTATTTGGCTTTTCTTATAAGATTCATCTAGACATATTTTAAAAATATCTTCTGCTTTAATCGGAGCCCCGTGTTTCAAACTCAATTTTACTGCTTCCCTAACTAATTGCTCTTTTTTCATATCTACTTCCCCCAATATCCTCTTTAAATATATAGACGTTCAGAAAAAGGTCAGTTTTGTTGTTTGGGTCAAAATGTTTCCATTTCCTTTAGAGCAGAAATGACACTATCAATTGGATAGTGTCATTTTTTATATTTACATAAATCAATATCCATCCGGATCAATCATGTATAGGGTTGTTCTTTATTATATAATTACTTCCTTTTTAAAGATTTCTCGTTCAATAAATTCGAAGAATCCTGGTGGCTCTTCATCTAACATTTTATAGGCTTTTTCAACGATTACCATCTTCAATTCTTGCATTAAATCTTCTCTTTCTTTAAAAATAGTTTGTTGAACATGTTTCAATATTTTTAACTCTAACTGATCGATAATAGCTTGTACCTCTGCTTGCTTTTGAATATTTTCTACGGACATAAACATCTCTCTCCTTTATATTTAATTATCCTTTAGAAGCATGTCTCCATCTTATAACTCATTTATTTTAATGCTCTTTCATTACAGCGAATCCTTTAGCTGTTTTAATGTTTTTTTGACCCAGTAACCTACGTTTTGTTCTGTTTCTCCCAATATTTCAGCAATCTGCCTATTTGTAAGCATCTTTTCATAACGGTAGTAGAGAATCATTCGTTGCTTATCCGTCAATGCACGCATCGCTTTATCCAATTTCTCGTTTTCTACAGGAATAACATTTCCTTTCCCCACTCCTTCAATAACAACTGTCTCAGGTCTTTCTGCTTCGCAATCTTGCAAACTCCCAATTGTTTCAATTGCAGAAAAATCTCCTTCTAAAGCATTCTTATCAAAAATTAGCATTTGTTTTTTATTTCTGTTTCTCTGTCTCTTATCGAAATCAATAGCACGGCCACGAATTAAAACAGAGCAATACCTCAGGACACGATTTATTCTATAAAATTCTTTTGATGTTTGATTAAGTAAATTGATGTTTTTTTGAGAAGGGTTTTTAAAAGCTTCTTTCATTATTTCTTCATGCTTTTTATCTTTTAAAAACTCTTGAATAATGGGGTTTTCTAATATTAAGGGTAGTTTCTTTCGTATTTCTTGTATGTACTCTAATTGCTTTTTCTCTTCGTCGTGATGATAGTTATTATCGGAATTTGAGTGAGTATGTTTCCCCATAAAAAAACCTCCTTTTTTCCATAAATTATATAAATATAAGAAAAAAATAAAATTAAATAAGAACAAGTGTTCTAATTATCTCCCAAATTAGTGCGAAAATCTAGTACTTTTTACAAAATAAAACAATGTTTATTTTGTAAATTCTTTTTAGTTTTTTGATACTTCTTTCTCTAATAAAAATGAGGAGGTGTCTATATGAAAAGTACACAAGCTGATACTAAAATAAACGATGGAATAGACTTCATAAATGCTAAAAAATATTGGGAAAACGGTCATTATGGACAAGATACAATTATTGCTGTAATTGACACAGGTTGTGACATTAACCATGAAGAGTTAAAAGACAACATTATCGGTACATTCAATTTTACAGATGATGATAACGGTAAAATTAGCATAGCGACGGACTATACAGGACACGGTACGCATGTATCTGGAATTATAGCGGCTACTAATAAGAAACATTCTATCGGTATAGCTCCAAAGGCAAAGCTTTTAGTTATTAAAGCCATTGGACATACAAGTATTTCAACTCATAAACATTTAATTAAAGCTATTCGCTTTGCAACTGCTTGGAGAGGCAAAAATGGTGAAAAAGTAGATATAATGAATCTCTCTTTAGGCACAAAAAGTGATGTTCCAGAGTTAAGGAAGGCAGTTGACGAGGCATTACAAGAAAATATATTTGTGGTAGTTGCTGCAGGGAACTACGGAGATGGATCAGAACTAACCGATGAAATTCTTTATCCTGGATACTACGAGGAAGTTATTCAAGTTGGTGCTGTTGGAAAGAACCTTGTTCCCACACACATGAGCAATACAAACCAGAATATTGATTTTTTAAGTCTTGGAGAGTCCGTTTACTCAACCTACCCTCAAAATAACTATATAAGGCTCACAGGTACATCAGTTGCAACGCCACACATCACAGGAGCAATCTCTTTAATCCTGTCCTATTTCAAAGCAAAGCATTTGCCATTCTCCCAAAACATTATTTATCAATATCTTCTTTCACACTCTTTTTTATTAAAAGGTTACACCAATAAAACCCAAGGAAATGGAGTTCTGAAACTATAAGGAGGTGCTAAGCTATGACCCCATTTGAAATGTTTAGCGCATCAATAGGCAATTTTGGATTTCCTATCGTGATTTCTATTTATCTTTTAATTAGGTTCGAAAAGAGGATTGAGGTATTAACGATTGCAATTAACGAATTAAAGCAAGTCGCAGAAAAGGACAAATAAAAAAGCATCAGTCATTTTGACTGTTGCTTTTAGATAATTAAACCCCAAAGAATAAAATTGCAACTACATTATAAACAATTGGTACTAAGAACATTACAATATTAAGAATAATTCCCCATAAAGACCATGTATCTTTGTTCATTCGATAACCTACAAACCCTATTATTGCACCAATTGGAGCAATAATAAAAGGCATAATAATAGGCAATCCCTGTATTTTTTCTAAAGGTACTAATCCAGTTAAGAAATTTATTACAAGCGCTGCTAAAATTACTGCAATAGCTATTGAAATTCCACCTAAAATACTTCTTTTCCCTTGTTTTTTTAATTCTACGTTGCTATTTGTCATTTTTAATTCCTCCACTTCATTATTCAAAGAACAGAAAATATAATTTCATACTGTAATAAATTACAATATTTAAGAAGACGATTAACGCTAGCGCATATACTGGATTAAACATCTCGATTCCAAACGTACCGTAAAAGAAGAACAATAATGCCAATAGGCCCATATTCGACCAACAAGTTATATAGCCTACTTTATACTTAATCATTTGATCCCTTTCGTCTTCTTCCTCTTCCTTTAACCACTTTTTCCCCTTTTTAATTTGCACTGCATTAACTATTGTTAATACGATCCAAAAAATTGTGATTAATGGTAAGAACCACGATAATATTCCCGGCTCTCCAGCCTCCATTTTCCATATATTAAAAGTGGCTTCCATCAATAAAATACTAATTACTATTTTAATTAAAAAATTGTAAAGGTAATTCAATCCTTCTTCACCTCTGTAAATATGTCCTCAACTGCGCAATTAAAGGTTTTAGCTATTCTCATGGCTAAACCAACACTAGGCTCATACTTTTCTCTTTCAAGAGAAGCTATCGTTATTCTTTTTGTCCCTACCCTTTCAGCTAACTCTGTTTGAGTTAAACCAGCAATTTCCCTATGTTCTTTTACCTTATTTGTGGTATAAATTTTCATTTCATTCAGTACCCCTCATTCCAATTAGAATAGCTGAATGTATAGTATTCTATACTTTCTTTGTATAGAATACTATACATTGGATAGATATGTAAAGGGAATAATTGAAAATTATCATAAAAAAAGGCAAACCCTTAATAGGTTCACCTTTTTATCTTACTTATTTAAATGGGTTACAAGGTTGTTTACGGAACCAAAGGCTAATTGTAATCGCCCACTCAGAACCTGCCTTTACATGTGGAGCTAAGCAATTCTGAAGGTTTTTATCACAAGAGCAAGCAAAATATCCACGTGAACTGTAGCAACCATCATGTGTTTTACAACAAGCATCTACTTTAGAAATTGGAGCTTTTGGACCTGAACATCCTGGGCCACACCAGTTTCCATAGATACACGGTAACTGACTAACAACTTCTCCACGCTCGGTATCTGTTTCTGGTAGTTCGCGATTTTCTAAACCTTTAAGTTCTTCTAAAAATTCATCGTCAATTTCTGTTTCAAGCGTTTTGATTACTTCATCTTCGATAATATCATAGCCTTTAAGAACTTTTTTACCTTCTTTTTCAACAATAACACTACCTGAAACCAATTCTTCATTATCAAGTTTTGTATAAATCACTTTAATTGTATCTTCCATGTTACCTAAAATAACTACTTGAATCGAGACATCACCTTGTTCAAATTTAAATCCTTTACGATTATTAAGATCATAAGCACCAACGAATTGAGTCATTTTTTGAACCATTTGCTTTGCAGCAACCGTATTAATTTGAGCATTATCCAATAAAGTTTCTTGCTCTTCTATTGATAAAGTTTGTAATTGTACCATTAACAAACCACTCCTTAATATTATTTTGGAGGCAGTACCTGGATTCGAACCAGGAACAAGCGAAGCATGTGTCTTTCAAAAGACTTACTGCCCTAATATGGAGATGGCAGCCGGATTCGAACCGGCGATAAAGGTTTTGCAGACCTTTGCCTTACCTCTTGGCTATGCCATCATGTTAAGATTTCGTTGCCTTACATTTGTAATAGAGAGGTGAGCCCCTAAAAACTAAAAAGAAATTTTAAATTTTTTATTTTTTGAATGGCAGCAGCTAAATTTACATCAGCAATTAAAGCTTTGGGACATTTGCCTTACCTCTTCCTACGCCAACATTTCAGTATTTCATTGCCTTACGTTTGTAATAGAGCAGTAAGTCCACAAAAATTAAAAAGAGTGTAAAAAAAAGAAATTCGCACCTCATAGGTACGAATTTCTTTTTTTACTTTGAGAAACTGTAAGAACTCTACATTAAGTCAATTTCTTCATCACGTTCACCCACACTCTCTTTATTCCTGCATATTTAATAGGACCGTAAGTTATACGAAATTTAACACAGAAAAAATTTATATTTTTTTTACTTTTTTAGATCTTATTTCTCTACTACTTACGAGAAGAAAAAAGCGGAGGTATTGATTATGAAGAAAAATTATGGAGTTACTGTCTTTACTATGCCCCACTGTCCGGCTTGTATTAACTTAAAGAAATGGCTTACTAAAGAGAATATTACCTTTACTGAAAAAGATATTATTAAGGATTTAAAGGCTCAAAAAGAATTTGAAGACTTAAGCTTAAAGTATACACCAACCATTTTTATTGAAGATGGCGAAGAAACTCATAAGTTTATTGGAGCACCCATTAAAGAACTTGAAAAAATTTTACTATCAGAATCTAGTTCAAAATAAATGAGGTTACAATCATGGATATTATTGAAGAAAAAGTTAAGAGATGTAATCAAGTTAAAATTGATTTAATGAAAATTGCTCAATGTATCGATTGTTGCAATGAAGATGAAAGAGAATTTTATCAAGACATTGCTCTAAACTACTCAAAACACCTTAAAGGCATACAGAAATCGATTGAGAAAATCTTGTCTTGCGAATCTGATTATTTTAATGAATGAAATTAAAAATTAAAAAAACCCTCTTTAACTAATACATAGTTGAGGGTTTTTTACATTAAAGCTTTTTATTATTTTTGTTTACTTTTTCAGCTAGATCAATTAAAGCCTCTTTATCTAAAAAAATAACGGATCCTATAATTAAATCATTAAGTCTCTTTCTAATTATTTTTTGCGCTTGCTCTTTATACTTTCCACTAATAGCTACTATTACTGTATCAATGTAAAGTTCATCTCCATTTATCTCATCAGGGAAAGGAATTAAAAAACAGTTTTCAATTTGATTTACTAAGGTCCTAATCACGTCATTAGATGCTGTTCCACTTACGTCACCAGCCTTAGCTTGTAATGCGATATATCTATTTCTATCGATTAAAGAATTTTCACAGAAGACAAAATCTTTTCCATATTCTTTGTTTCCATGAGTATTTCTAACTCCCCTATATCCTAAACCACGAAGTAATCTTTCTAAGAAAACATCTCTAAATGGAGTTTCGTCTTTAGCATAGATCGGTTCAAACTTAATATCAGGTATTTCCACAGAATTCTCAGTGACTATTAAAAGTTTTTCAATATCTGTATGAAGCGCATTTATAATTTCATCGATTGTTTTACTCGTATCTATAATTTTTTTTGTAAATGTCATTAATGAATCATTAGGACAATGGGATATTTTTATTGCCCTAGAAGAAGCGAACTTTTCAAGTGTAGGATAGTATGCATTTCGAGCATATTTAATAAAACGTGTAGATAGAGATCCATCGTAATCTACATGATAGGCTAAAAATACACCACTGGATGATATTGTAATCTCAATGTGTTGGGTATCTAGAAATTCATCTATTGAAATGGTGATACGTGGTTGTATTTCAGACGGTTTTATATACTGTATTTCTGAAAAATTCACTTCAAGATTTTTACCTATTTGAATATTGTCTAAAAATACTTCTCCAGTATCACTGTATTTAATTCTGTAACTCATAATAAACCCTCCCATTTACTCATTAAAAAATCGCTTAGTTTCAAGTATAAATTAAGAGCGTTTTTTTGAAAATATTTCTTTAAAAAAAATAAGACATGCTATTTAATAGCATGTCTAGAATAAGATTGCTTATATGTATTATAACATCTTTATATTCTATCATCATTCATATTCTTGATAATCACTACTAGATGTAATTAAGTTTCCCAAATCTTGCTTTTCAATTAACTTATGAAAATTTAATGTAGGAAGAATAATTCTCCATACCATTTTTTCTTTTTATTTTGTGTAGTACAAAAAAGTATATTTATATTTTTTCGACTGCTATATGATCAAATTTTAAATCTTTATTATAACGACTAGGATGTTGGTTTTTTCCTTTGAGTTTCTTTAGTTTGTGAACATGTGTAATATTGTAATCCTTTAGTATTTCTTTTATAAAATTTATTCGTCTTACTTTATTCGTATTAGTTCCCCAAGCTATATAGATATCATTACTATTGTCAATTGCTGTTCTTATGTGCGCATCTGTATCTGAATCAAATTTTTCGTTAAAAGGGACACCTTTTAATCCCTCTGTACTATCAGAGCGGTAAGAATATAAATTTACTATATAGTATCCGCTATACTCTTTGTTGTAAAAGTAATTATGTGCTAGAAATATACTTTTATCAAATGCTATTTCATCTGCTTTACGCGTAGGATTGTGCATAATAATAGTGGCATAATTTTTTTCTTCACTCCAGTAACGAAATAAAGAATATCTATGTTTACGTTCGGAACCTCCTGAAAAGTAAGCTGTGCTTGTAATAATTTTTTCGGACATATTTTTCACCCATCTTAAAGATTATGTTTCATAACTAGCTCAATTGCTCTTATACGTATTTCTTCATTTTGAGAAGTTAACAAATCTTTTAATTGTGTAACAGCCAAACTTTTTAACGAAGTTTCTGTTGTAGTATTTGTGTTTTCTAAATTAATAATATTCTCAATGAACTCTCGATGCTTAGTAATATTGGCTATTGTTCCAGGATACCTTAAAGAACCTCGTATCTCGTCCGGTAAGTCAGAACGTAAAAAAGGTTTTTTATCAAATAACCACTTAACTTTTCGCTGATGAGGATATAAATTTTCATACGGGACATCTTTATCTGGTTTGTGAAAATATTTCGTGTCTATAATGCCGAAATAAATATCTCTTTTATTGTTATCTGGAACAACTACTATGTCATTTTTATTCAAATATTTAACAAACAAATTTGCCGTTTTAAAACCTTCATCCCATCCGTGTGACGCCAATATTTTCTTTAAATCATCAGAGGAAAAATTTTCAAAGGACTTACCAGTTGGGAAACCAATTGCAATGATATCTTCATCGAGAAATTCATTCATACGGTTAACTCCATGGGGTAAAGGTCTAACAATCCAAACATTTCTATCAATAATCATAATAATCATTCACCTTCACTTTCATATAATATGTAATCACATGTGGTTACATGTGATTACATATTATTATAGATACACTGAAATAAAAATGCAATTACTTTATTTCAAATCAATATTTAACAAGTGCTATGCAAAAAAAGGACAAACCCAATGCTGCTTATTGCTACAGGTTTGTCCTTTTTTTGTAAGGAAGAAAAAATTATGAAAATGATCGATTCATTGTGAGTTTTTCCCGTTGTGTGGATTTGAAATATAGTTAGATAAATTAAAACAATGTCTAATCCTTTAGTGATATAGAAGGAGTTGAGAAAATGAAATCATTAGAACAATTAACTGATATGGTAAAATACTATTTGGATGGGAGTCCAATACATATTATTAAAATGGTTCAAGTCGGAGGAAAGCACCTTAGGCTGTCTTTTTTATGTTAATATATCAATGATTAGTTGATAATTTTACATCTTGTAACAATATTTAAAAAGATTATAAGTGGCTTAATGGAAGTTTTGAAACATTCGGTGTGAAATCTCGGACAAAAAATAACTTCTGTAATTACAACATAAAATCACAATTTAGGCTAAGGAGATATGCAATGGATCCTATAATAATACCAATAATAACTTCAATTAGTACCTTTAGTGCAGCGTTTGCAGGTCAATATTTTGGACATAAATTTGCAGTACGGCGTGAAACTGAAAAATACAATAAAGAATGCTTACAAAATCTCTATTCTCCTTTGATATTTAAAGTTATTACTTACTTAAATGAAGAAGAAGAAAGAGCTATTGGCACACCTAATATTCACCTGAACGAAACACAAGAAGATTTAGATTTCTTATATTTAGTTGATGAAGAGGATGTAAATATTCTAGATAATGAAAAATATATTAAATATCAGATCATAAAAGATACAAATTCTCTCTTTAAAGATATAAAAGACACTATTAGTAATCAACTACCATACGCTAATCAAAATCTAATTATGAAATATGAAATTATTAAAGGTTATGGTCCTTATAATTATGGGGAATACCCCTCTAATATAGCGGGCCCTATTTTTACTCTTGCATCAAGGATAGATATATGTTCTACCATTTTATCAGAATATTTATCTATGAATAAACAATTAAAAACTTTATCTAAACCTGTCAAAGAGGAATTGCAAGGCCCTTATTTTTTTACGCAAATCTACCTAATCCTACATTACCTGCATATCAATGTGCTTACTCAAGATTATGCTTTTAGATATAAAAACACTATAGAGCAAGTTGTGACCATGGATGAAAAATTATATAAAGCAGCAGAATCCATACGTAAAAAATTTGATGATATTCTTGTTAATTTAAGAGAATTCGATAGTAAAAAAAGTGAGGAGCTAGAAATAGAAGCGTATGAATTTATATTTAACGTATTATCTATAATGGATTACATCAAACCAGGGACATTGGAAAAATGGAAATATGTTATTGAATCAAATAATGAAAAAAAAGATAAGCGATTCAATGATTTTCTTAAACAAATGGTAATACAAGAGAAAGATAACTAACATTTTGTCAAGCGAATACTGATTGCAACATGATTTAATTAAATTTTAGAGGGGATTATTTCCTTTTTAAAGGTGACATTTCAAATAATTTCACCTTATTAACTCATGAGAGCTAAGGCTCTCTTTTTTCATTCATAATTTTGAGTACAATTGAAATAATTAAGAAATGTATAGTGAAACGCTTCCGGTCTTAGATCGAGAACATTTTGTTATGTTCCTTATTATCTGAAGAAGAAATACTAATTACATATTATGAAGATGGTTATTTACTCTCTATCCATATGACTGTTGTTGGTATTGGCCAGCATAACAATGCTGTCATATGCACAGATGCTTTCTATAATAAAATGCAAGGAAATCAGCAAGGCATACAGCAAAAACAGTTATTCATAACGATATAAATCACTATCCCCTTTTAAATATACCTATGATTATTAATGAGAACAATGGACAGATTTATGAAGTTTTAAGCGCTGGGCTTCATACTAACGATGCAGTAGCAATGATAACAACGGACGGTCCCGCTACAACTAGGTTAAATACATCGATCGTATCAGTAAAAAAATTGATGGTAGCATTCAAGTATACCGCTTACCTTTAGAAATCGAATATTGGGTACTTTCTTGTATGTTTGCTGCTTCATCAGGAAAAAAACAGTTCCCATGTAAAGTTTCTTTTGGAATCATTGAAACTAAATTTCAAGTGAAAAAGGCTCAATAAAACTATTATTTAAGCTTTTATACTTGATATGATCTACATATTTTACCTTTCTAATGAAAATTTCTTCTTCACATGCATCCAAACTATTTTTAATTTTATTAAAAATAGTTTAAATCCCCCTCTTCATTCTTTAAATATAACTCCCACATTTCCACTTATATAATTTTACAGAAACGATTTATCGCCTCTTGCAACTTTTGAGATTGATTTGTATATACTGGCAGGTTTTTTTCCAAACCTTTCATACTGCCACCTGAACTTTTCAAAATGAGAGTTTAGTTTCTGCTGAAAGAATAAAGCATACAGGTCATCAGATTAATAATTTGTAAAAGTTTATCAAAAAAAGAGGAATAAGAGGGGTTATTGTAGAAGTATGACTTTGTAACATAAAAAAATATATGTTAAAGGAGGCTGTTTACATGTTTGAGAAAGAGAAAGAAGGGCTTATTGAAGTTCACAACGTATATGAAATTGCACCAGCAGATGGAGCAATTATTGGTATGGCAACGGAAGAAGAAATGGAAATTGCTGCTGAACTAGAGTCACAGTACTATGCCCATTCTCGTTTGTTAGAAGCAAATATTCAGTTAGACGGTTCCTCCTATAAAGAGTTACTTCAGGAGTTTCAGGAGTACGAAAGAAAATCAATGAACTTTTGGCGCGCATTACATAAACGTTTAGCTGTTCCATGGGCATGGGTACTACGTATTGATGTTGCGAATGGTCCTATTTATGTAAACAATGGGAATACGTATTATGAAGAAGATGACACAGAAGATTATGAATAGATAAGTAAAGAAGCAGCTTTAGTTGCTTCTTTTTTTATTTGTAAGGAGGGAAGCGCTTCAATGATAATATCTGGACGGTCATTTTCCATTTTGTGACCAGCATGTTCGGCAAGAATATATTGACTGTTTGTTGATAGATGTAATTGTTCACGCATCAGTTCTTGCCACATTACTTCAAGTTGTGTAGCTTCTTTTTTTGCATGCCAACCTCAATCATTTAGGGGATGGAATAATAAAGATCTCTGCCGATAACAATTAATAGTTTTTCTAATGGTTTATATAGTTCTTTTATTAAGCGGGTCCAATTTTTCCACACCAACAGTTCAGAAGCAATCGCTTTATATAATGGAGGCGATGTGGAAAATTCAATATACTATTTTGTCGTATTGACGAGTACATTTTATTTATACTTCCCCCAATAAATTTAGTTTCTTCACTTTTTAAGACAACATCAATATATGGTTTTTCTATTTCATTGTTTACTACTAATATTTTTTTGTAATCTAACAAGAAAATAATTCTATATTTCAGTTCGTCTTTAAACTAATCTTTTACATACTTTGTAACAAACAATACGGCATCTTTATCATATCCTTAATCTAAAATTTAAAAAATGAAACATTAGTTAACTTTTCTTGTCTTGACTATATATCTTTACATTTTTTTCAACATCCCATAAAGCGTAAACCTGCATATATCCATATTTTACTCTTCTGTTTACAAGAAAAAATTCTAAATTATCCTGAAACATTTTTGCCATTGTTGTTTTAAAGTTTGTTCAAATTAATGCAAATGACTTTGATAAAAGAACAAAAAGAAAGAGCAAGTTTTGAAAAAAGATTGATCAAAACTTGCTCTTAAAATATTCTAACGAATTTTTTTTGTATAAATAAGTTAATTTTTTTCAAAACGTTTATATTTTGTTATAAACATTTAAACTTTATTTTAAATCTACACCTTGTGAAAAAGAAAAAAGTTGGATGAAATTAATGTCAATATTATGGGTATAAGTACACATAGGAAAAGCATGTTTTGAAAAAATTAATCAAAATCCACTTAAAGTTCCTTGCTTGAAGGGGGAAATCCCCATACCTATTTTTAAATTTTTTGTCTTTCTTACAAACACCGTGACTTTTTTAAAGGCAACATGTATCTCAGTTAATATACTTTGTAATATTATGTATAAGTTATTAATTTTCAAACCTCTATACACTATTACTTCTCTTTAATATTACATAGTAGTACAAAATGAATTCTTTTCCATATTTCATTGATTAGATTTTCATCAAAAAGTTGGATTACAATTTGAAAGCTTATTAAGCAATAACTATTTTATAACGATAGTTTGTGTTGAGAGGTCATATCTATAATTAATAATTTGCCCACTTTGAATTAGTAAAATGACTTGTTTGATTACCTCTATCGGTGCAATAAACCATTCACGTGGCCTATGCATTACTCCATTTTCATCTGCAATGTTTATATCTAGACAAGCTGTTCCAAAAAATTGATGTAACAAGCGCTCTAATTTATTTGGATTTAAGTTATAGCATTCAAAAGTTGCTACTATTTTTACTGGGGCCATTAAAAAAGTTGGATCTTGCTCTGAATTTTTAATACGTTGCTCTACAGTATTTTTTGTAAATCCAATTTTGTATAAATTATTTATTTGATTGATTTCTGATTTCTCACTTAAAGATTGTAATACATAAATATAGCCAGTACCTATATCATCCTTATTCACATCGATAAATTCTATATCCTCATGTTCCGTAACACGTCTGCCATGTTTATATAATTCTGCTGATAAGGAGCGTAACAACATATCTGACTCTGTACCATTTTCAAAAATACATCTTAAGCGAGCATTTACTTTTCCTTTTTCAACTTTACGTTTACCCATTTCAGCTACATAAAGAAGAACACCTTTAAGTACAAAGAAAGATCCTTGTTCTATATCTTGTTCGTTTCTAAAGGAAATAATTTTCCGCTTTCCTGCTCTAAGTTCGTTTTGACACTGTACGAGCAATGGTTTATAAAGTTCGAAATCTTTGCATTTTTTTCTACGTGCTACATAATCAGGCATTGATGTTTTCTTTTCAGGAACATGCTTCATAGTAAATATATCTTCAACACTGTCATCTAATAAACCCAAGTGATCATCTAAGATAATATCTTCTATTGATTGTACTTCTCTATTTAAGACCTCAGGAACTTTTTTTTCAGTAGAAATGTTTAAGATCCCGGCACTATCGTAATGTTTTAAACTATCAACTTTTTCAGGATTGGTCAATATTCCTTTTAATCGATAACTAAGAGTAGTTTCTCGAATACTATTTCCTTCAAGAGGCAGTCTCTCATTTTGATAATAAAATTCTAATATTTCTCTAAAGGAATCTATTAAACGGTCTTGTTCTGTAATAGCCGGATTTTTTTCTTTAACATCCAGTAACCCTAAGTCATCGTCTGCAAAAATATCTTCTAAATTTAAAGTTTTTTTCTTATCCATTACGAACCTTCCTTTTTTGCTCTTTTAAGAAAACAATAGCTTCTGCCATTCTTCTTTCCAATGGATCTGCTGCATGCAAATTAGGTTGTACTCCTCGTGTTTGAACAAATTCTTTAATTTTAGGCCATAAAATCAACGCTTCTTCTTCTGACATTTGAATCCTGGTAGCCTCAATAGTTTCTTGTATTAGTTTTAATACTGGCGCGTTAACAGATTTAGACAAAATTTCAAATGCTTTTTGGAAAGGATTAATACTATCAATTAAGTCTATATGTAACTCATCAATATTCACAAATCGTTCCGCCATTTTCACAAATCGTTTGTCTCCAACTTCTTTTGCCTCACCATTTTTAATCACAGAATCTAGCACAACATGTTGACGAACTTCCTCTACTTCTTCATCCGATAAATCCGGATATTTTACTTGTATAATTTTAGGAATTAATACCTTGTTTATTACTTCTGAATCAACATTCCCAGGCATTGCCTTTAACATCTGATTATCTTGTAGAATGGTTGCTTTTAAATCATTTAAATCTGAATCAATAATATCCTTTACCCTTTGAGTACTTGGCATTTTAAATCCTTTCACCTTAATCTCACCAGGCTCAGCAACATCCTCTGTTGACCTTTTAGGTTTAAACTTAAAATTCGGTGCTAATACTTGTTCCATCAATAATGATGCCGTGATAGCTTTTAGCATATTATTAACAGATAATTTAACTACATCATCATCTGCATCTGGTTGTGCAATTAAATTGGTAAACTGTGCATGTGTTTTATTATCACTATCTCGTGTACAGCGACCTATAATTTGAATAATTTCTGTCAAAGATCCTCTGTATCCTACTGTTAAAGCGTGTTCACAAAACGGCCAATCAAATCCTTCTTTTGCCATTCCCAGTGCTATTATTAAATCTAGATCTCCTGTTTTACTAATTGAACGTAAGTAATTGACTATTTTTTCACGCTCTCTTGGTCTGTCCTCTACTAAATCCGCCACCTTTATTATACAGTTATCTTTATAACGCCTTACACAAATAACACCTGTTTCTTCATCCTGAGAAACAACTTCACCAATAGAATCTAAAATATAGTCTACTTCATTATGCTTATCTTTAGTAGACTCACCAGAATTTACATTAGGAATATGTAGAATAGTTTTCTTGTCAGTATCAAGTACTTCCATAATAGCATCTGTATATCTTCCTTGGTAAAAATGGTAACCAATCCCTAATGACTTTAAATATTTATAACCGTTCAATTGTTCATAATAATTGTAAGTTACCTTTTTAAATTTAGTCTCATCTTCAGGTAGCAAAACTGGAATACTATCCCCTCTAAAATAAGATCCTGTCATCGCTACAATATGTGCATTAGTTTGGCTAATTAACGTTCGTAGCAATTCTCCTAATCTATTATCATTATTAGCAGATACATGATGAAACTCATCAATAGCCAATAATATATCGTTAAATTTCTCTGTAACTAATTCTTCAAAAGCAAAACGTAATGTAGAATGTGTACAAATTAATATTTTTTCATTACTTTCAATAAATCGTTTAAATGCGTTCACTTTACTCTTATCTCCACCAGGTGAACACAAATTATATTCAGGACTAGGCTCCCAATCCGCAAAAAAACCATAGTCCATTAAATTTGTTTTCTTAAAAGAGCTACCAATTGAACGTTCTGGTACAGCTACAATTACTTTTCCCACCCCTTGATGCATTAGCTTATCTAAAGCTATAAACATTAATGCACGTGATTTCCCTGAAGCCGGTGGAGCTTTCAAAAGTAAATATTGTGATTGTCGAGCTTCAAAAGCTTTCACTTGCATGTCGCGCATTCCTAAATTATTATGTTTAGAGCTATTCCCAGTTGCTTGATAGTGAACTTCAACTATATTTCTCATTATTTCACCTCATTTTGTATCAATTCTTTATATAAGTTAAATAAATGCTCTACTCGCTCATCTTCATTAATAAACGGTTTATTCCTATAACACTTATCGATAATTTCATCCAATTCAAGATGTGCTTTTTTTAACTCCTCTGGCATACTTCCTGGAGTGTATAACTCAGCAATTGTTTTTTCAGAAAAACACTCACGTATATATATAATTTTATAGACTGCTTCTGTAATTTTTTTCTTTTTTATATTACTTATCTCTGGAAAAGGGAAAGTGTTATAGGCCAGTAAATTAGAGTATCTATAATCCAACTTTAAACGTCCTGAAACTGTTTTAATCCATGCCATATGCATAGAAGAAGATATTATACCAAAAACATATTCTTCACTATCATATATAACTTGAGCGGAATCTAAAGTAATATAATTACTGTCAAAAAAGCCACACTGCATATAGTCTCTATTCTCTGAAGTAGTACGTGGCACTAAAATAAAATGCTTATTTGCAACCTTTCTATATCTAAATTGATGTGATTTCCCGACTAACGTACGTGCTACTTCTCCACCATTCTCCCTAAACTCTCGTACTTTTTTGATACGACCTGCTACTCCCTCAATTTCCGTCGCATTTTCTAAATCATTGTCTTCAATCCATATACAATATCTGGAGATACCTTTAAGGAATTCTTCTCCACCTATCAAACACTTAATGTATTTCTTAGATTGTGGATATTTATTAATAAGGTCCAATTGTTCTTCAGCAGTTAATTTTAGAAACCCACCTTCTAATGGCATATTTCCATATGCCATTTCAGGGAGGTTAGAAATTTGATTTTTCCTCTTAGAAACTACTATAGCTGGGCCTACATTTAAATAAGGTCCTATATTTGCTACTTCCATTTTATAATCCGAAAACAAATACTTTTTAGCGTTAGATTTATTCCTTAAAGATACTATCACACATATTACAGCCGCCTTTGATTTAGCGTTATTTGTCCATTTAAATGAACGATGTGCAAATCCAATTTCTAAACTAAAATTATAGATATGGGGCCATAATAATCCCACCTGATCACCTTGTACTATAGAATTTGTAGATACAAAAGCCAGCTGTCCGTTTATACCACTAATATATTTCGCTCCTATGTATAGCCAACATGCGATATAGTCCAAATTTTTGTAACCTTTAACTCCATCAAAAACCTTTTTCATTTCCTCTTTTTGTCTCTTAGATTGTTTTTTTGATCCCAAATAAGGAGGATTCCCTAATAAGTATACATATTTATTAACATTTCTTGGACATACAATATTCCATTCTATTTCCAAAGCATTTCCTCTTATTATATTTCCAGATTTTTTTAATGGTAGAGTAGGATTAGTTCGTCCAAACTTATTAAAGAATTCTAAATTCATCTGATGTTCAGTTAACCAAAGAGATAAAATTGCTATTTCATGTGCAAAGTCATCAATTTCAATGCCATAAAATTGATCTAATGTAATTGAAGATAGATATAGTGTGGGATTCAACCTATCTAATTCTTCAAATATTTTCATCTCTAATTTTCTAATTTCTCTATAGGCAATAATTAAAAAATTACCAGAACCACAAGCCGGATCGAACACATTAATATTTGTCAAATGCTCTAACAAAGCAAGTAGCGCTTTTCCATTCCCTTTACTTCTTTCAAACTCAAGATACAATTCATCAAGAAATAATGGCTGAATCACCTTCATAATATTTGGAACTGAAGTATAATGCATTCCCATATTCCCTCTATATTCAAAAGAAACAACAGCTTGAATCATAGAACCAAAAATATCTGGGTTAATTAGTGACCAATCAAGAGATCCACACTCTAAAATGGCTTGACGTGACTTTCTGCTAAACTCTATAGTTAAATTAATATCTTCAAATAGCTTACCATTTACATATGGAAATTCTTCTAAATATGCAGGTAAACTCTTTCTGTCTTTAGCAGATAAATTCAACACTTCAAATAAACGATTCAGATATTCTTTTAAATCTCTTCCATCTTCTTGAGTGTGTGAACTAATCGCCTCTGTAAATTGGGATTTTTTAAAAATATTTGTATCTTCAGCAAAAAAGCAGAATAGTAACCGTGAAAGCAATATATTCAATTCATGTGTTTGCTCTGGGGTATAAATTTCATTATCTTTTTTTAATTCATCATAGATCTTTGCCATTTTTTCTGCTGCTTTTACATCAGCGGGATTTTCAAGTTGATAACTTGCTTTCTCCACCCCTGCCCAAGGTAAAAAGAAATCAAAGTACTTATTTAGCTGAGACATTTCTATGTCCAAAGAATCTTTTGTTTTCATATCTTTAGCTAAAATATTTTTAAAATTAGTAACTACTATAAATCTCGGCTGACTTGAGGTTATTAATTTACTTGATTCTAATTCGTCAAAGACTGGATATAAATCTTTTTGATTTGTGTTTTTAAATACAACCTTCTTCTTCCACGCAACTATATCTTTATTTTGGGATAAATTTAGATTTCCTTTTCTCAGCCTAGTAATAGAAGCTTTAGGTAAACCATAAGCTAACAAAAAGTTATAAATAAAATCCTCTTTATTTAAAGGACTTAATAATTCAGCTATATTTTCTTCAACTTGAGCTATATTCATCTTTATTCCCTCTCAACTATCTTTCATATATTTTTCTTTATCTTCTAAAATCAGACTCCAAACTAATTACCTAATAAAAGCTTGTCCCTATGAAGAATTGCTTTTTACCTTACTTTATAAATGGTACCCCTTGTTCTTCAAACTTTCTAATTAATTTTGGTGGCCAAGCTCCACTATTACTAAACTTAATAATACGTTCTTTATAAAAAAATCCCAGTTAATATCAAAATGGATAGAAAACAATTTTCTTGTTCTACTTCTAAAATTTCATACTGTATATCATTAAATAAATTGTATGATAACTTCTATTTTACACGAACGAGGTGAACCTGTTTATTTTTAATTGTTGTAGCTTTGAAATTAAGTTCGATTAAAACCAACTTAGAATTTGTTAATCAGAAAAGAGCAAAATGATACAACTTTTTATAAATACCCAAACTTTTTTATCAGTTGAGAAATCTTATAAACGAAAAACAAAAATCCATATGACTTCTGGTAAATATTTAAATTTGAAATGCTAGCTGAATTTTTTCAAAAAAAGAGCGACACAGCGCTATGTCACTCTACTAAAATTATTCTTATAAATAAACTCCTAAATATACTAGTAACTTAAATATTCTCTAATTTCATTCGCAAATTCTCCCAAACGCTCTAAATACTCTGGAAAAAGAGCTTGAGTAAAAGCTAATATTGATGATATAAGCAAAGCTCTTGTGGGAATCAAATTAAATTCGCTAAGATCAGGACTCAGTGCATATCTAATGCCAGCTAAACCTTGGACATTAGGTGTAGTATTTAGATAGTCCCTAAGCGCTAGATAATTATGCGCATTAATTGAGAGAAAGCTATATAAATTCGCCATTAATTCTGAGTCTTCCTCAGTATCTGCGAGATGTATGGCAAGCGCATTAATTGAATTTGGCCCACTATATAATGAATACCACTTTGGAGGATAATTTCTTCTGTGCCTTTGTTGTAAGTTATTCCATTCTTCTAGAACATTTGCGAATGATTCATCTTCTAGCATACGCTCATGCCCTTGAATAGCATTCTCAAAAAACATTCTTTCATCATGACTTAAATTATCGTTTTGAAGAGAATAATTTGCAGCCTCTATCTGATGTTTATGATATCCTATTTTATATGCGATTGCTCTATTCACCGCAAGTTCTTCATCTTCTAAAATATATTTGAAAGCTAAAGATGCTTCTATAAGACCTCTATAATTCAAATCCGAAGGACCACGTAATTCGTGATCTGCACATACCCATACCCCATCGCTTAATTCAACTATTTTTCTAAACAAACCTAACAGAACCATAGAATAAGTATCATTATTATCATGACTATCTATATAGTTTTGTAGCAATTCGTTTCCAAAATCAATTCCTCTGCCCAAAACTTCATGTGCATTCATAATTTCCGCCTTCCTACCCTGTTTTTTTATAAGGGCTTAATGTATCTCAAAATTACAAATCAGCTTCACCCTATTACTATATCTAATAGTATTTTACCATATTTCTTTCCATTTCTCTCATCTAATCATTCTGAGCTAATAGTAAAAAACAAAAGGTAAAACATGTCGGTTTAGAATAAAATTTTCCTAAAAACAACTTAAAAACATTGAGTTTATATAAAAGAAGAAACTCATTTTGAACAAAGATTGCATAAAATGAGGACTTTTTCTTTCGTTATAAGACAATAACCAAAAAGATGAGGATGATGCTTAACAATAAAGAATCCCTGTGGTTAAAAAGGATAGAGAAGTAGTGGTAAGCGCTCTGGAAATAAAAAAAGAGGTAACACCAAGTTACCTCTTTTTTCTGCTTATTGTTCAGCAACACTTAAATTTCTTTTAGCTATTTCACTTTCCAAATTTCCAACACTCCCAGCAAAATGCAATACATGATTAGCAAAATGAGATAACCGTTCATCTATTTCCTTTGTATATCTGTTAAGGTCATCAATGGATGACTCTATATTCATAAGATTTCGTATATGCTTGGATTCCTCATATAATATAGAACAGTCTGAATCTAGTTTGATTATTTGTTCATCGAAAGAAGGATTATCGCTATTAAGAATCACTGTAAGTTTCTCTTTTGCAGTATCTAGCATAGATTTATAATGATCGAGATTAGCTTCATTTTTATTAGCTATTTTTAAAGTTTCTATAGTATTTTTTAATTTTCGCTGTTCTTTCTCTAACTCTTCTAATTTTACTTTAGCGACATCGGCGATAGCTTGTGCCTCAACTGTAATTCGATTAGCTTCGGCTATCTTATATTCTAGGTCAATGATTTTTTCTTCTGCACTTTGCAACCTCTCAATCGGCGATAGCTTGTGCCTCAACTGTAATTCGATTAGCTTCGGCTATCTTATATTCTAGGTCAATGATTTTTTCTTCTGCACTTTGCAACCTCTCAGTTGCTTCATTCATTTTCTTCTGAGCGCGATTATTTGAATACGTAACATAAGCAAAGGCTAAAGTAAAAATCCCACCTACAATAGTCACTGCTATCCCTACCATAGTTTGCATATTAGCAATCGTATCATTCAAAAACGATACTTCGTGTTCATGTAGTGATATAACCTTATCTTGTAATTCTTTCACAACATCGTTTGATGGTGCGGCTGTAAATAGCATCCCTGGCATTAATATTGCTCCCCCTAATATAAAAATTCACATAGATACTATTATGATACATTTTTATATTTAGGTAAATAATTATATTTACTATTAAAAGGGCACTGGACTCCAAATACATATTATTAAAATTAAAGTGGTTCACGTTGGAAGAAGGCACCTTTGGGTGTCTTTTTTAAGGTAATACATCAATATTTTCTTTTTACAATTGGTATGTAACGATATCTAATGGGATTTTGAGCAGTACGATGGACGTCAACAAGATTGTAGTTCCATTGTACTTGAAAACGCTAGATATACTATGATTTGATTTCATCATAAAAGAAATTATTTCCAACAACTATCGGTAATGTTTGACATAATTTTACCATTCCTACCAGCGAGAGCAAACGTTCTCTTTTTTTTATTTTCGTTCGACAAAATCCGACATACTAGTTGTAACTGTTTCTGTTATGATAGTTTCGGAAATCTTACAATTTATCACTGGAGGAACTACATAATGGGTAAAATTTTTAAGTTTGGGTGTTTAGGATTTATCGGTTTAATCGTACTTGGTGCTATTGCGGCGGCATTAGGTGGAGGGGATGACAAGAAAGAAACAACTTCTTCTGAACCAAAGCAAGAGACACAAGCTCCGGCTACTAAAGAAGAGCCTAAAAAAGAAGAAGTGAAGAAAGAAGAACCTAAAAAAGAGGAAGCTCCAAAAAATAAACCTGGGATTAGCAAAGCTGAATTCGATCAAATTCAAAACGGAATGAGTTATGACGAAGTTAAAGCTATCATCGGTAGCGACGGGGAAGTTTTATCAGAGTCGGGTCAAGCTGGCGAACAATTCCATACAATCATGTATAAATGGGATGGAGAAAAAGGTTTTGGCGCTAATGCGAACTTCATGTTCCAAGAAGGAAAATTACAAAATAAAGCTCAATTTGGTTTAAAATAATAGCAGGAACAGCTCCATATAATGGGGTTGTTCTTTTATTTTACTCTCAGACATAAATAAATTTAGGGGTGATGTGTGTGAAGAAAGGATTTATAGGGATATTATTGGCCACTGCATGTCTTGTATTCACTGGCTGTTCAGCAGATATGAAAGAAGTTGAGACGGCTACTAAAGATAAATTAGAAGATAGTCAGTTAGGACCATACATTGAAAAAGTTACTTATAAACCTGGTGAAAAGAAAGATGATTACACACCTGTAAGTGTTCAAATAAAAACAAATGAAAAATTCTCCGACTTATCTAAAATGGAAACATACGCAGCTATGAACGATGCCTTCGACAAAATTATAGGATCTTATAATCAGGTTTCTTGTGGAGGTAATAACAAATGTGACTACAAAGAAATCCAAGTATTCTATGGTAAAGATACATATGTTATGGATATTATGTATAGAGGACTACTTATTAACGATTTTGAAACATATACAAAAAATGATTATATAGTAGATATGGACCGAGTAGACAAAGTGAATCCAACTGACAAATATAATGAAAGTCATAATATGACTCCAACACCTTCGTCAGGACAAGGATCAACATCTACATATGATCCTAAGAAAGACTCAGCTAACTATGACGCTAACGGGAATTATAAGCCAGTTGACCAGATGAAACCTGAAGAAATAAAAAAAGAGTTAGAGGGAATGTTGGAAGAATCTTTAAAGAAATAAAAAAAATATAGATTTGAATCCTATTTCTCAATGAAGAAAATAATATTTGGATGAGAGTCCAATACATATTATTAAAATTAAAGTGGTTCAAGTCGGAGGAAGGCACCTTTGGGTGTCTTTTTTTATAGGAGCCCGCCAAATCATCATCAACAAAAAAATAAACGCCCCCAAAACGAAAAAAATGAGCTACCTTCTCAAAGTAACTACCTGTAGAGAAAGAAAATTTTCGTTAAGGGGGGACTTAAAAATCTTAGCTTGATAGAGATGGGGTAGCACCACATGCCCATCAAGTTAAGATTTTTAAGTACCCAAAAACGATTTTTTCACCTTTTTACAGCTATTTAAGGGTATTAGGCTCACTTTTTCCTTTTGGGGAACAATTAATTTCTTAACTTGACGGCGATGTATGATGACCCCTAATAAGAAGAACGAAAAAATCAAGATTACAGCCAAATTTTTGCTAATTGAGAAACTCCTTCTATTATCTTTTTTTCACATAAATTACCCAATCCAAGTTGAATATGCGGATATCGTGGTGTATATTTCGAGAAATATTTTGAACAAGGATAAACTACAATTCCGTGTTCATATGCCCTTTCAATTAGCATTTTTTCACTCATTTCCGTTTTTACTTCAATAATAACGAAAATTCCGGAGCTACCACCTTTTATTTCAACATAATTCTTAAAATGTTTTAATAATTCCCTATTCAATAGTTTCATTTTACGTTTATACAAAGCTTTCATCTTCCTTAAGTGTGAGTACCAATATCCTTCATTCATAAAGGTCGCCAGTGTTCGCTGATGGATAGATGAGGATGTTTGCTCAAGCAAAGGGAGTATCTTTTTATATTCACTTATTAGCCGCCTAGGCAAAACCATATAACTGACACGGATAGAGGGTAGTAGTGCTTTTGAAAAAGTTCCTAAATAAACCACCCTATCATTAGAATCTAAGCTTTGAAGAGACGGTATAGGTTGATGGATGTATCGAAATTCACTATCATAATCATCCTCAATAATATATCCTTCCACCTTTTTTGCCCATTGAATTAACTTTAATCTCTCATTGACGGGTATAGTCACTCCATATGGAAAGTGGTGAGTAGGAGTGACATATAAAAGTCTAGAAGGCGATTTTAAAAGGAGATCGACTTGGATGCCTTGTTCTTTTACCGGGATTGGATCAATGATAAATGATTGAAGAACAAAAAGTTCTCTTGCCACATTATATCCAGGGTCTTCTACTGCCAGATAATGATAGTCTTGCTTTAGCAACAACGACAAAAGTAATAACAAGTGCTGTGTGCTACTGCCAATAATAATTTGTTCTGCAGAAGTATTAACTCCTCTTGATTGAAACAAGTAATCTGCTAATACCTTTCTTAATTTAATGTCTCCTTGTTTTTCTCCGTATGAAAACATGCTAGAGTCTTTAATGATTTTGTTTGTAAGCATTCTCCATTTTTTCAAAGGGAAGTTCTCTTGATCCACTGTCCCAATTTTAAAGTCAATAGTATTCATGGCAGCATGATTTGTTTCATGATGCTGTTCTCTAATGGGTTCATAATTAAGTATCTCATCCGATATAGTAGCCTCTACAAAAAATCCCTTTTTGTTCTCACTTCGAATATATCCTTCCGATTGCAGTTGTTCATAGGCTACTTGAGTTGTGTTTCTGCTGACCTCTAATTGCATAGCAAGTTGTCTAATCGATGGCAACTTTGTATCATTTTCTAATTTACCAGATAAAATTTGAGTACGTATGTATTGATAAACTTGTTGGTACATAGGAGTGTTGCTTTCTCGATTGATATTAAATATTAGTTCATTCATCATTGTAATACCTCATCTGTCATTTGTGTTTATTATAAACTGTACCTTTTAGAAATGACGGTATAAATGAATAATAAATTTAGAAAAAAATTGAATTTGGGAGAAAACTTATGACAATATTTATGTACATATTTTGTTTGATTGTATGGGGACTCAACTTTATTGCAGTAAAAATTCAAGGAACTCCTGTCAGCTTAGAATTATCCTTAACGTATCGTCTAGTTATGACAGCTTTTTTATTTTTGATACTTGTTTGGTTCCTTCGACCAAGAGGGATACCAACAAGAAAAGATATCCCATTTGTAATAATTTTTGGTGTATGTAACTTTGCATTAAGCTATTTATGCCTTTATTACGCCACAATTTTGAGTTCTGCAGCAATCGTAACATTGATTTTTTCATTAAAGGTGATTTTGACCCCGATTACCCTTCGGATTTTTTTAAAAGAAAAGTTACATTCACGCGTTTTGGTTGGGGGGATTTTTGGTGTATTAGGCGTATGTATTCTCATCTATCCGAACTTGCACAACTTTCAAGGGTACAATGACATAAAAGGAATTATAGTTGCGATCTTAGGTACGTTTCTTACAGCAGTAGGCGATGCCAGCTCGGCACGAAATGCAAGTCACAAGGTGAATCCTATCTATGCAAATGCCATTGGATTTACAGTGGGCAGTATATTGATGGGAGTAATTGTATTATTTCAAGGACAAGAATTTATATTTCCAACATCGTTTTCATATTTATTTGGATTGTTATATTTAACTCTGGTTGCTTCATTTGTAGCATGGTTATTCTATTTGAAGCTTGTAGAAAAAATCGGAGGAGCTCGAAGTGGATATATGGTTGCACTTTTCCCGGTAATTGGAGGAATAGCTTCCGTTTTAATCGGTGAGTCAGATCCATCATTGTATTTGTTTGCTGGTTGTTTTTCTAGCTGTATTGGCGCTGCTATCGCATTAGGGTTTAGAACTCGGAAGCAATTTACGAAATTACCTCTAAAAAGAGTTACTTAAATGGTTAACAAATAACATTAAAATTATTAATTCACTAGATTATTAGAAAAAATGGTTACCTATATAATTTTCCGGTAAAATATAGATATAATTTAAGAAGATAAAGTTAATATAGATCAACTAAATAACACAAAGAAAATGTTTTATTGCATAAAAAAAGGCTCCATTGCTGGAGCGCTCAAAAATAAAATAAGTAAATGAATTAAAACAAATAACAGGCAATTTAACTATATATATTAAATATAAATAAATCAATATATATGAAATATTACATATAAAATCCTATTTATTGATGCTATAATAAGCTTACTCGATGATTGTTATATATTTTTATGGTTTTTAAGCAATATAATACCTTCTTAACACCAAGTGTACAAGTAAAAGAAGACATCTTAATCGATGTCTTCTTTTCTTATATAATAATAACACAATAAAATTAAGAAGAGGCAAGTCGGAGGAAGGCACCTTTGGGTGTCTTTTCTTTTAGGGCATGGAATAAATTTTACCAGGATATATACCTAATAATCGCTTTTTCTTCAGTAATAATCCCTTGATCCAACAACTCTTTATACCTCAATATTTTTTCAGCCCCACGGTTCTCCATGCGTATATTGTATAACGTTTGTTGTATTAACCTTTGATTGGTCCGTTGAAACATTTACTCCATTTAATAGTATGACCGTAATTATTAATCCAATTGAACTGCTGATGATTCTTTTCATTTTAAAGCCCCTTTCTGAAAACCTTTTTCTTTTTCTTTATATCCTAAATAGAAGTATTCACTGGATTTCATTGAATTTCCTTCTTCATGGTATTTAACCGCTAATTTTTCAGCATATTCCTGGACATATTGCCATAAACCTACTTCATTAAAGAAAGATATTCCTTTAGAAATAGCTAACTCTAATTCTTCAGCTGAAACATTCTCATTCATTCCCTTTAGGATTGTAAAGTGATGTTCATATTCTTTTTGTTCTAGTTCATTACAGATTACTAATCCTTTTTCAATTAAAGATGCTGCAAGCTTTGTGTTTCCTAACTTCAAATTCTCTCTAGCTTCCAAAAAAATCGCTCTAAAGTGATTCGGAATTTTTTGTGATACTTCTGATAAGTAACGAAGTGCTAAATCAGATAGGTTTTGCTCCGCATACATAACCCCTAAACTATGTCGAACTCTTAACATTAGCTCCTCTTCATTCTGCTTTTTCAAAATATCCAGAGACGACATAAAATAAACTTCTGCCTGTTCAAATTCATTTAGCTTTACACATGCTAAACCCATAACATTGTCACATGCTGCGACCTTCCTACTATACCCGTACAGCCCTTCAAATACATTTCTTGCTCTAGTTGCATATTGAATTACTAAAATAGGCTGGCAAACATGATAATAATAGCTGGATAGCTTAAAGTTAAATTCTGCTTTTTCGATTGGATCTTGAATATTTTCTAACAAAGATTCTGCTATTCCATAATGCTTTTCAGCCACTTTAAAATCACCGTTTACCGTAGCATGAGAAGCCTTAAAGAAATGGTAATAATATAATAAAGATTCATCTGATGGCGCTTCATCTAACTTCATTTTTCTTAGATCATTCTTAGATATGTCAGATTGATGGGGATAAAACTCTGCACTTAACATTTTAAATCTAAAATCTAAAAGTGAATAAAACTCTGTATTCTTTTGATCTTCTTCCATACTATTAATTTTTGTATCAATACTTTGTTTTAATTCCTTTGCCTTAACGAAATTCTGTGAACGAATTTCTCGATACCACTCATGTAAAAGTAAAGTGATTTCTTCCTTTTTTATTATATGCACACTCATATAGCCCCTTCTCCTTTGTCTATAGATTACTAACATAATAACAAAAATAAACCTATAAAACATTTAATTTTCTGAATATTATTGTTTCAAAAATATTTCTCAATACAATTTCAACATTTCAACTCTTTAAACTTATAACTTTTTCTGTTCCTTATTCGTTTCTATATAAAAAATAACAATTCATTATTGGTAATGATGAAATATGAAAGTCTATCCTCTCATAAGAAAGTCCCTTTTCTTTTTTTCAATGATCGATATTACCTAACATGTAAAAAAAGATTCGGACGGGAGCCCAATACATATTATTAAAATTAGGATAATTCAAGTCAGAGGGAGGTACTCTAAGGATGTCTTTTCTTTTGTACATTATATCCATTACATGCTCATTGATTTTTTATATACGTTTGATATAATTATTGTAATAGTATTACAGTAATACCTTGTGTATATAATAAAAAGAAGAGATGCGCTAACATCTCTTCAAGTAACTGCTACCGCAAGGTGGTCGGTTGCTTAAACTTATTTTTTGCGTTTAGAACCGCCCTTTCGCTTGCCGGCATTTGGGGCGGTTCTTTTATTTCGTTTACTGCTAATCTTCTTCGCCAGCTCATTCGCATAAGCTGTTGCAAATACTGTAAGGAATACCTTAGCAGCGTCATACAATAAATTAAATAAAGAATCCATTCGGTCACCTCCTTTCTCTCTAGAATCAGAGAAAGGATAGCAACCTCCCGCCCTCACAATATACAGTTACATACAGTCTATCACACAATTTTATTAGAGGAAATATCATCGGAATAATCTCAAATTACATCGAGCTAAAAATAGAATATAGATTTTGTTCACTTTTACGATACATTTATTAAATATTCATATGTTACGTTATATAAGTCCTTTTTTGAATCATTTTCATTCTGTCAAAAAGTCCTAGTCCCCTCTAGGGCTTTTTACGTTTAAATAAAAGATTATAGCCTCTTTCTCAATATATAAAATAATATTTGGGTGGGAGTACAATACATCGCTTCTTCTAAATGGTACAATTAGGAGAAAGGGGTGGAAGAATATGTATGATTACAAATTTGTGAAAGTCGAAATTGATGGATGGAAAGGGCAACCCAAAGAAGATTATAAGCGTATTATTATCGAACATGCTGAGGATGGTTGGGAATTTGTTCAAGTCCTTACTCTCACAACCTCAGGATACACGACTTCTTTGGAGATTATCTTCAAACGAACCAAAGAACTTCTTTAAAAAATGAAAGAGGTTTGCCTTAAATAACATACAAAAAGAACTGAAATATTTGGATGGGAGTCCAATACATATTATTAAAATTAAAGTGGTTCAAGTCGAATAAAGACACTCCAAAGAGTGTCTTTTCTTTATAAAGGATAATTCTATTATTGTGCTCTTCCTTCATAATATCCCGTACTACCTTCGTAATATTTTAAATACCATTTTATTTTTACATACTCACCGTTGTAATATTCCCATTTTTCAAAGTAATTAGCGAAAACTCCACTCGGCTGACAAATATATTTTGAATACTTATCACCATCAAATCTAACTCTATCAAATTCAAATCTAGAATCACATTCCTGCGTAAGACTTGTTGTATTTTCTGTACTCGCTGAGGCAGCCACTCCTCCTGTTAATGCGATACCAGCTGCTAATGCTCCTACTACTAATTTCTTGAACATAAAAATTCCCCCTCAAATATTTTTTGACTTGCACTTTAAATGTATCACCTTTGTAATTTTTGTAAATATTTTGAATTTGTAGAAATATTTATTTAAATCTTGTTAATATTGGTAATATACTTTATCAAATGGAAAATAAAGGTATTTGCAATGATATGTAATAATGCATGTTCATTCAGGAAAAAATTGTGATAAAATCCAAGCACCTGTTCTTTTTTCAGTTATATTGGAAACCTTACTTCTTATTTACCCCAACACAAAAACCCGCTGTCATGAAAATACAGTGGGTTTTTCTTTTGCACATAAAAAAGCCTCTCCACCCTATGGAAATGGATACCACTTTGCTATAGGATCGTTCAATTCGGAGGAAGACTCCTTAGAATTTCTTTTTTCATTAAACTAACATGTAACCTGTAGCAAATCCTTTTATTTTTTATCATGTAAACCCCCATCTACAAATAAATCAGAGCAAAAATGACTATCTGTCCAAATTAGTTTTAAGGTAATATTTTACAATAATTACTATTATATCAAATTAAAAACTATTAAAATAGTCTATTAAATACAAATGTTATATTTTACAATTTTAACAAATACTATTATTTATAGGAGGTAGTTTCCAGATGGATAACAAACAAACAAAAAAAATTATTAGTGCAGTTTTAGCGGGTACATTTATGTTTGGCGTTGCAGCCCCATTAACCTTTAATGTACAAGAAGTGAAAGCCTCAGGATTTGAAACAGTTGATGAAAGATTAAGCCAAGAAGAAATTTTAGATTTACTAAAATTAGAAAAAGAATTGAAAGAAAATAATATTTCAATTGAAGATATTATGACAGGGATTGAACAAGAATTAGCTAAAGAAGTTCCTGGAGAAGCATTACCATTATCAATCAAAAATGTTGATGGTCCACAATACGGTCCTAAGTCTCAAGCGGCAAAGATAGCAGCAAAACAAATGTTAAAAAATCTAAATAGAATTGGGAGAGTTGCTTGGGATAGAAGTGTAAGACAATATGTTGATAAATTACCAATTTCATGGGACAGTAAAAAAGCATTAAAAGGATATTTGAGTTATACTGTAGTTGTTAAAACTCTTAATGTAGTCATTGGTTTTAGCGGAACTATTACAACAGCTATATCAAACCAGCTTAAAAAGATGGGCTGCCCTGCATGGTTAGCAGATATGACAGCAAGAGCAATTGTAACATTGTTATTATAAATTTGAATTTCCAAAGAAGGTGGATATTCTATGAAAAAACTATTGCAAATAGCTATTACCTTTTTCGCAATATACACAATTTTACACATTATAGTAGGTTTTGATTTTAATCCAATTATTAGCTTAGTAACTAGAATTATTCAAGCCTTATTGGCACTTTGTTTATTAATTTATGTTATCAAATTTACAAGAAAAACAAATCGTTAAACTAAATCATATTGTTCAATTACGTACATTGTAACACTCGTAATTAGACATAGATATGTCGTACACCAAAGATACCTAAAAGTGCTCAATTCATTCATTAAAACATAAAGTAAGGTGAACCCGTTAAAATCCATAGAATGAACCCTAATTTTACCCTCAGATCTAAAGGAAGCACTATTGTTATGGAATATGGTGATAATCGCGGCGAAGGCTGCAGTTTTGCCGGAGAATTTACTTTACTAGTTGTATTGTTTATTCTATTAATCATTATCGGATGCAGTTGTTTCTGCTAAAAACTATTAGAAAAGGCACCTTAGAGTGTCTTTTCTTTATTACATAATACCAAATTATGCTCTCGTTTTTTCAAAACTTTATGCAATTATACATAGTTGTATAAAATACACCAAATAAATATTACATGTAGTAAAATATAAATTGTGGATACATTCTATAAAGCAGATTCTTTTGAAAGGCGTAACATATCGATCATTACAGAAGGTGTGGCGTCACTCTAATACTGATCTCAAATCTCTTGTATTTTGTAAACTAACAATCTGATGTATATAGACGATTCTGTTTTATAGGATGTGTTTACACGTATAACAAAGGGGAATACGGATAGGTTTATACTATATGAACGTGGTTCAAGTCGGAGGAAGGCACCTTAGGGTGTCTTTTCTCTTTAAATTAAAAAGACCCACCTATTTCCGTAAGTGGGCTTAATTTTCATTACAAAATACCAAAGTATACTCTCTTTTTTTCAAAATAGATGCTATTGATATAGCATCTATTTTAATAAGGCGGTTCTAAAAGTATATTCAATTGGGTTCATTGTATATTTTCCCCAATCTTCATAAGGATACGGGAACAATATAAATTGTAAATTTTCTTCTACATTTTCAATTTCAGGAAAATCAACTTTATATCCCAATGTTCCTGTATTTTTTGATTCTACGAACCAAACCATGTCATCGTTTAATTTCGCCTGCTCCCAATCTTTTAAAGCGATAATAGCCGCTCGCATATTTTCCGTTGCATTTGGATTACCTATATGTAAATAAGCATTAGTTTTTTCTTGAGCTGAGGGTAATATCTTTCTATCTTTTGAAGATTCACTCAAAAATATAGGAGTATCATCAACTTCACTTTTATATAAAAAATCTGGTTTTTTTATATTTACGTCTATTTTTTCATCACCATTGTCTATAGTAAACCTTTTCGCATAAACTCGCTCATAATACGTTAATTTATCGAAATCCATTTCTTTAACTATTTCATTAGGTTCTTTAATAAACAAAACTGTTAAATCTACGGTTTCACTATCGACATCAACAGAAACTTTAATTCTCTCTTTTTTATTTCCTCCAATATTTATACTATGACTAGAAATAGATGTTTCACTACCATCAACACGAAAGTTCGTTTGAATAAAGTTTTGTAAAACGATAATCTTAAAATCTCTATCATAGTTAATTCCATTAAAAATTTCAAAATATACCGTCTTTCTCTGATCGTCCTCTATTTTTAACTTATTTTCAATACTTAATGGATTGAGATCTTCATCATATGATGCAATTTCTGTAATAGCCCCACTATCATCTGTTGAAGTTAAAACTTCATTAGTTTTAGGAGAATCATCCCTATCATTGGTAAATTTATTATATCCTACAAATACAAGAAGGGCAGCGAGTACTAAAGTACACGCTGCTAGTATTAAAATTTTTTTCATATTACCAATTTTTCCTTAATTCAGGATATGTATCTACATAACCACTTTTTTCAAATGTAAAGTTACCAACAGAATATGCACCATTAAAATTATTTATATAACTATCTGGTTTCGCTGTAGCTGAAACTATTTTAGTATTCTTTACAGTACTGCTTTTACTTTTCCAAAGTGAACCAGACTTTTTAAATAACCTTGCTCTAGCTCCTAATTTATCATGAACCTTTTGTGTATCAGCTTTAGCTACAGTATACCAAGTCAAACCTAGTGGTCTATAGTTAGTGACACTCCAGGTTCTATTTCCTCCTGAAGCCAAGGCAACCCCTTCTGGTGTAACCATTACTGAACTACCCTCAACCCCATCAAACTCAACCGTTTCACCATTAATTGTTGTTTGGCCTTCAAAATTCTTGGTATTGATATTCTCTTCAGCTGAAGATTCTAGTGGTGCAATTGTTAATAATGCTGCAAAAGCGATACTTGTTGGAATAATTCTCTTTAATTTCATAGTAAATCTCTCCTCTTCTTCTATAATTTTACTGTACAACTAAATGTTAAGATAAATAGAAATCAACAACAAGACTAGTTATCTATACAATTATTTGATACAATTCCTATATGTTAACAATGATATTACACCAGGTGTATGATTCCGAAAATTAAAATATAAATAATTACATTTATTCCATATAGACCCATTAATAATTTAGATGTTACAATTAGGAGTACTGCATATTTACTGCAGCTTTAGATTAGAAAACTAATGTCATACTAAACATTGCGAATAAACACCAAAATGCTTAGGATTTAAGCCGGAGGAAGGCACCTTTGGGTGTCTTTTTTCTACCTAAAAACATTTAATTATTATATAATGATGATATTATGCATCAGGAGGAACACACATGAACAAAAAAATAATTATTGGAATTATCGCAGTAATAGTTGTTGTCATTGCTGCTGTATTTATTTTTAAGGATTCCAAATCAGAAGATATGAAACCTAAGTATTCACAAAAAGATATGGATGAAATTACTGATAAACACTTTAAAGAACAGCAAGAATTAAAAACACAAATCAAAGAATTAAAATCGAAAGTAACTTTCTATGAAGAAAAACAGACTAATTCACTTCAAAAAACAACCCAACAGAGTCAAGAAACAACTGAACCAGCTGAAAATGCGGATAAGGTTACATACCAAAACGAAATTAAGCCTACTATTGATGAAATGTTAAAGGAATATGATGAGATTTGGAATCAGGACTGGAAAGCTATTTGGGGAGAAGGAAGTAAGGACCCTGAATCTCTTGACAAGAACGCTTTAAAAGAAAAAATGGAGTCAGTTACAAATCGATATGATGCACTTTCCAAGAAAAATACAGAATTTAAAAGTGGCTCAAAGTTAACTGATTCTGTATTAAAAGAAAAGATTGAGAAATTCAGAGTAGAGTTTGGACTAGCGACTAACTATAGAAGTAATGCTGGAAAAGCTGTAACTCAAGGAGTAAAAGGAGTAGCTCCGTTGAAAGGAAGAATGGAAGAAGCTCAAAAATCAATCAAGCTTTCCGATCAAAAACTAAGTAATGCTCTAGCTAGCTTAAAT
This sequence comes from Bacillus sp. BD59S, assembly GCF_007363175.1. NCBI lineage: Bacteria > Bacillati > Bacillota > Bacilli > Caryophanales > Bacillaceae > Bacillus > Bacillus sp. BD59S. The sequence continues at coordinate 82,405 of NZ_CP034684.1, forward strand.
GAAATTGAATCAAAATTGGATGTTAGCCGCAATTAAAAATCATAACAAAATATAACATAACATGAAAAAATACTATTTGGATGGGAGTCCAATACATATTATTAAAATTAATGTGGTTCAAGTCTAAAGGCACCTTTGGGTGTCTTTTTTTTATAAAAAAAGACGCATATTCCTATTGAAAGGATAAGGCCTTTACAACAAACAATAATTGCAACTAAATTATTTTTACATTACATTAAGATTAGAGAATATTATACTAATAAAGCACTAAATAGTAGGTGGAGAAAATGGAATTTAACGATTTGGGTATTACCATTAAAGAACTTCGAATGAAAAAAAATATATCACAATCCGAATTATGTCATGGAATATGTTCACAAAGTCAAATTAGCAAGATAGAAAAAGGTTTGATTTATCCATCTAGCATATTGTTATATCAATTATCAGAAAGACTTGGTGTTGATCCAAATAATATATTTGCACTAACTCAAAACAAAAAAATAAAATATATAGAAAACGTGAAATATGTAATACAAGATTGCTTAAGGCAAAAACAATATAAAGAACTTTATGAAATAGTAAAAAAAGAGAAAAACTTAAATAATTTTCAAACAAAAGAAGAGAAACAATTTCTACTATGGAATGAAGCAATTGCTATATTTATGGTAAAAAAATCAACAAAAACTGCTTTAACTCTTTTAAATCATGCGTTAAAACTAACTTTAACCAATTCTGATTTTTTATCAGAAAGAGAAATAGATATTATGCAGACTCTGGCTATATTTTATGCAGAAAACAAAGAATATGAAAAAAGCATTAATATATTAAAAAAATGTTTGACTAATTTTAATAAGTTAGATTTTCCTAGAAATAAAGAAATTAAATTAAAAATCATTTTAAATTTAGCAAAATGTTTAGACTTCACATATCAACATGAAGAGGCAATAAAATACGTTGATAAGGGCATCAAATTAGCAATTAATCTAAATACTTTATACCTATTAGGTGAACTATTCTACTTAAAAGGTCAGTATTTATTAAAGATTAAACAACACAATGTAGAAGAGGTTGTTTGTAACTGGAAAAAAGCATTATTTATATTTGAACTAACAGAAAAAGAATATTACTTAAAAATACTACCAGATAAAATTATTGAAATACAAAATAAAAAACACTCATAATTCCGTAAAAACTACTTACAAATCCCTATAGTTTTTAAACTTAGCACTATATTATTAAAATTAAAGTGGTTCAAGTCGGAGAAAGGCACCTTTGGGTGTCTTTTCTTTATTTCTCAATATAAGAACTTTAAGAATATGCTAGTATTTAAATGCAAATTCCCTTTTGTGCAATGAGATAGTAGTACCCTAATGACCCATTTATTCCCTTAGGTGGGTCTCTTCAAATTCATCAGGGGGTACCGCCAGCATTTCGGAAAAAAACCACGCTAAGCAAAAAATATAATAAGCTGCCCATATGGACAGCTTATTTACATAACTACCGAAGTCGGAAGTAACTTATGATTTTACGTGAGGTCTCTTCTTTCTCTTCAGTAATACAGCTCCTATTATCAGGAGTATCCCAACTCCCAAAAGTCCATAGGATACAGGAGGGTCAGCCATCACAGCCACAGCTACTGATCCACCATTACCTTGGAAGCTGAAAGAACTAAGAGTTAAAAAACCGAATGTAATTAAGAGAAGTCCTACTATAAATAGAAATATTCTCAATCGATACACCGCCCTGTCTACTTTTCCTTATTATACCATTGGAAGAAGGCTAGTAGTGACTTGAGTTATAACTGTATATTCTATACATGTAAAGTTAACATAACGCAACATTATCGGTAGCAAGGAAAAAGGGGAATCCTTACTCTCATAAGGAATCCTCTTTTTTATTTTCTATAAAGCTATTCATCTTTTTATACATTCCTATTATGGCACGGTTTTTAGGGTTCTCGTTTGTTACTGGATTAGCCGAAAAACTGTATAAAATCTTGTATACTCTAAGCGTGGTTTTTTTCCGAAATGCTGGCGATACCCCTTTATGAGTATAAGAATATTATCCAACTTTTAAAGTAATGTAAAATTAGTAAATTAGGGGGTAGCACCAACATTTCGCGGATTTTGTACGCTAAGGCATACCGTAGTCATTGAATGGAAATATTTCGTAGGATATTATAAATGTATAAATCCACGAGGAATATTCTTTAAAGGAGAGTGATTACTTTATGTTAAAAAAATGGATAAATAAAGTAAAAGAACCTAAATGTATTCATAAATATAACTTTATTAAGACTCAAGATAGTGAAAATTTTAAAACAGGACAGATGGGTACAGCTAGTTTTTATAAATGTGAAAAGTGTGGAAAAGAAAAGATTGAATATAAATATAACAGTGATATAAATAGTGACTATTGGAATATATAAAGTAAATTGTTTAATGAAGCGAAGATTTACTAATATTAATTATTCGCTATCCGAAAATGAAACAACTTTATTATTTTTTACAAGAACCGAAAACGGTCTTTTAAGAAACTTTATTTACATCTATCAGAACTGACTGAAATATGTTTGAAATCTAGTTCCAAAACTCATTACCAAAAACAAAGTATCATACTAAAAAACAAATACCGTTTATGGAGCCTTCTTAACGTACGGAAAAATCAAGTTTTTTAAATGAAAAATTCCTTAGCGTACGAAATTCGCGTTATGTTGGCGGGACCCCATTAGGTAGATAGTACATGCTGTGACCTCTATTTTTGGGGGTCACGCATTTATCAATTAACATATATATGCATAATTGCATAATAAAACAATGGGAAAAATAGTATAATATGTTGATGTATTTTATATATTTTTTTGATAATCTAATAGTCACATAGCGATATACAAACATATAGAATTTACGCTATTGGTATTTTGGGGGAAGTTTTAACGTTACATGTCGTATTAATCGATGATAGGAACGAAAAGTCTCTGTTCCAGAAGGGGCGCAATAGTTATGGATTATAAAGCAAAAACAGAAGATGAAGAATCAAAAAAAATATTTAACAGCTTTTTAAGTACTCTTATTAACGATATAGATTTTCAAAAGAGAAATCAGGAAGACATTGCTAAAGAGATTGGCATTACTCCTGGAACATTTTCGAAGAATTTATCAGGAAAAAATCAATTTGGATTTTGGAAGTTAATTAAGTTGCTGGACATATTATACGAGAATGACATTAACAAAAAGCGAAAAATGTTATGTGCCTTTTGTTCAGTAACAACAAGCAAAAAGAATCTAAGAATTGCTATGGAGTATGCAAATGCTAAAGGCGATCTACTGCTATTGAAATTTATTGTAGATCAGGAAAAGAACTCCTCGCTTGCGATGAATCGAGAATGGGCATATGTATATGAATTAGTATGGCAGCGCAGCAGCGGTGCTATTGCAAAACAAGAATTGCTGGATAAACTCGAAGATCGTAAAGGTAGTAAGGTTATTAAAACAAAGGAAATGAAGATTTTGTATGGTATATTAACTTGCTATACTATGTGTGATTTAGAAACTTACACCTCATTATTTGAATATGCTGACGTTTTACTACCAAAAGTTGATGATATATCCGATAGTTTTATCAAAACGGCTTATTTAGGCAGAATAAAAGAGTGTTTGTCATTTGCTTACTTAGTCCAGGACAAGCTTGAAAATCTTAGAAATACATGTCATGAGATTTTAGAACTAGAAGATCCTGAGAGTTGTTTTAATCTTTTAAGAGCATCTGCTCTCGTATATTTAGCGGAGTCGTTTACTTTTGAGTGCTACCATAGTGCATCTAAGTATATAAAAGAGTCCCTGGAACAATTAGAGCCATATTACTTTGAAAGAGAGAAGCAAAGGCGACAAGAGATTCTTAATACATATGCATTTATTAAGCTAGTTAATAAAAAAGAATTGGATAAAATCAAAATATATCATCCTGCTGAGGAATCTTTCTTAGAGATCATTAAGGGGAATTACAAAAATGCAGTTACTATTCTTAATGATTTAGAAAAGAAAAACGGGTTTTTAACTCCAATGCAATATTGTTATTTGGGAATAGCGAAAAATGATATTACTCTAATCGAAAATGCAATTGAGCTGTTTGAGTGCGCTGGTAATCGGTTCTATTGCAAGTTCCCTAAAAAAATGGTGGTAGAATTTAATAAAAATGGTATAATATATGAGGGTGGTGCTATATGAAGAAATTATTATTTGTATTAACAAGTATAGTTCTTGCGGCAGGAATTATTTATACTGCTGCTGATAGTAAAGAGCAACCAAACGATATAGTGAAAAAAGATTCAGAACAATTATTAGCTAGAATGGGAGATCCCGGTGGTGGAATCGGGTAACCTTTAAATAATTTGAATGCGATTGTCCCAATAGGGGCAATCGCATTCGTTGTTTTTAGGGATATTTCCTAAATATCGAATTTGAAATACGTGAAATCTTTGTGAATAATTCACAAACTATGATTGTCACCTGAATCTTAATTAATAAACTATATTTGGATAAAACAATTTACTATCGTCAAAATGTGAATTTAGTGTTAAAATGAGAACAAGTGTTCTGAAATTACGTTTGATTTTTTGTATTTTTAAAATTACAAAAAAAAAATCCAAGTTATCTGATGTATTGATAACATAGGATTTTCCGAAGATTTATGATATGTAATTTGGTTAGATGTTACAATTTTTAAGAAAAAATGGATTGACGACATTGTTTAATAGTTGTAATCTTGTTTGTGATAGATTGTTTGTAAGAACATCTAACAAGCGAACTACTAACAATTACATAGTACATGGGCAGAAAGCAATAAGAGTTGGCGCTCCTATTACTTTCGACCTTCTTAAAACAAATCAGGTGTTTTAGAAAGGCTGCCCACTTGATGAAGCATAACTAGATGCAACATCAATAATATTATACTTTTTCGCGTGTTTATACAAGGGTATACTTGCGCGCTTTTATTGCTAAATATTATTGGTTTTGTTCAGTTATACTTTTAAAAGTGGTTCTTCGGATTGAAGAAAAAGGCGTAAACTAAAACACATTAGTTTACGCCTTTTTTGTTTTTTATCCGTAGACTGCATTGAAAATTTTATAATGCTCGCCTTGAAATTTGTTTTAAGAGTTATGTGATTCTTGGTTGAGTTGAAAAACTTGTTGTTAGATGGACAGCTGATCCTGAGAAAATCGGCTGTTAAATATAAAAATTAAAGATAGGAGAAGATGTTCATGCGTGCAAAAGAATTTAGCAAAAAAACACATAGTTTAAAAGTTGTACAAGAAATGGATACTGGTTCTTTAGTAAGAAAGGCACATTCAATTAGTACCTTTCAAGGACAAGAATATATCGTATTAGACAATGGTAATCTATATGATCCCCTAAAAAAACGTGAAGTTCCATTAGCAAGGATATTCAGGTATATCAAATGTGTAAGAAACAGCTATGGCGTTATAATCGCAAAGAAATCTAATACTAGTGCTAAATTGATGGAAGTTAAATTTATTAAAAAATCTAAGCAAGTTAGCTAATAATACAATATTTGATCATTTAATTGTGCATGAAATTTAAATGCACCAGGGATCATTTGAAGTTTTGGAATCGATAAGGGATGGAGGTATGAGGATTTAATCCTATCAAATAATCACTTTCTCTTAGTTTAAGATGATCCCGATTGTCCTTTGAAAATTGTATATAGATGCTGGGGGAGTGCCACGACCACTGTTTGCCACTCCAATTCGTGAATAGGGAGAAGAAGTACACGAATAAACCCTGAGGGTCATAAGTACCGCTTGTAAGAAAGCAACTAGTGGTGGTCTATCTTGTAGGGCATTAAGCACTACAAATTACTTAGAGGTCTGCTGTACATTGGATCATAGTTAGATCATAGCGCCATGACGGATTATTCCTGAGCGATTGACTGTACAATCATACCTTTAGCGAGTGGGCGAAACGAGACTAAACGTCACTTTTGTTAAATGAAGAATCTCCTTCTTGGATTTGCAAATGTATAAATATAGACCTTTAATTTTTAATCATTTTTGGATTGAAAATGGTTTTATGTAGAATTAAGCTGATCAAATATTAAATTGTATAAGGGTAGCTTGTGGAAAATTATACGAGCTGCATTTAAAGGGAGTAAGAAAAATGGGAAAGGAACACCGTGAAAGGTATGTAAAAAAAATTGCAGGTGTTATAACAGCAAAAAGGAAATATCCTACGGGATATTTAGTTGTAGGAGAATATGATTTAAGTTTAGAATTTCAGAAAGAAATGGTAGATGTGTTAGATCATAACGAGGTAGTGAGCTGCCATTTAGATTTTAATAAATATGATAGTGAAACTGATTGTATTGTAGCTTTGAAGAGAGCGAAGAAGCAATTAGGCGAAAGCAGAGAGTCAGGAAAGATGCTGATTTTAGTTATTACAGCATTTGATCGTCTAACTAAAAAGTATATGGATGCTGTAAAACAATTAATTGGTTGTAAGGATATTGGTATTAATTTATTGATTAGCGCAAATATCCCGTTGGTTCATATAGTTGGATTAACTGAATACATGATTACTTTCGATTCAGCAGCTAAAGTCTTATCTGAGTTCTATCGCTATAATACACAACAAGTCATTTGTTCACTATATAATGAAACTTTAGCTCGAAAAAGTAGTAGAGCTTGGGGGTGAGTGAACTGAATTTTAACGAAAAAGCAAAGAAAATCCTGAGGAGTAAAAGTATTAGTGTAGGATTATTTGATTTAGATGAACGTTATAGTTTGGGTAAGAAAATAAATGTTTTTTGTAATAGTATGAATGCAATTTATACATTTACAGTAATTAATATAACTTTGGTTAGAAAAACACATTGGGTTGTACACTTGAAATAAGATTTACTGTGATATAGCGCTATGAAAAATAATAAGCTCTCACATGTTCATATAATGATATAATGATATATAACTATCAATTGAAATGGGGAGAATTACATGTTTAAGAATAAGAGCATGAAGCTATTTCCGGTTTTACTTGCGTTTGTCATCATGATTTTCACTGGATGTAGTAGTGATAATTCAATAGAATTTAAAAAAGGTGAAAACTACAAACGAACAGATCGCTCTTTATTTGTAGAAGTACAAGAAGATAATGAATGGAAAATGCACAAAGGTAGTGATAGAGCTGATAAATATGCTGTTTATAAGTTAGAAAAAACAGAGTATAAAGCTGGCGAATACGCTGTATTTACAATTTCATTAAAAGAGAAGTTTGGTAGTGATCCTTTACTTCTTTCTAATGGCGATGAAAAATTAATAGTTTCACCGACTGAAAATGGATTTTCTACTAAGAGAGTGGGTATGAATTCAGGTGATGATTGGGAAAATTTCCAAAAGGATTTCAAAGCAGCTGATGATAAAGAAGCTTTCTTGAAAAAAATATCTGAAGATAAAGCGAAAAAATATGAAAAAGTAAACTGAAATTAATGCTAGAGAGCAGAATCATTTTAATGGTTCTGCTCTTTTTTATTGTCATAATCAAGTAGGGGATTGGGAGGTAAGGGGATATGCTTGGCCGAGATCAATTGATATTTCCAGCTATGATAACATTTATGGTTTTAATGATTTTGTTATTTGATGCATTGCTATCATTCATCATGATTCTTACAGGAAAGACAATGTAGTAATGGGAAACGTCAAAGCAGCTATAAAAGATGCTTGTTTGTGGTTGTTAGTTTTGGCTTTAATAACTTTAACCTGGCTAGGAATTGAAAAAATGGTTATTACCATGATATTAGACTGAATATATTTTTTTGATTGTAAACTCTTTTTGCATGATTTGAATTGGAGGTAAAGGTAATGAGTATTGTTGCGACATTTCATTTTGTAAGTGGTTTAAGAAGATCGACTATCGTCAATGCGGAAAGTGAAGAAAAAGCAAGTATAATTATTAACACTAAATTTTTTCAGGGAGTAGGACACGCTATATTTGAATTAATGAGAAAAGAAAATAAAGATGAATTTGAAGAAAATGGTGATAAAGTAGAGCGATTTGAAGTGTTTCGTGATCATGTGATGTTTATTGATTATGAAGTGCAATAATTTTGTGTGAAAGAGCAGAACCCTGGGGCTGCTCTTTTTTTATTAGTTGTATATAAGAGTGGAGATAGTGGTTATATGTTCCCCTTTCTCCTTATATTTCATGCTATCTCTACTCTTATGTATATCTAAAACATTTTAAACAAGGAGAGGTGCAGAACATGTTTAAAAAGAAAAAGATAGATCCTATTGAATTTTTAGTATTTGGTAAGAAGGACTTTGATAAGTTACCTATCGAAATTTGCTTGTATGCCTTAGAAAAAATCAAACAGCAACAAGAGTTTGTCGCAGTTAAAATAGATATTGGTATTTTAGGAAGAAAAACAAACATAAATACAACTGAAATAAAAATCAATGCGTTAAATAAAAAGGAATGGATAGTATGTTTTGGTGAATATGATGTGTTTTTATATGATAATTTTATTGCCAATACACCTGTTAATTTTAAATGGATAAATGAAAAAAAGTTTGAGGTTAAGTTTAGCCAAAAAATAAGTGATGCTTCAAATATTTATGTTAAATTTTACGGTGATATTGGGAACTTAACAAAAGAAGACTATTTTGCAGGTTAAAGTGGCGTTGTAAAAGAGCAGATCCTAAAGGGACTGCTCTTTTTGTTAAACAATCAGGATTAGAAGTAGGTGATTGCATTGGTAAAAGAACCATTAATAACAGAATCTGAGTTAACTGGTTTAAAACATAAATTAGATAATGAAAAACAAATGGTACTAGAAATCTATAAAATAGCTTTTGAAAATTTTCTTAGAAGGAAGTTTACTAGTGAATTTCTTATAAATGAAATTAGAAAACAGATGAATAATGGTTTTGATTATTTACCAATAAAACTTGTAAATTGTGACATTATTGACTATCGTAGCAGCTACAATTTTAGATACATGATAGGAGAAACATTTTCAAATTCATTTTGTTGGTTGTTCTTTAATCGAATAGTTATTAAAAGAAAGTTTTGGAAATATCGCAAGGTAGTGAAAAAAATCGCAGAGCCTTTTAGAGAAGATGAAATAATTCAACTTAGCATGGAAGAAATTGCGGAAGAAGTAATTTATAAGAGTGAATTTTTTCAAAAAATAATTAAAGATTTAGAGAAAGCTAGCATAAGAGTCGGTGGAGGAATTCATAGTCGTCCTGGGGAGAAAGTATTTATTCTACTTTTAAAGTGGGGAGAAGGAAATGAAACAAATGAAGAATGATAAATGCTTAATAATTGGAATATCAAGAGATGGTAAATCAAGTGCTGCTAGTGAACAAAGAATTTTGAAAGATTTAGAAAAGCAACGAGAGCAAGGTTATAGCATACATCAAATTTATGTTGATCTAACAAACGGAGATAAAGAAAATGAAGAAAAATAGAAAGTGTAAGAAGTGCCAGGGCAAAGGTTTCATATTCGGTAAAAATTACATAATAAAAGAAGGTTCATTTGGATATGAGCCACATGAATAGGGTATTAAGCTCACATGCCCTACTTATTTTGGGAAGGGTGTGAAATGAGTAGATGTTGTTTAATTCTATTGTAATAAATATATTAATATTTTTATTTTTTTTGTCGGTTTTTACATTCTACACAGGACTTGAACTCTCAAAAAACTGGAGAATAATTATGGCACTTATAATGATAGGGAGTTTGATTGGATTAATAGTGTGCGGGTATTTTCGAATAGTCGAAATGAGTGAAGAAAACAAACTAAAAACTGAAATGGCAGCAGAGCGAATTGAATACAACGAAAAGAAAAAAAACGAATTGTTAACAGAGAAGTTTAAATTGCCAATTACAGATATCCTAATAGAGCCAGTATTAGAAACAAAATACTATAAGGTAACAACGAATACAGGGATTTATAAGTTATCATTCGCATATGACACGAATGATAAAATAATAGGTTTTAAGGAATTTAAGCAAATTACATCAATAAGCCAGGAGGGGAATCATGAGCAAGGAAGTCACAATTAAAATTACGGAAACAGGTTGGAAATTGAAAGCGGAAGTAAACGGAAATGTTTATGAAGAAGCGGTTATGAAAGAGCCTGGGGATGCCTTACATGTTAAAGGGGATTTAGAAGAAACCCTATGGATGAATGATAAATTACATGAAACCCTGGGAAGTCATTTTTGCTTTCGTGTAGCAAATGCTCTAATACAAAGTCAGTAAAAGGAGTGGATGTTTTGAATGCAGCAGAAAGAGATCAAAAGATAGGTCAGTTAAAGCGAGAAATTAATGCGATATGTATATCCTTATCTATAGGAAGTATTTTTGTACTTTGTATTTGGTGGGGCTTAGAACCAATGATGAAACAAGTAATTAATTTAAATGAAGAAGATGGTGAATTATTAACCACTATTACAACGGTATTCTTTGATTATGTCCTTGTTGTTATTTATGCAATAGGATATATTAGTGCACTTGTAGCTATTTTTATGAAAAAGAGAATGATTAGGAAGTATAAAAAAGAAAAGGATGTATCACCGAAAATTAACATACAAAAAGATGATATAAATCAGAATCCTGTTTATGTAATTGATCATAGCAAGGATAAACCAAATCAATATGAAAAAGGGGATAGAGATATGATGAAGCGAGTATTTAACCAAAATAAAAATGTTTCTACTAATTCTGGTAAACAAAACACTAATGGAACGAGAGGTAAAGGGAGTTCAACACGGTCATATAATGGATCTACTCGTTCTTCTAATAGTATGGCAAGCGATAACAGTGCTTTAGATATTGCATTAGGAAGTTCAATGTATTCAACAGGGAATGATAATGATTGTTCTTCTTCTAGTAGTTCAAATTATAGTAGTTCTAGTTCAGATTATTCATCAGGTAGTTCAGGCTATGATGGTGGTTCAAGTTGTGATTAAGTTCTAGTAAAGATTAATAAATTATAAAACTAGTAGAAAAGAGCAGATCCTTAATTGGCTGCTCTTTTTTATTGGTAAAGATTAGCTATAAACAAAGCATATTAGGTAGCAATCAGTATGTTTTGTTTGTAATTAATCCCAAAAGGAAAGGCAATTTAAGAAATTAGGGAAGTGGGGATGAAGATATGAATAAGAAAAAAGCATTAATTAGTTTGGCGTACGCTATGGCGCTATATAGTTTAGTAGGTTGTTCGAATTCTACTAATACAGGTACTATGGCAGCGGAGAAAGAAAAGGCTGCTACAAGTGAAAATAAAGAGGTTACTAACACCGAAGAGAATTATGAATTAGGTGAAATTAAGATTACAAATAAAGAGCGAAATAAAGAATCAAGAATAGAAGTTGTAGAAGCTCATATTGTGGATGATGGTAAACAAGGACTAGATCCTCGTAATACAGCCTTACAAGAAGTAATCATTTTACATGATAAGGTACAAGATTGTAATTATCTTTACACGTATAGCTCTAGCAGTACAGGTTCGGGTTCAGCAACGATGAAAAAATTAGAATGTGGAAAGAAAGAGTAAGGATAATTGTATGGCTAATTTATGGTTAATTGCTCTTATTGTTATTACAGGTAATTTCATATTAAATAAGATTCTTAATTTAGATTTTGATAAATCGATTAGTATCATCATAGCAGCCTGTTTAATGGTTCTTTTTGTATTTTCGATTTGGTTGTTAATTTAATGAAGGAATTTAGTAGAAAATACTTATAAAACGGATGTTGAAATGTACGTTCCAAAAAGTATTGGAAAATTGATAAGGGAGTAACTTAAATATGAAAATAAAAGAAACAGATTGCAAATATACGTATTGGGAAGAAGCGATAAAACTGTTCTATAAAAAACAAGAATGGCAGCGAAGAAGAGATCAAGCTAATAAAGAAAAACGAGAAGGTGAGTAGCATGGATTCGCAAACAAAGAAGAATACAAAATCAATAAAGGGATTAATTAAAAGTATAGGCATGATTACACTTGTTGTTGGATTCATAGTGTTTTTAGGAATTTGTATTAATTATTATATGGATAAGACTAATAAGGTGAATGCTATAAAGAGTGAACAGACTCAAGAAAATATAAAGATAGCAGAAAAGATGGTTGAAAAAGAATTAAATATTAATAGTAAATATTTCAAAATAGTTGGTATACAAAAATATTTAATTGGACAAGTAGAAGTAGAGTTAAACGCTAATACGGAAGATTTTTGGATAGAAAAGGATTTAACTTGTAAGGTGCAAGTTAATGGTGAGAATTATAGTCTTATTTTTGAAACCCAAGAAGTAGATAGTAAAAATGAAGAACTAGAAATGTATGAACCAATAAAAATTAACAAGATCATAAAGGAGCAGAAATAATATGAAAAAGATTTTAGTAGGATTTGCTCTTATAGGGCTTGCTGGTTGTGTAGATGTTGATAAGTCGGTAGCAGGGGATTCTGAAGCTGTACAAAAGATTTCAAGTGAGAAAGAAGGTATTAAGGTTTTTGTAGATAAAGAGACAGGGTGTGAGTATTTATATAGACATAAATTTGTTGGAAGTGTTACATATAGTGGAATGACAATTAGACTAGATGAACAGGGTAAACCGAAAGGGTGTAAAAAAATCTCTGAGCAAAATTACAACTAAATATGGAGGGTTACAATGTCAGTTTGTATTGAAGGAATTCATGAGGATTATACTTATGGATTCCTTTTTTATTCTAAAAATAAAAGAATTGTTTTGGATGATGGAGTTCAAGAGTACCCAATAGATGCAGCAGAAGTACTCCTGGAAAAAGAATATGTTTTTATAGAAGAATTAAGGAAACTTGATTCATTAAAAATACCAGGGTTAAGAGCGAGAATTAAATTACAAGCAAATTAAATAAAAATCAAAAGTCTATCAAATATATGGTAGGCTTTTTAGTTTTATTTAAAAACATAGCGCTATGTCGTTATTATTCGAATGAAAGGGAGGTTATTATGAAAGAAAAAGCGAGAAGTCCAACTACTTATTCTCTCTCATATGGGGATAGATCCTCATGGTTGTAAAGAGAGGAGGAATACGATTGTGGTTTAGAAGGTCATTTAGTTTATTATTTGTTGTTATGCTTCTGTTTGGAAGCTTGGCCGACTTCGTATCAATTGGACATGCAGAAAGTACATCGGATCAGAAACAGGCTCAAGAGAACAAAACAAACGATGTGACTGTGCTGCAAGAAAAAGCGGATCTGAAGAGTACGGGAATTAATCCAAACGAGGTAGTTGTAGCAAATGGTAAAAAAGGTAGTGAGTTGTTTGATTTTGAAGCCTTTATTAAGCCTTCAGACATCGTAGATGGAACAGCACCTTTTGATTCGAACGATGAAGCAGGTAATGATTCTAGCCCTAATAATGGCATTGTAAGGACGTTTGATACAGTAACATATCCATTGAAGGTGACAATTAATCCTAAGAAGAATGAAACGCTAAAAAATATTAAGATGAAAATCACCGGCACATTAGAAAATGGAATTACAAACAAACGTGTTAATGCAAAATTTGCTGTTGGTGGTAAAGAGGATTTGGAAAAGGGTATTGTTTCTTTTGATATGGAATACACGTTAAAAGAAACAGGTAACTCCTTAATGATCCCTGTTACTGTGGAAGTACAAGGGGCGGAGCATGGATTGAAATTAAAACCTAACATTAAAATCCAGGTTATAAGTGTAGATGGGAAAGATATTACAAACGAAAATGTATCACAATCATTTGATGATATTAATCCTGTTACGGCTTCTGGAAAAGTAAATGTTAAGGCGAAATTTTCAACTCACTATGCAGGTATGCCTAGATTGTCTTATTCAGTATTCAACCCAAAAGTGGATAAGGATGATCGTTCTTTTATCTTTCCAGTTGTATTATCTTTATTTGTAGATAATCTTCCTAACCGTAGCGATATTAGGGGTGCTACATTTCCTGCTGGAAAAGTAAATTATCACTTTGATTTTAGCGGACGTGTTGATTGGGATTCTAAATCAATGGGAGTAGATAAGTTGGATTTTGAAGGGAAAGATACTCCTTTTACAATTTTCAACTATCAAGCTATTGATAATATAAGCAAAAAAATCCCTCAACCCAATACAGAAAGCTCTGAAATTGGATTGGATAGTTATGAAGATGTGCGTACAGTCCAATCAGGAAGTGCAAAATCTTATATTCCTAAAGAAAAATGGAATGCTAACGATATTGAAAAATATACGATTAATAGCGTTTGGGACAGTGGTATTACTCAAATAAGCAAACCGAAAGTTTCAAAAGATGTAATAAATTATGAAGGGAGCATTAGTGACTTTACTATTGGTTCAACGTTCCCGACAATGATTTCACATGACAGTCGAGTTGTGGCTTTTAATAAAAATCAGAAAGCTTTCGCTACAACTAGGTTTTTAATTCATACACCAAATGAATACTACCCTTTAGCGAAAAATAATAAGATTAACAAGGCTAATAATGTTTATTATGATTTGAAGTGTATTATTGACTCCTATGAGGATAGTAAAGGTAATGTAGTACCATATAATACTACAGCTGCTGTAACTATTACGGAAAGGAATAATCCAAAAGGCTCGTATTCAATACAAACTACTTTCCATACGCCTGAAGGAAAAGAGTTGGGAACACCACATATTGGATACAGTGCTGTATCTAAAGGTGATCCGACTATTATAGTAGGACAAAAGGTGAAAGTGGTAAGTCATTTAAACGTTCGTGCTGTTACAGAAGGTGGCACAACTATGGTTTACAAATGGAATACGGATTCGTTTTATTTAACAAAGCAATATGCAGAATCGGCAAAAACAAATATGTTAAATGAAGGATACCCAACATCTTCAGGAGGAAGAGTCAAAAATAGTGATAAGCAAGTAATTTCTTTTGGAATAGCAAAGAAAAATGACAATTCTTTTGAAGCTCTAACTCAAAATAAGGCTGAAGATTATGAATGGTATAGTACATATGATGAAGCTAGAAAATATGGTGAAGTTGGAGCAATCAAGAATGACATTAATGCAGTAATGGGTGATGGTGAAGTGGTAGCTAGCTATATTCCTTTTGACGTCAAGACGAAGAAGATTGGTAGTCTTAATGAAAAAGGAACACCAAATATAACCGTTACTGATTCAGTTGTCTATCCAACAGCAGATCGAAAAATTGGTTATCGTATTCGTGAAGATGGTAAATACAACAACTTTACGGAGTACGATGAAAATGGTAATTTAACTAAATTACAATCGCCTGTGGGTAGTACAATTAACTTTGAAACATTGGGTATTATCAATGGTGAGACGAGCAGTGACATAAAAACAAATAAAAACACATATTACAGCTCGGATAATGTAAATATTACAGTTGATAATCTTGCAAAACTACCAGCGGAGACGGATTTTAATTCTTTAGATGAAAAAGTAGAAATGAGAGTGAAAATACCTAAAGGTCTTGATTATGTAGTTGGATCTGCTAAATATGGTGATCAATATGTTGAACCGAAGATAGAACAGCAGAGTGATGGAAGTATTCATTTGGTTTGGCATGACACATTGACTCGTGGTAATAAGGCACTCAAAAAAATCAACTTTGAGACTCGTATTAATCCAGTATTGCTGGCGCAAGGAAACCAAGTAGGACTAGAAATCCAAAATGTAATGAGTAGTTCTATGGATACTAGATTAGAGAAGTTTCGAACAAGCTCTAAGAATATTTCAGTTGTGAAAATTGGTATGGTTGGTGTTAGTGAAACAATCGAGAAGGTGACAGGGAAAAAGAACAGTGACTATGTGGTTGGTGTTCAACCATATACGACAATTAAAGATGAGTCACATATTAAGGCACTTACATATGTTCCAAGAAATAAGGATCATAATGGTTCTGCTTTTAATGGTGTTACTTTCTTGAGACAAATAGCACTAGAAAATGCTAATAATAAGAACGTTGAAATATGGCTTAATAACAGCTTTGTTGAATCGAATAATCCAAACAAAATTGATTTAAAGTCAAACGGTTGGTATAGGTATACAGGAGAGCAGGATCTATCAAAAGTGGTCTCTATTTTGCTATATATAAATGATTCATTAAGTAGTAGCGATATTGTTAAAATGAATCTTGTTTACGGCACAAATAAAAATGAATTTGGAGATTTTTACGTAAGTAAAACAGTGGTAAATACCTCTGTTGATTACAAATTATCTCCTGTTTCTAACCAGGTGAAATATACAATTGTGGCAGACGCAAATTTAGGTCTTAGAAAAATAAGAATCGATACTGCACCTGCTGATATTGGTTTGCCTGTAATTGTACGTTTGGACAAGGACATCATTTATGAGGACTCTAATAAGAGTAATGTTGCTGTTAACTTATATGATAAGGCTGACAATAAGCTGGTAGATAGCAAAGTATATACAATTGAGGAATTACCGGAGGAAATAAAATTCAAGGTAGATCCTAAATTTTTAAAGAAACATGATAAGAGAAATTATGAGGTTAGATTTGAAAAAGTTAATAAAGAATCTATCCTTATTTTAGATGGGAAAGGCAAAGTAGATACGGATGGTTATACTTCTTCTGAAGAAACTGTAAAGGCAAATGCTAAAGCATCTACTGAATTGAAATATAAAGGCGTTATAATGACGGAGCGTGAAGTCGGAAAAGAGATGGATATCTTTTATGAAACACTTACAATTCCGTTAAAACAGCTGCCTAAACAAAAAACTGGCTATGGTTTTGAGTTGAAACCATTAGTTAGTTATAACAATGAATTAGCAATCCCTTATGATGTGAAGGCAAATGCTTTTGTAGATAAGAGATTGATTGATTCTCATTTGAATTATGAGAAAAAAGGAGATCAAATGGTTGTTCCATTAGAAGAAGCTGAGAAAACAGGCAGCACGGATAAGAAGAACACCGACTTTCTTTTTGAATTGCCACATATTAACGTAGAACAAAAAACAGGTAATTTATTTACCGATCAGCAAGTGAAAGACCATGATCCACGTATTAAGAATGCAATGAAAGATGGTAAGAGAAAGTTATATGTTCCGATTTGGGCAGACCTGGGAGAATACAATGTTTTAATAGCATCAGGAATCCCTATAGGCGCTAATAAGGTTAACTTTGAGGTAACACAACCATTAAATTTATATGCATATATGTACGGAACAATTGGCTCTAAAACACTGAAAGATGATGAATTACTATTAGAGCCTGTTGATCCAAAAAATCCTTTCTCAAATGGCAAACCGCCTGGTTGGTCAGATGAAGATGTTGCTTGGTTAAAGCAATAGGAAAGGAGATGAAAAATGTGTGAATGTCCTAACTTATAACTCGGCCAAGAAACAAATTATATTTATGGCGCTATACTTTGTAATTACAGGGATTGTAATTCGTTTAATTGGATATTCGTTGGAAGGTAGCCTTTCCGCTTTAACACAAGCTGGAGTCGATAATTTACTTTCAGGAAATTTATCATTTGGTGATATGTTCCACTTCGATTTTAGTTTTGATACAAGTCAATTTGATGGATTTAGTTTTAATACATTGGTTGTTTTTGTAAAAGAGAAGATTGAAAGTGTTATCAATGATATGATGCCTACTACATTAGGTGCGATTAACATGCTTATGTTAAATAAGTACTTTACAATAGATCGTGCTATCAAATTAGGTATTAAATTGTACTAAATAAATATTTAGGTAGGAAAAGAGACGTAATTTTTATATTACGTCTCTTTTTTATATAAAAAAACAAAAATTGAGAGGATGCTGTTTAGATGTTAGAACAAAATACAGATCGTATGTGGTGGATGATTGGAACTGTAGTGGTAGGAGTAATTTTAATTGCAGGGGCAAAACTTGCATATCCTGAAGTGTTTAACAGTGTAATTGATTCTTTTAAATCTACACTTTCAAATGCTTTTAAAATGTAGTAGATAACTATATAACCAATAAATAGAAGGAGGTTTTCTCCTTCTATTTATTAATGATTATAACTATTATTTTAATAGTTTGAGATCTGAGAGAAAGGAGTAAAAAAGTTGAAAGACTATCCTTTCGTTCTGTTAATGCTAATTATTGGTTTTTTTATGGTTGTAATTAGTGGTTATTATTACAAGCAAAATTTTACAACCGATTCAGTTATGCAAGGGATTACTGAAACAATTCGAGCAAGCGCTGTTGCAAATGCAGATAATAGTTCCCGTATTCAAAATGGAGAGTTATATGTTTCAAAACAAGACTTTGAAAAAGATTTTAAAAAACGTATTAACTCTAATAATCTTGTAAAAATCAAGAAGGATGCTAAATACGAGTTTAAATACCTTGATAATAAGAATGGATCAATAAAAGCTATAAGAGTCATTATTCAAGATGGAAATAACACGTTTCAGGCTACATGTAAGGTGAATATAGCTACATCTTAGAAGAAAGGAGAAAAAATGTGAGGATGCTGGGAATTAGCAAGACAAAAGTAACACAAAAGAAAAAAGATAAATTTAAGTTTAATCCAGATAAT
This sequence comes from Bacillus sp. BD59S, assembly GCF_007363175.1. Taxonomy (NCBI): domain Bacteria; kingdom Bacillati; phylum Bacillota; class Bacilli; order Caryophanales; family Bacillaceae; genus Bacillus; species Bacillus sp. BD59S. The sequence goes on from NZ_CP034684.1 coordinate 100,979, forward strand.
CTTCAGAGAATTAAAGAAGATTTGAATACAAAACATGCGGAGTTAGTTATTGATGCCTTACTTAATGAAGGATCACGTAAAAAGATCAAAGAAACTATCCAAAATGACTATCCTTATATGTTTATGGATTATGATGATGACGAAGATATAGCAGAATATGTCGTATCTGAAATTATTGGTACAGGAGTTATCGAAAGGATTATAAAGGAACGTCCTGATATTACTGATATATCCTATAACGGAAGTCATTTAATAGTAGAATCAAGTGATTATAAAGGGAGTTATGAAAATTCCGATCATATTATTTCAGAGGAATATATTTCTCGTGTAATTCAAAAGTTTGCTAATGCTGTAGGGACTGAATTTGTTCCTAAAAAACCAATCTTTGATGGAGTTTACGGATCTATTCGTATTAATGCAGTGCATAACCAAAATACAGTAGGAAATTCTACAATGTCATTAAGGATAGTACGTCCTAGATTAGCATTAAACGAAGAGAATTTTGCTACATTTGCTCCTGAATTTATGCTTGAATTCTTTAAAGTACTTATGGTAAGTCGAAATAACATTTTAATTTCAGGAGAAACAGGTACAGGGAAAACAGAGTTTCTAAAGCTGCTATTCTCTTACATTTTGTTTGAACATAAAGCAGTTATGATTGAAGATGTTCCTGAAACGCATGTTAAACAGCTATTTCCCGATAAAGATGTATTAAGTTGGTTAACTGGACATGGTGTAACAGTTACGGATCTGATTAAGGCTGCCTTACGAAATAACCCACGCTGGATTATGATTTCTGAGCTTCGTGGTAAAGAAACTTATGAAGCAATTCAAGCTGTGTTATCGGGACATCATGTAGTAACTTCTCTGCATTCTGTAGATGCTGAGACATCACCAAAGAGACTTGTTAATATGTCTAAAATTGGTTATCAAGTTGATGAAAAATCCCTTGAAGAAGATATTATGCGATATTTTGGTTTTGGTTGCCATATTAAGAGGGTAGTAATAAAAACAACTGGCGAAAATGGTGTGAAAATTAATCGAGTTATTCGTTATTTATCAAAGGTAGTCGAGTATTCACATGAAGGATGCAAGATGGTATTTGAACAAAAATATAGTAACGGTAAGTTTACGTATTCAACAGGCAGCTTGTCAGAAGGTTTTTATGAACGTTTAGCTGAAGCTGATTTAAAGTATGATCTTCCAAAATATACAGACGTTTTAGCAGTTAAAGAGGGTTTAGTTGCAACAAGATAAGAAAGGAGAAGGTTAAAGAAAGGAGGTATTAAGCTTGAAAGTATCTACTTTTAACGCAAAAACCAGAAAGAAAAAGTTTGTTAATGCGGATGAAATAAATGCTATTAAAGTAGCTTATGGAAAACCGTTAGAAAGAAAAGATTATCTAAGATATGGATTAATTCCAGGTTTGATTGTAGGCGGTTTTTCATTTGTTTTGCTGTACTTGTGGTGGGTTTCATTGATTTTAGGAATTATTGGAGCGCTATATGGTTTAAAAGTGTTAATGCCTAAGATCATCCAAAGGACATATGAACAAATCTCTTTTCGTGAGAGAAACAAATTCGTCAATAACATGACTCAAATTCTCACAAATGATAGTCAAACATTGTTAAAAGCTTTAGGAAGGGCGAGTGATCGTTCTGAAGGTGAGTTGAAAAAGGATCTGAAGGTTTTACAGGCAAAGTTAATGGGAGCTGATCATGGGCAAGTACTTCAAGCTTTTAAAGTAATCTCAAACAAATATCGTGATGATATTATATTTGTTCAGTATATAGAGCAAATAGAGACAGCTTCATTAGAGGGTAAAACAAATATGGATACATTGAAAGATATAAAGTCTTACCACAACGAAATGAAAGAGAAAAAGGAAGAATATGATCGGAAGAAGGATGGTCATCTTAGAGATATAAAATCACTTTGTATTATAGTGGTGTTCTTTATCTTAATAATTGCATTCTCATTTAATTTTGAAACATATATTGATGCGTTTGCGAGACATCCGATTGGTTGGTGTACTGCTGGTATTTACATGTTATTAATGTTTTTCTTCTCTAGGTCTTTTGCTAACTATTACTTTGATGATTCAATTTTGGAGGTAAAAATATGAGGGTAGTAGCAACGACTAGCGCAAAAAAAAATCGGTATAAACGCCTTTTTGCTGAAGAAGAATTATATAACATGTTACAAGAAATGGGTAATACAAGACAAATGATCGATAATTTCCAAACGAAGCGAATTAAACAAACGCTTATGATGGTTGTTATCGGTTTTTTTATGGGTTTATTAGTTTCAAAATGGTGCTATTTATTAGCAATTGTATTACCAATACTTTTTTATCGATCAAAATACAAAAAAGTGGTTCGAACTTACAATGCCTTCAAATTTGAACGCCATCTAAACTTTATTAAGTTCATGAGATTGTTAATTCCTTATCTAAAGGAAGGGGAGGGTGGGACTAGCTTGTATCAGATCCTCCGAAAGATCCTAAAGCGTACAGAAAATCCTGTAGATGCAAATTCGGTGGCTAAATTAATGTCAGAATTAACGGATAAGCCAAATGATATTCAGCCTTTTACCGATTTTGCTATGCGCTCCAGTGGTACTGATATGTCAATTTTGTTTATGCAAACAATTTATGATTTCCAACAAAACTCATACGATACAAATGTTATTGATGAACTTGGGAAAATAGCAAGTGCAGCCCTACAAAGATCAATTGATGAAATTGTGACGTTTAAACTAAAACGATTTACATTTTTCCCTACGAAAATTGTTATGAGTGCATTTCTAATAGTTGTGGGATTTGCAGCAGCAATATTGAGATATAACCTTTCAAGTATTAATTTATGATAAATCTTTAAGGAGGGTGGAAGTAAATTGAAATTCATGTAAGTAGGTGTAAATTATGCAAGAATCTTCGATTATGGAAATGGTCAAATGGTTTCTTACGCTATTCTCTATTGTTTTATTAGTTGCCGTAGCGATATTTTGCATTCAATTGTCAAATGTGAATTCTTATAAACAACAAGTTAATTACACAATTGAGAGGAAAGGTGGCTTAACCAAAGAAGCTGCCCAAAGCTTAAAAGAGTATAGCGATAAGTACTATAATGGGACTTTCACTATCGAAAGTGAGAAATTAAATGAAAAGGTTCAGTATGGCGAAATAGTAGACTATCAAGTTGTAGCAAAGTTTAAAATTGCTGTTTTTAACATTCCTGATGTGACTATGAAGTTCACTGGATCTGCATCTTCACAAATTCGTTAGAGAGTGGGTGATGGAGAAATGCTCGAAAATAACACATTCCGCCTAATGATATTAATAGGCGGTTTTATTGTGTGTGCAGGAGTTTTCTTATTGTTTAAAGATGAACTGTCTGTAATTAAAGAATCTTTTCAGAATTTCTTCTCCCAAAGAATTACAAAGTATTAAGTAAAGGAGTCAATTTTATATGGCAAGAAAAAATCCGAAAAATGACAAAGCGCCACACCAAGATGCTGTTACAGTAATCTTGAAGAAGCAGGGAATAACATACGAAGAGTGGTCACAAAAAATTGTGAGTGATAAATGCGTATCTTTACTACAAGGTGGAGAGCCTGAGTGGAGAAATAAGATGTTAGAAGAAGCCGCGATGGTAGAAATCGCGGCTTTTATTGTTAAACAGGAAAATAATAGGCAATCACAAAGTGGTTCTCATTCAAACTCTGACATACAATCAAGAGCTTAAAATGATAGCCTGGTCAAAATAATTAAACTATTAAATTATATAAGAGAAAGTAGGAATTTAAAATGGATCTATTTACTGCGTTTTATATTAAATTATTAACTTACAATGACTTTTTTGACTCTGTTAGTACTGCTATGGGAAGTTGGACTGGACGATTACAAGCAATTGGTGTAGGGATCATTATTTTCTGTGTTGCTGTTGCAGGTGTTATGTACATGCTAGGTGAAGAAATGAGCCGAAAAGCAAAACAATGGCTTTTCCGTATTATTGTTGGTGGAGTTATTCTATTCAGTGCAGGGATTATTGGAGATACAATTAGAGGTTTAACTGGAGAAGATCTTTAAAATTAATCGAAATTTAGAAAAGGGAACTTATTTATAGTAAGTTCCCTTTTTGTTATTTAATAGAAAAATATATACATGGAATGAGGTTAAAGGAATGTATATTGTAGAGTTTTTACAAAAAGAGCAATCGAAATCATTTAAAAGGTTTTTAAAGAAAAATAAGGCTTGGAACGGAAAACAATTAGGGCTTAGAGCTGCTGAAAGCTTAATTCAAAAATATGTTGCGGAAAATCAACAAAATGATCAAATTTTATTACTACTACAAGATATTGAGAATGAAAAAGCTTATGAATTTGCACTACCTGTAAGAGCAAGCGAAAAGTTTTCACTTTTAACTACGATTTCAAATGATCTTGAAGAGGGAAATACAGATTTTAATTTAGCGATGGATATTAAACAGGGGTTATATACAAGTTATAAAGCTGAAGAAAAACAAGGGAGTATAGAACCTGAAGTACAAGCACCTCAAAAGAAAAAGGGAGGATTCCTTTCTAAAATTTTTGGTAAAAAAGAAGAAGAAATTCCACATGCTGCTACTGTAGATACAAGGGATTTTGATGATGAAGTGCAAAAAGAGTTTGCAAAAGATGATCCATTTGAGGAAATGACAGACAGGGAAATGCAACAAAGAGGAATGGATTTATTTGAAGTATCAGATCTTGAACATTTAGAGAAGGAAGCTGAAAATCTCTCGGAAGTAAAAAAGGAAGATATATTTGCAATAGAAGAAAAAGAAGCTGATCAAGATAAAGAATTGAATTTAGAAAAAGAAAATGAAGAACTACCTTTTGAGGTAAACGGAAACGAATCTGTTAAAAGTATTGAAGAAGAACTATTTTATCCCGAATCTGAAAATGAAAAAGTAGAGGGGAATCAAGAAGCTCATTCCTTAATTCAAGCAAAAGATGTAAATTTCCCTGAATATGAAAAGTATATAGATTTAAAAGAAGTAGAAACAAAGCAAAGTCGCTATGATTCTCGCTTCACTATAAAACATTTATTAGGACTCATGGGTATGAGTGAAGAAACTTCAAAAACAGCCCTGGAAACTAAGAGATTACAATTTGTAAAGAATGTATTAAGTGGTAAGGATTTTTTAATTATTCAAGATAATTATTACCAGGATGTTAATAATTTAATAGACGAAATTCGCTTAATTTTAGAAAGAACGTATAAGGAAACTATAATGCGTGATTATCAGAAAGAAGCGGAAGAAAAATTACGTGAAACTTTTGAAGCGAATCTCCAAGAAAGGCTGCAAAAACTAAATGCATTTGAGAATAAGGAAAATCAAGAAATGCAACAAAAATTAAATGCATTTTCTGAGAAGCAGCAACTGGAATTACAATCTTTTAAATTAAAACAAGAAGCAGAATTTAAAGTATATGAATCAGATCTTGAAGAACGCAAGTTAATGCTAGTAAGTGCTCATGAAGAAGAATTAAAGGCAGAAAACGATATGGAGAAAGAAAAGTCACTCCATGAGAAAGCATATGACTTAAAACTAGAAGCAAATAAATTGTTAATAGATAAAAAGAACGAGCTTTTAGCTGATTTTGTTGGTGCACTAGAAGATATTATGAATGCTGCATCTGAATCACAAGAGTCACAATTGAAAGATTTACAAGCGTATATGAATCAACTAATTCCTGAATGGAGAGAAGAAATTCAAGCTGAGCATGATAAAGAAATGGAAAATCGTAAATTAAAGTTGGAAGAAGAGAAAAATCGATTAGAACAAGAAGCATTAATTTTAGAGCAGAGAAAACAGGAAGCGTTAGAAATGAAGACAAGCGCTAGAGAACGTGAATTACTGAATATCATTGATGAATTAAATGACAGAGTTATAAAGGCTTATGCTGGAACAGGTCAGATGCCACAACAACCAATGTATATGTATGCTCCACCAATGCAGCCAGTACAACAGCCAGTATACATGTATCAACAACAACCTGTAATGCAGCAACAACCAATGCAGCCACAAGAGGCACAACAACCTGTAATGCCATCGCAACCAGAAAGTAATCCAGAGAAACGCAGAAATCTCTTTGATTTTTGGTATAAAAATGAGAAATAGTACTAGGTGAGGAGGAAATGCGAGTGGGTATTGGAAAGCTCTCGTTAAAGCGGAAAAAATACCTCCATCACGATTATAGAATTGATGGTGAGGATCTACCGCAAGAAAAGAATAGAATTAATAAAAAAGCACTCGCAATCTCTTCAGTTGCGGTGCTTTTTCCTATAGGAGCAATAAATTTTGTAGCAGGATCATATCAGACAATTATAAAAGAATTATCAAAAACAGTTGAGAAACCAACTATTTTTGATGTGGTTGGTTCAAAGTGGGAAAATAGTTTATCAATAAAAAGTGTATTCCTTCCTGCATTGCCCACAAATATGTACTTGTTTAGCTTATTAGCTTCAACGCTGGTAGGTTTTTTGGTGTATTCAAAGGTTAATTATCGAAGTGACGAAAATGTAGCTTATGGTCAAAAGGGAGATAGTCGTTTTACTACGATTGAAGAAATTAAAGAACAGTATCAGGAGGTTCCTGAAAAGGCAGAGGTATTTGAGGGGTATGGCGGTGTACCTGTTTCTCATTACAAGGATAAATATTATATCGATCAGGATACTGTAAATACTGCAATCTTAGGGGTTTCTCGTTCAGGTAAAGGTGAAATGATAGTTGTCGTAATGATTGATAATTTGAGTAGAGCAAAAAATCAATCGAGTATGGTTGTAAATGATCCCAAAGGCGAGCTGTATAGTGCATCAAAAGAAACGTTAGAAAAGCGTGGATATGATGTTCAGGTATTAAATATTTTAGAACCGTTACAAGGTATGTCTTACAATCCATTGCAACTTGTAATTGATGCCTGGGTAAATGGCGATGATCAGGAAGCGGCAAAACGTGCAAATACTTTAACATTCTCTCTATACAATGATCCAAACGCTGGCGACAATGCATTCTTTAATACTTCTGCACAAAATGCGATTAACGGTATTATTCTCGCTATTGTAGATTATTGTGTGAAAAATAATTGCATTGAAAAAGTTACGATGCACAATGTATCCCAAATGTTAAACGAACTAGGAACATTTTATTACAAAGAAAATCCCGATGACTTTGTAGAAAAGAATGCTTTGGATGAGTATTTCAAGAGTCTACCACAAGGCAGTGTAGCGAAAATGCAATATGGATCTACAAGCTTTGCAGGTGAAAAGGCAAAGGGTTCTATTTTAGCTACTGCAAACCAGGGGTTGCAAACTTTCGCAGATAAAATGTTTGCGAAAATGACTTCGAAATCTAGCTTAGATCTAAAGCAGGTAGGATTCCCTAAAAACCTGTTTTTCCAGTTAGATGAACGTTTTCTAAATAAACGAGTTACAGTATCTTTTCACAAAAATGATGATGAGAAGACGGAAATTGGAAGTTACAAGATTAAGGTTAAATCTTTAGGTATGTGCAATATGAATTTCGATGATTCCTTAGAAGATGGAGATTTGTTGCTAATCCGTTATCAGGATGAAGAAAATCCTAATAGAAAATATCGATTATTATACAGTTTGAAATTTGAAACGTTATTAGATGAAAAGGGAAGGATTGTTTATCAGAAAAAAGAGGGGTGTGAAAATAAACCGGAGTATAAACGTGAGGTAACACTCATTAAGAAAGCTAATACTTTTCCTCTTGAACCAAAAGCGAAGCTAACCTATTCAGAAAAGCCAACTGCTGTATTTATGATTTTACCTGACTATGACAAATCAAATCATGCTTTAGCAAGTATCTTTGTTAAACAGTTATATACAGAGTTATCAACGAACTGTAATGACACGAAAGGAAAAAAATGTTTTAGACGTGTTCACTTTTTATTAGATGAGTTTGGGAATATGCCAGCTATAGATGATATGGGCGGTGTATTAACGGTTTGTGCCGGACGTAATATGTTGTTTAATTTGGTTCTTCAATCATACTCGCAAATTGAGAAACTATATGACAAGCAAGCTAAAGAAATCAAACAAAACTGTCAAAACCATCTTTATATCATGTCGACAGATCCTGAAACAATTGAAGAAATTTCAAAACGTGCTGGACATAAGACAATTATCGGGAAATCTTCGAATGAAAGTCATTTGGATGCAGATAACAAGGTAACGAAAAGTGCAGACCAACAACGTATCATCTCTCCAGATAGACTATCACAATTTCTAGAGGGAGAAACATTACTTATTCGTGCACTTCATAGACAAGATTTAAATAGAAAAAAAGTACGTCCGTATCCAATATTTAATACACAAGAAACGACTATGCCTTATCGTTGGCAATTTCTATCAAGCTTGTTTGATACTTCAAATGATTTAAATGATATTGATATTCCTTCCCTACATACAGGATTAGATTTAACCGATCTATATTTAAACTTCTTGGATTTTATTATAAATCCAGTTGCTAAAAGGGAATATATGAAAAAACAGTCTGCTAATGAAGTAGTTAAGGAAGAGATAACGCTGGATCAGGTTATTAAATCATTAATTGAGCTTGTAAAAGAAAAAAGAAATATAGACGATCCAAAAGAAATTCGTACACGTTTAGCAAAAATGCTACTAAATTATGCGAAAAATAAAGTAGTTCCTCCAATAGAGGAAGTGGAATTTCTAAAAGAACAATCCTCTGTTCAAGAGATTACAAGGTGTTTAGAAAAATTGCTCAAAATATTGGCAGATTGATAAAGTCAAAATATATAAGAAAGGTAGAACAGTTATGGCTGCTACAAAATTAAAGGAATGGTTTTTAAAAAGTAAAAGAACGTTAACAATAGGAGTATTTACAGTTTTAATCTTGATTAGTAGTTTTATATTTTCGCCCGTCACTTTTGCTGATGGATGGTGGGATGAGATTGTATGGAAATGGGATGATGTAAAAAAAGAAGAAGCACTTGTCTTTCTAGATAATGAATGGATACAATATGGAAATATTTTGGGGATGATACTGCAAAGCTTGAAGGGATGGATTATTCAACCACTATTTGCAATGGTTTCTTCTTTAGAAGATTTAATACCTAAAACATTTTCATTTTTTGATTTGCTAGAGGATACAGGGTTAAACTCATTTGCTGCATCTATAATGAAAGGGTTGTTTTATGCTTTACTATTGTTAGTTATTGTATGGTTAGCAATCAAAACCATTATACAACATAAGCCACCTCGATTTAAGTCGGTAGTGGTTAACATCATTGTAATGATTGGTTTGATAGGTGGATTAAATGAACTAATGGCAGATATGCAAAAAATGGCTACTGATTTTTATGAAGATACAACTAATGATAGCAAGGCAAAAGAAGGGTTGGCATTTAGTATAGTGAGGCAAAATACAGCAGATTTAGCGTATTTAAGTACTGTTGGTTTTGGTGCTATCCAAATTAAAGATTCTGACCAGAGTGCCAGTCACTTTGATGAAAGGTATCCGAAAAATAGTTTATCAAAAGAAATGTATATGGCTGCTGATCTAGGGGATATAATCAGTCCCGATGTTGTCGATAAACTAAAGGATCAGGATGATGTTGCAGAAGAAACAAAGTTCTTAGCATATAGGGTTACAAATAATGGGGTAGAAGAAGCACTGGAATCAATAGAAGATAGCTTTTTTAATCCGTTTAAAGATACATTTCCATCGGGATATATTCGCTATCCTATGAAGTTCACTACAATATTTTGGGGACTAGCTTCGCTAGGTATTGCGTATTTATTTACTATTTTTGTATTTGTAATGACAATATTCGAGATTGCAATGAAAAAAATTATTGCACCAATTGTATTTGTGACAGATATAGAAACTGGTGAAAAAACAAAGATGGTTATACAAGATATTGCAAAAGGATTCATGTTAATTGGTTTTACTGGATTAAGTTTGCGATTCTATACAATAGCAGTTAATTTCCTTGCGGGCAAAGACATTAATGCCTTCTTATATATTGTAGCTATGATTTGTTTAACTGGAGCGCTAATTAAGGGTTCTGATTCAATATTAAAATATTTTGGTGTCGATGTTGGTTTGAAAGAAGGAAAGAACAATTTGATGGCTGCTGTTGGAATGTTAGCAGCTGCTAATGGTGCAAGAAAAGGTGTAAGTAATATGTTTAAGAGTGCAAAAGATAAAATGGGTGGTCAAAATAAGCAAACACGTGATGATACACCAAAGCGTTCTGAAATGGATGCAGAGGATATGGAAAATCATCAAAATGAAAAAGAGAAAGGTAATAAAAAATCAGGGATTACACCTAAAAAGTTCATGAAAAATACTGGAGCGGCGTTAAGTTATGCGAGTAATAGAGGTGTCGGTGGCATGATGAACGATGCTGGTAATTTAGTTGCTGCTACTGTCGGCGGCGCTGTAGATAAAGGGAAAGAAAAAGTAACAGGTGTTGCAAAAGATGTATCAGATGGAGTTAAGGGTACGATAGATGAGTTTAAAGAAGGACAGGCGGAAGGTAAACAAAAAGCTCAAGAAAATAATGATCGCCAATTGTTAAATAGAATGGGGAAAGATATTCATAAAAATGCGAATTCAGGTACAGAACAAAGCGCTAATCCAAAAGTGGAAGATGTTTCTGTAGGAAATAAACAGCAAGTAGAACGAGAATTGGAAGTAGCTAATCGAATAAATAACCCAGGAAGAAATGAAGTGCCAAACGATCAGGCAAAAGGTGATCGTCAGCAAGTAGAACGAGAATTGGAAGTAGCTAATCGAATAAATAACCCAGGAAGAAATGAAGTGCCAAACGATCAAGCAAAAGGTGAACGTCAGCAAGTAGAACGAGAATTGGAAGTAGCTAATCGAATAAATAACCCAGGAAGAAATGAAGTGCCAAACGATCAAGCAAAAGGTGAACGTCAGCAAGTAGAACGAGAATTAGAAGTAGCAAACCGAATAAATAACCCAGGAAGAAATGAAGTGCCAAATGATCAAGCAAAAGGTGAACGTCAGCAAGTAGAACGCCAAGTTGAAGTGGCGAATCGATTAAATAATACAGGAAGTAAAGAAGTACCAAACACTCAAGCAAAAGGCGAGAATCAACGGGTGGAACGCCAGGTTGAGGTAGTGAATCGATTAAATAATACAGGAAGCAACGAAGTACCGAACACTCAAGCAAAAGTTGAGAATCAACAAGTAGAACGCCAAGTTAATGTAGCAGATCGTTTAAATAGTGTAGGGGCTTCTTCTGTATCACAAAATAATATTAAACCTGAAGCAAGTACAGTTCAAAGGGAAGTGAACATCCAGGACAATGTGAAGAGTCAAGGATCAGTAAATAGCGGAAATGTGGGCGTAAATGGAACGACAGTTCAACGAGAAGTGAACGTACAGGATAATGTGAAGAATCAAGGGTCAGTAAATAGCGGAAATGTGGGCGTAAATGGAACGACAGTTCAACGAGAAGTGAACGTACAGGATAATGTGAAGAATCAAGGGTCAGTAAATAGCGGAAACGTGAGCGTAAATGGAACGACAGTTCAACGAGAAGTGAACGTACAGGACAATGTGAAGAATCAAGGATCAGTAAATAGCGGAAACGTGAGCGTAAATGGAACAACAGTTCAACGAGAAGTGAACGTACAGGACAATGTGAAGAATCAAGGATCAGTAAATAGCGGAAACGTGAGCGTAAATGGAACGACAGTTCAACGAGAAGTGAACGTACAGGACAATGTGAGAAGTCAAGGAACAGTAAGTAGTGGGAATGTGAGTGTAAATGGAACGACAGTTCAACGAGAAGTAAACGTACAGGACAATGTGAGAAGTCAAGGAACAGTAAGTAGTGGAAATGTGAGTGTAAATGGAACGACAGTTCAACGAGAAGTAAACGTACAGGATAATGTGAAGGATCAAGGAACAGTAAGTAGTAGAAATGTGGGCGTAAATGGAGCGACAGTTCAACGAGAAGTGCATGTTCAAGAAAAAGAAGTAAGAGCATCTGGTTTAAGACAAAGGGGTATTAAGCGGAATCGAACAGATCAATTACGAAGAAACTAATATTAGGAGGGATTAGGTTGAAAGTAATTGATATTGCCGACAGAAGAAGAGTTTATTTTGAAATGAAACAAAGAGAATTACAATGTAGTATTTTAATAACTTTAGCTGGATTTGTAGCGGCAGTAGTTTTATTGGTTTTTCAAATTAGATTTGAATGGGGGCAGCTATATCATTACATTTGCATTATGTTCCTTTTAGTATATTTTTCTTTTAATCTGTATTCGAATAATAAATTATCAAAAGAATGCTCAAAAATAAATAGATATCGGCAGGGATAACAATATGAGTAATTGGTTGTTTGCTATCTGCATGTTAGGAGTTGCGATTGTGATAAGCATGATCGCAACTTTTTTTAAACAGATTTTTAGATTATTAAAGCGAAAAAAGAAGAAAGAACCTGAATGGGTTACGGTAATGAGTGCGGAGTATATTGATAAAGACTTTTTAGGTAGAACTTTTAGGGAGGGGGATGATAAATGAATTTAAACGGTGAGAAACAAGAGGTTTTTGATTTAGGCATTGAGTTGTATGAATTTTATGCGGCGGAAGAATTGAAAAATACAGATCCATTTTTTGCTGCAGCAAGGATGAAATTATACAAATCAGTATTAGCATTGGCTGTTAATCATGACGATTTGAATGAAGAAGAAATGACAAAGATTGAAAGCCTTGAGGATTATGAAAAGATATTGAGCACATTGCCAAATAATCATCTTGCTAGAAGATACTATCAGGGATTTCAAAATGTTACACCTATAATCAAATCATGTGTCATGGCTGATTTTAGAGTGAGCATGCAGCAGTTTTGGAGCTTAATTGAAAAAGTACTTGAGAAGGACAGTGATTAATAATGGAAATGCTACGTAATCCCAAAAATACAAAACAAGAAATTAAAATAGCATTCTTTTATCTGATTGATGCTGGGATTGTTGGTCTGATGCTGCTTTTAGCAAGTTACATGCCTAAATTTATTCCAGTTGGCGGCTTTGCGAGAATTATGTTTTATGTGTTATTTGGAGCTTTTGGACTATTTTTATGTATTAAGCCAGCTAATAGTCCTACAAATCGAAACATGATGGTTATCATAGATATGTTGAAACAAGATAATAAAAATTATCATCCAATTGAAGTAAAGAGAATAAGCAGTGAAACGGAAAATAAATAAAAAGCTTAAGAGAGTGCTTAAATAGTACTCTCTTTTTATATTTCTTGAAAGGGAAGATGAATATGAAGGTTGCAACAGTTGAACCGAAAAAAATGAAGCAGAAAAAACAGGTTGATTCAGCGGAGAATAATGAAAAACAAGGCTTTATATCAACAATTTTTGCATCGTTTAAAAATGCGGATGTACCAATACTTGATGTGTCCCCCTATAAACGAATTGATAAAGATTCCGGTATTTTAATAGATTGTAGGGACAATTTACAAGTGTATCTGAAGGTGAGAACAACAGACTTGTATTCTATGAATGATGATGATTTGAGACGTTTTATGAACCAATTAACTAATCTATGTAAAGTTTATCATGAGCCATTTAAAGTCTTATCCTTAACATACTCTACGGAAACAACGGAACAGCAAGTTTATTGGAAGCGTATGGCGTTACGATTTCAAGCAAAAATGAATCGGGAGGAGGTGACAAATGAAGAAGCTCGTGTGTGTTATCAGAGATATTCGTTAGCGGTTGAAAACCTAAATCGGGCGCTTTGGGTAGAAAAAAACTTAAAGGAACTAGCATTCTTTATCGTTGTTTATGGAGCAAACGAAAAAGAGTTGGTAAAGAACGTAAAAGACATGAAGCGCTATGGTGGTAGACAATTTGACTTACAGAACATGAAAGCAAAAGAAGTTGAAAAACTAATCTTTAAAATGCAAAACATGAACTCGGAAATGTAAAAGGAGTGATAATAATGGTGAAACTAGGAAGAAAAGAACAGCAAAAATATCAAAAAAAGGGTTATGATTTAGAGTTCATACAGAGAGTGCAGCCGCAAGGTGGGATAAAGTTTAACGAGAAATATATAGCGCAGGGAGATTGCTATGTTGCTTGTTTACATGTTTATTCTTTGGCCGAAGATATACCTCCATTATGGTTAACATCTCTTATGAATAATAAGGATACACTTTCAAGTTTGGATATAGCAACTGCAAATAAGGAAGAAGTAATTAAAGATATTAACCGTTCCATTTCTGAATTAAGAGATCGTTCAGAAACGGAACGTCGTGCAACTGATCGTGATGATGCAAACTGGGAATTACAAAACTTAAAGCTATTTGCAAATGCAATTACTCAACAAGGGGAGATTGTAAAACTTGTAGCACTAAGAATTTTTATTTACGATCCAGTTTTAGAACAACTAGAAAAACGGATTGGTGATTTGAAAAAAGAGATTGCAGGACAAAATTATAAAGCGCAGGTGTATGTATTTAAGCAAAAAGAAGAGTGGCAATCTTTGTTTGCAAGTTACGATCAGCAAATTGAATACTTGGGAACAAAAGCAGGTATTCCGCTACCATCTACAAATATTGGGCATGGATTACCGTTTCATCATCAAGATTTAAAAGATCCTAGAGGGATTTATTTGGGTCAAACAAGTACTGGTGGAGCATTTATTTTAGATCCATTTTATTCTACGAGCACAAGAACATCATTTAGTGGATTCGTATTTGGTAAGATGGGTGCAGGTAAGTCTACTTTCTTAAAACAACTTTTAGAAGGTTTATTAGCAAAAGATTGTTTTATTAGGGGCTTTGATAAAGCAAAAGATTATTACACAATCGTACAACAACAAGGTGGTAAGATTATTGATTTAAGTGGTGCAAAAAGTAATGGCATTGTTGAAACTGGAATGATTAATCCTCTTGAAGTATTTGCAACAATTATCAATGAGACATCAGGGGAAGTTGATGAAAAAGGATCATTCTTGCAGCATTTATCTAAATTAACAAACATGCTTAGGTTTTTAAGTGTAGATATTTCGGAAACGGTTGTAAAAGAATTCCGTAATTATCTCTTAGAATTTTATATTCAGTATGGGCTAATCCCGAAAAGAGGGGAAAATAAACCGTTTAAAATTACAGGTCTACCACCTAAAGAATATCCAATCATGGAAGAGTTTCTTAAGTATTTGAACGAGGTAGAACTTGAAAAAGGTTCAACAGCACAAAGACTTCGAGATTTAGAAACTTTAAGAGTACAGGTACGTGATATGGTTATCGTATATGGCGATATTTTTAATGGGCATACAACATTAAGAAATTTTGAAGATGAAAAAATTGTTTTCTTTGATATAGATGGAATTTCAAAAATAGATAAACCAATTTTCAACTGTCAATTGTTCACTGCATTAACGCTTATTTGGAGTCATGCATTAAAGAATGGACGCAGAATGAAATACTTGCGAGAAGAAAAGAAATATCCATTTGAGGATCTTACTTACTTTATGGTGTTGTTGGATGAGTGCCATAACGTTATAAATTCTGAGAATAAATTTGCGAACAGATATATTTTGGAGTTTGAGAGAGAGATGCGTAAATTCTTTGCTGGTATCTTCTTTGCAACTCAATCACCACAAGAAATGTTACCGCCACCAGGTAGTAATGTAGATGTATCAGATATGAAAGCAATTTTTGAATTAACTCAGTACAAGATGTTTTTAAACATGGATAACTCTGTACTAGAAACCTTAAAAAGTGTTTTGGGTGAGAGTTTAACAGAGTCAGAGTTTCGTATTTTACCAGAATTAAAACGAGGGGAAGCAATTGTACAGGTTAGCTCTACTGAAACATATAACGTTATGTTTGATCCTGATGAGAAGCAATTAGAACGCTTTAAAGGTGGTCAGTAATATGCAAACTGCACAAAAAACACAAGGAACGGTAGTAGATAAATATAAAAAAATTAAACGATTGAAAAAGTTATATAGCTTATTAGGTTCTTCAGGAATACTAGTTATTGGAGCGATTATTCTTTCCTTAGTTGTATTAATAGCGGTACTTGGTGGTGGAGATTCAAAAAAATCAGGTAGTGGTAGCCTTATTAGTGGAACTGCATCAGTAAATAATTTACCACCAGAAGTAATGCGTTGGAAGGACATGGTTGAAAAGGAATGTGCAGCACAAGGAGTGCCTGAGCTAGTTCCTTATGTGTTAGCGATCATCATGGTTGAAAGTAATGGTATTTCAGAAAAACTGCCTGATATTATGCAGTCAAGTGAGTCACAGGGTTGGCAAATGAACACCATTTCTAACCCGAAAGATTCTATTTATTATGGTGTTATGCATTTAAAGGGAGCTTTTGATGACGCAAAAATGCTAGGGATTAATGATTTATTAGCCATTGTACAAACGTATAACTTTGGTCGTAATTATGTACATTGGTTAGCAGCAAATAATAAAAAGCATTCCTTAGAAACTGCTGATAACTATTCCTTAACGGTTGTTGCACCTGCTGGTGGTAATAAAAATGGAACAAGAATTGGATATAGTCAAGCTGTAGCAGTTGCTTACAATGGTGGTTATCGCTATATAAATGGCGGTAACTTTTTTTATGCAGAAATGGTTAAACAGTATTTGAGTTTTGATAATGGAACTGCACCAGTTAATGGATCAGAAACTTTTAAGGCAATAATGAATGAAGCTTTGAAATATAACGGAAATCCTTATGTTTGGGGCGGTAAAACTCCCGCACAAGGATTTGATTGTAGTGGATTAACTTCGTGGGCATTTAGGGCAGCAGGGGTTAATCTAAATGGTTCAGCAGCAGAACAATACGCTGCTACTGTTCCAGTTGATCCGAAAGATGCACAACCTGGCGATTTGGTTTTCTTTAAAGGTACATATGGTGGGCCAGATCATGTAAGTCATGTAGGGATATACGTTGATGCAAATACAATGTATGATTCTGAAAATGCAGGGATTGGTTATCACCAATTTACCTCACCAGGATGGCAAAAATACTATGCAGGAATTAGAAGAGTTGCAAGATAAAAATAGAAATGGAGTGCGGAATATATGAATATGCCAACAAAAATTTTAACGGGATTACTAAGTATATCATTAGTTTTTAATGGGATTGTTATTTATAGCACCATAAAAGAGTTTGATAAGAAAGATAAAAAACATCAAGTTGATATTGCCAAAAAGGATAAGGCTATAGGTGAATTGAAAGCGAAAATGGATCACTTAAATTCAAAAGCTATGACGAATAATGCTGATTCAAATAAAGAAAATACGAATCCTGTAGTGGATTTACAAAAACAGTATAAAGAAGTATCTAATCAATTTATTCAAGCTTATTTAAACTATTCAGTGAAAAATAAAGGGGAAAGAAGAAACAATCTATTAAAAATGACAGATAAAAAAGTAGTGGATATGGTAGCGCCTGAAACAGAAGATATTGGAGATCCGAATTTTAAATCTACTGTTAATCAAATGGCAATGTTTGTGGATTCAGCGGATGATATTTCTAATAAGTGTAACGTCTTAATAGATGTTGATTACACAATTGAAGGATTGGAAAATAAACATACAAAGATTAAAAGTTTATTGAGAGTGACATTAGAGAAGAAGGGAAATGAAATTAAAGTAGTAGATTATAGTCCGTATAGATTAAGTCGATAACTTAAAAGTGAAAAATCCCCCGCATGAAAGAATGTATCAAGCGGGGGATTTTATTTTAGAGGGGGGAGATATCAAAATGAAAGAACGTGTATTAGAAATGCAACCGTTACGGGAAAATTTCAAGTTAATAGGAAAAGAAAAAGATTATATTTTTCAAGCACTTACTTACATGGGAGAAGCTAGTGCTCAAATAAGTTGGGCAAATACGGTGCTAGAAGATGTCGATAAAGTTCCGAGAGAATTAAAAGATGCAATGATACAAGTGAACCAAGTAATACATGATTTGCAAGAAAAATTAAGAAAAATAAACGCTGGATAAGGAATTTTTCCGTTGGAAAACAATTTTCACATTCTAACAGAAAGGGGTTATATGTCATGCTTTTGAGTGAATTAAAACCAAGTCATGATTATTCGAAAGAAGGAAAATATATAGTTATTAAACTTTGGAAACGCAAAAATGATTATCAAGAAATTATAATAGATTGGTTTGATTACAACCCAGGTAATAAATTTGAGTGGTTGATTGTACGTGAATGTCAACTTAATCATGGAGGAAAAAAGAAGTACACAAATTACAAATTGAAAAATATCCATCCAATAGTTAAGGTGCAAGTTCAGGTTTTTAGAAAGGGAGGAAAAGAAATATGCGTTTAAAATTTTGGGAGAATAAAGATGTGCGAAAGCCAGCTAATGCAAAAAGAAAAGCATATTTATTAACCCTGGGAAGCTTTGTGACAATGTTTTTTGTACTTTGTATTTCGCCAGTATTTAGCGGTGCAACATATAAATTTGAGGAAATGAAACCAGGTGAGTATAAAAGTATCACAACATTAGTGAAAATATCAGTTGCAAGAAAAGAGTATAATCCAGCTAATAAAACACTTCGCATTGATTATGAATTAAGGTCTGATAACGATCCTCAACTTTTAAGTAATATGAAATATAAAGTAGAAACTAAATACATTAATCAAAAGGATAATAACGTGAAAACGAAAGTATATCGTGCAAGCGATAACTACATTGTTGTAATTAGTGAGAATGTACCGGAAGGGTTTGGTGCACTTTCATCTATCGTTAAGCCAGAATACATACACCCTGAATTACAAACAGATCCAAATGATTTAAAAGATAGAAGCATAAAAACGTATGTCTTAGAGGGAAATAAGATAATTAATAAAGATTTAAAAGTAGAATCAAAAGACTTCTATGAAAAAGATTATCTTACTTTCTCACAAAAAGGGCTTAATAAAGAGATTAAAGATATGAAGCAAAAAATTGAGAATAAGAATTTTGCTATTGAACAATTAAAGATTAAGAATGACAAGCTAACAAAAGAAATGAACTTCCAAACTGAAGCTGAAAAAACAAAAACAAAAAACATAATAAACTCAAATATATCAACAATTAATAGAAATGAAAAAGAAATCAATGAGTTAAAAGAAGAAATAAAAATGAAAGAAAAGAAAATTCAATTGTTGAATGAAAAGAAAAAAACGGTCTAAAAAAGCGAGTTTTAGACACATACAAAACGCATACAAGCACATACAAAACACATAAAAAATACCGAAAAACGCATACGAAACGCATACAATTCAAAAAAAGACGTACCAGTTAAAGAGCTTTAGAAACCCAATAGGCACAGCCTATTTCACCACTTTGACCTCAAAGTGGGATGGGGTTTCCTTATGCTCTTTCTTTTATTTAGTTTCTTGTCATTGGAAGTGTGATCTTACTGTACTATTTAAATAGTAGTTTGAGGTAACTTGTTCACCTTTAGCGTTTAGGTATGTGTATTAATTAGTCTAATAAAAGTGGTGAGTATATGGATATTCATGTTCGTAATACCAATCCGAATCATATAGCTGAAATTGATAAAAGATGTAAAGAAATTGGTAAGAAATTAGGGAGACGTTATTATCGTTGGGAATATATCAATATGATATTCGAAGAGCACTTTGATCGAGAATATAGAAGGAATAAAGAAGGTAAATTTGATGAAGCGGTAACAAATGTTTCTGTAACATTGGATAGACAGAGTGATAAATTACAAGAATATATCGATGCAACGAATGAGCTTGTTGCTTCTATGATGAAGTTACATGAGGGATAAGAATGGCGGTGTTTTAAGTGGCATATGAAAAGTTATTTCAATTTAGGGGAAATAAGATTCATGTTGATATCGTACAAGATTTTCAAAAACAGTACCCTGAGTATTCAAGAGAAGCGGATGTACTACGACATGCAGTAGTACTATTGGATGAAGAGATGCGTGAAAAAAAGGGTGAGGATGATCTATCACTTTTGAAAAAAGAGGTGAAAAATTTAACGCAATCAGTTAATGCCATGAAGCAACAAATGGATGTGCTAATTAAATTGAATATGGAACTTATTTCACGATCAGGAAGTGATTTTAGTATAGAAGAAATGCAGCAAGAAGTTAAAAAGAAAATCGGAGCTGCTGTTACAAAAAAATCGGAAGGGAAGTTCTCTCGAACTTCAAAGCGTGTACCTATGGAAGTAGAGAAAGAAGAAACGGTGCAGCAACAAATGGAAGTGCAAAATGAAATTAAATCATCATATAAAACAGTGAGAAACTTACCAATGATTAAAGATGATGAAGAAATATTAATGATAAATGATAAGCCACATAAAAAGATTTGGAAGTTCGGAAGTCAGTTAAATGAAGAGATAAAGTGGGAACAAATACCTGAACATAGACTTGATGAATTGAAATAATCTGAAGGAGAGATAAATCATGGGGAAGTCACCAGGTATTATTTTAACGTCTCAATATACGATTCCAAAACAAAAAAGTTTTACAACATACATTGATTATTGCACAAGAAAAAAAGCGCTTTTGCAGGATGGACACACTTTAACAAGTACAGAATTACAAGAGTTAAATCGTCTTGAATTCGCTTTAGATTCTTTTGAAATGGAGATCGATAGTACATCTTCTAGTAAAGGTAAAAAAGATATTTCAAATAAAGAAGGTGAAGCGAAAGCTATTTTGACTTCACCTGAAAAATTCAATACGGAATCGGATTTTGTGAAATATGTTAGTTATATGGGGAGAAGGTATGCGTTAGAAAGTAAAAAGAAAATGACGAAAACTGAAGAAGAGGAATTGAATCTACTGAACAAACATATTGAAGATCTATCTCCAGAAAAAAATAAAGATGATCAGGAGATTGAAACTGAAGAAGAGGAAATATTACCTGGTGTTTTTTCAAAAGAAAAAAATATAATTACACAAAATGATTTAATAGATATTAAAAAGTTGATGGAGAAATCCCAAAATAGCGGTTCAGTTTACTATCAAGATGTTATCTCTTTTGATACAGATTTTTTAGTGAAGAATAAACTTTATGATCCTAAAACGGATACTTTAGATGAAAATCGCATCCGAATTGCTAGTCATAAAATGATGCAGCAGTTATTTAAAGACGAACAAATTGAAGAAAGTAATGGTTTTTGGTTTGCATCGATACATAGGAACACTGATCATATTCACATTCATTTTGGGACTGTGGAAAAAGAAAATAGAAGGAAAGTTGTAAAGAAAGAAGTGAACGGAAAAACGTATTATGAACCGAAAGGTAAACGAAAGCAAAGAACGTTGGATCATATGAAAACCACTTTTGCAAATTCCTTAGTAGATCGGACGAGTGAATTGAGTCGGATTTCAAATTTAAGAAATGATTTAGTACAAGAAGTTAAAGAACAGTTCCAACAATCAAAAGAAAAGAAACAAGATAGAAAGCTAGTTTTATTACAGGAGATATACGATGGGTTACCAAGTAACAAAAAAGATTGGACGTATGGCAGTAAGAAAATGCCGAAAACGACTAGGGATAAAATTGACGAACTAACAGAATTGTTAATGAAAGATAACCCTGTTTTAAAAGAATATAAAGAAGCGGTGGAGAAAGAATCTAATTTCCAAAAAGAGTTATATGGGGAATCAGGTCGGGAAGATAAGGATTATGCTAAGAATCAAATGAAAGATATGTATAAACGTATGGGTAATTCCTTACTAAAAGAATTGAAGAAAAAGAAACCTTATGAAGAGAATCCATTGTATAAATTTCAGCAAAAAAATGAACAGATAAAAAAGAAATATGAAAGGGGGCGATCAGAAAAAGGGGGGGAATATAGCAAATACTCTAAGTACAAACCACCGTTAATACGTAAGAAAGATGTTCGAAACATTGAAGCAGCATTGAATGATGATTTAACGAAATGGCGTGCAGAAAGGGAATATGAAATTGTACAACAACGTATTGCAAGACAACAAGAAATGGATTATTAGATTTTAAAAATAGATGTACCAAAGGAGTGTTTTGAATGAGTGAAAAAATTTATTATTCGATTGTCTCAAGTGTAAGATTTAGTCGGAATGAGGAGAATAGAAAATTAATAGAAGAATATATACAAAAGGGTGAAATTCATTTTCTAACAAGAGAAGATGATTATGGTGATTGTTTCGAAGTTGATTTTGAAAAAGTAGTAACTGAAGAAGTAAATGAGGATTGGATACTGGAAACGGTTATTGATTTTGTTAAAAAATATAAAATTACAGAGTTTGAATTGTGGAAAAAACATGAGAGTGAATCTACTTATAACAAAGGTTTTGGAATTGCAATTGAGGGATTTATGGAGAATCCAATTATAAAATTTAAAGAAGTTTATTCAGGATCATTAGAAGATTGGAACTTATCCTGGAGCAAAGGGAAACAAACTTATGAAAAGATATATTTTAAATTAGCGCTTTAATATTAGAAAGGTAGTGTAGAAAATGTACCAACAAACTCTATATATGATTAACCATGTGGATCAAGTGAAGAATGAGATTCATCTAAAAAAGTATTTATTTAATAAACAAGTAATCGTAAATGTTTCTAGAGAAGAAGTGGCAGCATATGTCCAATCCTTAAATGAAGCAGTTGAACATGGAAGTGTACCATTTGTTGAATATGATGAGGAACGAGGGGTAATTTGTTAATGGCTTACACAAAAAAGAAATATACACCTAAGACAAAAGAGCAAATAAAAGAAGAAACAAAAGAAATTATGGATAAGGTTCTAACTGATATAACTAAGTATTATAGATCCCCTGAGGACATGTTAGAGTTAGCAAACTTTATGGCGAAGTTTAGTAATTATTCTCCTAAAAACATGCAGTTAATTAGATCGCAATTTGAGAGTGCGTATGCATGTGCGAATTTTAAAGCTTTTAAAGATGCTGGATTTCATGTAAATAAGGGTGAAACAGCAATGAAAGTTTTTCATCCTTATGTAAAAGAATATGTGAGAGATCCTAAAACAAAATTAGCAATTCCTTTAGGGAAATTAACGGAAGAACAAAAGAAGCAAGTAAAGAATGGAGAATTAAAAGTAGAAAAACAAACAAATTATTACTTGAAAGCTACAGCGTTTGATATTTCGCAAACGAATGCCAAACCTGACGATTTGCCGAAAATATTCCCAAATCGTCAGTTCAACTTTGAAATTAATGACGAAAATAAAGAACTATTAAAGATCGGTATCCAAGCATTAGCCGAAAAAGAAAACATCAAAATTAAAACAATGGGACAAGGTGCATTGGTGAAAGAATTAGGAAATGTTCATGGTGCATATGTTCAAGTTTTGGATTCATCTTATTCTCAAATTGTGATGAATCCAAGAAATACCGAGACGAATGAATTATCTGTCGCTATACATGAATTAGCTCATGCGAAGTTACATGGCAACAAGATAGATCCTTTAGAACATACACCGACTAAAGAATTTGAAGCAGAATTAACATCCTATATTGTGTGTAAGCATTATGGAATGGATACAAGCGAATCAGCAGTACCTTATATCGCCCAATGGACAAAAAATGGACAAGATATAGAAGAGAAAGATAAATCCATTATGCGTGTTCATGAGACAGCAAGTAGCTTCATAAACACGATTGATAAGAAAATTTCTGAATTACAAAGGGAGATGGAAAAGAATATGGAAAAGAGCAAAGGAGAAATAGAGGATGTGTATTTAGTGCGCTATGGCGCTTTAACAAGTACTGAAGAAGAAATTGTAACTGTGCGTGAATTACGTGAAAGAGCAGGTAGAGACAAGTCTTATAATGATGTGGAAAATGCTAACACTTTAAACGATAGAAAGTACATTGAAGAGTTCAATAATAACAATAAAGTAAATTGTATTGCACTAGATCATAAAGAAATTGATAAACCTATGGTTGTTATCCAGTGGTCTGAAGCCGATTTAGAAACAAATAAAGCAATTCCTTTTGGTGAAGCGAATGCAATGATGAGTAAACGAATTGCAGAAATAGATATTGAGTCTGAAAAGGCAAAAGAGAAAGGAGAATATATTCCTTATGAGAAAACTCGCTATCATTTAATTCTTCCAAAAGAAATGGACAAGGTTTTTAATCGAATGGAAGTCATTACGATGGATCGATTAGATTTAGGTGATGGAGGATATAAGTCTCCATATGAGCAAATATTAGATGAAAAAAGATATTTATCGGATGAAGTAAAACAAGCGTTGCATCAAGAAATAAATGAATATGAACAAACAAAAGGTCAATCTAATCCTGAAAAACTAAGAGCAGTAAATCCTACTGTAATTGGTGAGATTCAACAGGATAAGGTTGACCATTTTTCTTCTAAAGAAACAGAACAAGATGAAGATACAGCAGCTGCTAATAAACAAGAAGCTAGAAGAATGGCACGTATGGTTTACATGCAGCAGATGGAAAGATAAAAAGGACACTTTAACCGGTGTTCTTTTTTTATTGAAATATTAATTGATAAGGAGAAGAGAAAATAATGGATAACTTTGAAGTAGTAACCGATATACAGCAGAAAACAAACCAGGAGATATATGAAAAAGTAGGAATAGATCTAGAAAGACATTGGGAGGGGTATGAAATTCAATTATCTGAAGATAATCGAGTCATAGAAGAAATTCATCCTAATATGCGTTTAAATCTTGGTGAATTATATGCTGTTGTTAATAGATATGGGACAGAAAAAGAACAGAAAAATATAGATGATATTGACAAGTACCTTGAACCATATTATCAGGCAGATCTTATTAAAACAGAATTTTATGAGACACCTATTGTAAAAGTTTCAACAGACAAGCAGCAGAATATGAAAGTGGAGTGTATTTCTGAGTACATATCAGATAGTGATATTGACTTTGATTTTAATCAATCTGTATTTGAAGCGGTGAATCAGATAAATCACTCTATTAACGAAGCACATAAAGAAACAATGCAAGGTGATGTCGAATATAAAGGGCTTTATCCTGTAGATGAAAATGAAGTGGTCTATTGTGAAACAACAGGGAAACCGCTACAACAAGATGAAGAAGTGTTTTATAAAGAAGGGCATGGTTATATTGTACCCGAAAAGGTAGATCCAAAAGATATTGAAAATGGAAATGTGTATTTTACAACGATTGGCTATGAAGATGTTGAAGAGAAACGAATTGCACCGATTCAATATATAGAAGAGAAGACATATCAAGATGGAGATATTTCTTTTAATCCATTAGATGGGATATCCAATGATTATGAAGATGAAACAGAAGTTTATCGAATGGAGTCCACTAAAACTGTTGGATCGGTAAAGAAAGGATATGGCGCTATGCAGGTAAAAGAAGCAAAAAGCAACTCTAGTGCTGGGAAACGGTATATTGGAAAAGATACAGTCCATCATGAGGAGCATCCACATGTTTCTCCGGAAAGGGAACAAGCAAAAAGACAACATATGATGCGACAAATGAATGGTCGAGATTATTAACTAATAAAAGGGGTGTAAAGTACAAATGAAGTATAAAACTCACCTTACAACGAGCCTAGCGGTCGCTCTGCCTGTTTTAGCTTCAACAGGTAACCTTACGGTTGGAAATGTTATAGCGGTTAGTTTTGGGGCATTATTGCCTGATATAGATGAACAGCATTCTTGGATCGGCCGAAGAACTCGTGGAGTATCAGATCTTATGAATACTGTATTTGGTCATAGAGGAATCACACATTCGCTATTTGGATTAGTGCTTGTGCTGATTCCTATTTTATTTGCAGTAGGAATGACACCTCTATCATTTACAAACGGTATGTGCATATTTGCTGGCTATTTTCTACATTTGGTGGAAGATAGTTTCTCTAAAAAAGGTATTAAGTGGTTGCTGCCATTATCAAATAAAAATTTTCAAAGTGGCTTTAATGTCTTTTATTACAGCTATAACGGTATAGCTGAGAAGCTAATTTTAATGATTAGCACAATTGTGGTTGTATATGAGCTTTATTCATATGGAATAGCAAGCTTCCAACCTGGGAATTCAGAAATCTTAGGAGCTGTTAAATCATTATTTGATTGAGTGGTGAAATTTATTCTTTAGAACTGAAAAGGAGGTGATGTTTAGTTTTAGCCAGCAATTATTGAAAATGATTTAACAAACGTTTTAGAGCAGACAAAAAATATTTAGAAAAGACCTTGTGAATGATACAAGGTCTTTTTTTATTGGAGGAATCGCTTTGGAAAATCAAACGAAAAATACAAAAAAATATACAAAAGAAGATATTGAAAAAGCCGCAGCACTTGATATTGTTGATTATTGTATGCAAAATGATATTCCTGTAAAGAGCGACAGCGAGCGTTATTATCGTCTTGTAGATCATGACAGCCTAATCATTGATAGAAAGAAAAATCAATTCTACTGGAACAGCAGAGGTGTTAACGGTAATGTTATTAATTTCGTTCAGGAAGTAGAAGGAGCATCCTTCCCAGGAGCTATGCAGCGTTTACTTGAAGGAGAAAAAGATTATGAGAAGGCTTCAGAGGTTAAATACGTAAGTGAGCCGTATGACTATGAACATTTTTCTAATAAAGAGGTATCTCATTTTGACCGAGCAAAAGAATACTTGGTGAATGATAGGAAAATTGATCCTCAAGTAGTAGATGCATTGCATAATAAAGGCTTGATTAAGCAAGATAAGTACAATAATGTCTTGTTTTTATGGAAAGATCGTGAAACGGGAGCGGTAATGGGTGGATCAGAGCAAGGTGTGGTTAAATCAGATAAATATAAACGTGGAGCGTGGAAAAATATCCAAAAAAACTCTACAGCGAACTACGGCTTTAATGTACTAAATGGTGAACCTCGAAATTTAAAGTTTTTTGAATCATCAATTGATTTATTAAGTTATGCATCACTACATAAACGTGACCTTAAAGATACACATTTAGTGAGTATGGAAGGGCTAAAACCACAAGTAGTATTCAATTACTATATGAAATCTCGTGAGAGACTTGGTGATGAACCTGATAGTGTGTCACTATGTGTAGACAATGATAATGCAGGTAGAGCCTTTGTGGACAGATTAATACATTTACGTTATGAGAAAAATGATGGCAGCGTTGTTTTAATAAAACCTGAATATCCTAAAGCTCCGGAGGGAGAGAAAAAATGGGATTGGAATGATGAATGTAAACATGTTATTAAACAGCAAGAACTAGGAAGAAAGGCTGCTTATTTACAACAAGTCAGTAGAGAAAGATAAAATCATAAATTATGGAAAGTTTATAAAAAACAAGCTTGAAATATTGAATTGTTTTCATGTATTATGTATAATCTAAGTAAGAAAGATAGGAGCAGTTTTTCGGAGTACGCTCGGCTAAATAAAAAAACCGATACTTGATAGGAGCAGTTTTTCGGGGTACGCTCGGCTAAATAAAAAACCGATAATGATGTATGCGAAGACACTTACAAATTAGTAAGTGTCTTTTTTGCGTTTAAGGGGCGAGAATGATGAAGACAGGGGATTATGTCCAAATAAGAGATACTTATTTTACAGATCATGAGGAATTGAAAGAATTTCTTATCAATAAAGAAGAAAGAAGATTATATATTGGGGTTATTGTGAAGATTGATGATCAAAATGCATGTATTCCCTTCCGCTCAAAGACACCCAATAATGGTCGGGTAGCTGCAAGAGGGACATTTCCAATCCCTTCTAGTACAAGACCTGAAGCGTGTTTAGATTTAACTAAGACTTTAATTATTAAAGAAGAATCTTATTTGAAAATCCTGGATGAAAAAACAATTAAAATACCTGAGACACAAAAGAAAAGAATTAATGAAAATATAGATGAGATACAAAAAAAACTTGATAAGTACCTGGAAGGATATAAAAAAGCAGAAAAGTCTGGTCGTATATCAAGGGATGCATTATTTAAATTTAGTACTCTTCAAAATTACCATGAAGAATTAGGGATAAAAAAAGAATTTAAAGTAGAAAACGAGAAAGAAAAAGATAGAAATGATTCCAAAGTAGAGAATGTGCAGAAGGATCAGGAGAGACAAAGAAGATTAGCGTACATGCGGCAAATGGGGCGTGAGAGATAAAAAGGACAACATAGCGCTATGTTGTCCTTTTAAGTCCGATGTGTAAATGTACACAAATACACAAATACACAAATACACAAATACACAAATACACAAATACACATTTACACATGTTCACAATGTTATTAGGAGTAGCATAATCAATGCTGCTCCTTTTTTAATTTGAAATTTTAATAATGAGAGGAAGAAGAAAATGAAATATCAATTAGAGTACGATAAAGTTTTAATAACGAATGAAGATTTTGTTTTAGAGAAAACAGGGGAAATTATTTCGAGCGTCTCAATGTGGATTCGTTTCGGTAAAGTTTTTGAAGGAAATCCTTCAGATGGTTTATATACATACATTGAAGAAGCAGATTCAACGTTGTTAGGACTATTAAGAGTTTCTTATGACTCTGAAACAAAAAAGTTTAGTTATCATCCACATGAAGTTCTAGGTGATAATTATGAAGTTGTTAGATATACGAAGGATGTTGGAGTAGGGGTAGGGTTTGCTGAGGAACATATTATTAGTAAAGAAGAATTTGATGAGATTATTGAGAAATACGGTCATTTCTTTGCTACTGATAAATCCTTGCAAAACTGTGCGTATTGGGTTCATAAAATTGAAGAGAATGATAATCAAAATAATGAAGTAGAAACAATCGAGGAATATTTTTCTATGGCTTTGGGAGTATCTAAATCAGAGACGTATGGATATATTGCAAGATATAGTGAGGAAGTTCCAGTTTGGTGTTTCCTTTTAAAACGTGATGGTGCTAAAGGGGAAAAATATTATGGTGAGCACTGTCCTTTAAATAATATAAATCTAGAAGATTTAATAAAAGTGTTTTCTTTGTTTTCTAAGCAAAATAGAAAAATATTTGTAGATACAGAAGGTTATTTATACAAAGACAGGGACTACTTATTCAAAAATGAATTTGTATTAAATCCAAAACCATTAGAAAAGAATGCTCTGAATTTGGACAACTGTACACTAGAAGAATTTATTATTGAGGAGAATTTGTATGACTCTGATAAAGAGGCTTATGGATATATTGCAAGAGCCAGCGAGGAACAACCAGTTTGGTGCTTATTCTTAAGTAGTGAGGATTCTGAAGGGGAGAAATATTGCAGTGGTCACTACCCTTTGCATATTACGGATATGGAAGATCTGATCAAAGTTTTTTCCTGGTACTCAAAACATGAGAAAAGTTTAATCGTAAATACAGAGGACTACTTTTTTGCAAGAGAAATAAAGGAAATGAAATATCCAAATCGTGTAGAAAATAATCTTTCAAATTCAACTAACTATTTAATTGAAAAAGAGTATGATAATCGTTTTTTAATTCATCGAGAATTAGAAGATAAAGAAATTAGTCAGTATTCAGAAGATGAAATATGTGTATACAATGGCAAACGATACTTAGGATCAATTATAATTTGCTCTTCAGAAGAGGAAGCGATAGCTGTTGTAAAGAGTTATTGGAGAGCAATTGATATTTTAACTGAAGGTGATTGAAGATAGAGCAGTAATACAAAGCAAAGAATCAATAACAATAGTAAGAGCAGCATAACTATATGTTATCTTTACGTAAAATGTGAACATGTGTAAATATACACAAATACACATGTTCACGTGTTCACGATGTTTTCAAGGAGTAGCATAATCAATGCTGCTCCTTTTTTAATATAAAATTTTAATAATGAGAGGAAGTAAAAACATGTCCGTATTAATCCTAGCAGAGAAACCGAATCAAGCGAAAGCCTATGCTGAAGCATTCCCGAAAGTTGAAAAGAGGGATGGTCATTTTTATGTTCCACCATGTTCTTTATTACCAAGTGGAGGAAATATCACTTGGGCTTATGGTCATCTTGTAGAATTGAAATCCCCTCAAGATTATAAAAAGGAATGGGAAAAATGGGATTTATCACAATTACCTATTTTACCTTCACGTTATGAATATAAAGTGTCGGTTGATAAGAAAAAGCAATTTAATATTATTAAGAAATTAATGAAGGAAGCGGAAATAATACAAATTTCGACAGATATCGACAGGGAAGGGGAAGCGATTGCAAGGTTGATAATCCAGGAAGCTGGATGTACACATAAAAAGATTAAACGCTTATGGATCAACAGCTTAGAAGTAGATGAAATTAAAAAGGGTTTTCAAAACTTGAAACCAGGAGAAGATTTTGAAAGCATGTTTGAGGAAGCACAAGCACGTCAACTCAGTGACTGGATTGTTGGGATGAATGCTAGTAGGTTGTATACGCTCCTTTTACGTAAGAAAGGCGTTCAAGGGGTCTACAGTGTGGGACGATGCCAAACGCCAGCATTATGCTTAATAAATAAGCGACAACAGGAAATCAAAAACTTTAAGCCAACTCCTTTCTTTGAATTAGAAGCACAATTTACTTCTCCAAACGGTGTATACATGGGACGTTATAAAGAGAGATTTTCCACTAAAGGAGAATTAATGAGCTTGCTGCAGCAACATAGTCTTTCTGAAAATAACAATCAACAAGGCATGATTAAATCTGTAGAAGTAAAACCAAAACAACAAGAAGCACCCAAATTATTCTCTCTTTCTTCTATACAAGCTTTGGCCAACAAAAAATATAAGTATTCACCAGCTGGTGTTTTAAAAGGGATTCAGGAGTTGTATGAAGCGAAATTAGTAACATATCCTCGTACAGACTGTAATTACATTACAGAGGGTGAATTTGAGTATCTAAAGAATAATTTAAACGGTTATCAATCCATTGTAGGTGTAAATTTTCAACCATATTCATTAACTGCAAACAAGCGCTATGTCGATAATAAAAAAGTCCAGGAACACTATGCAATTGTATTAACTAAAAATGTACCTTCAAAAGAAACGATCGCAAAGTTGACGGATGTACAAAGAAATTTATATATGGAAGTTTTAAAAAGTGTATTAAGCATGTTCCATTCGCCTTATATGTATGAAGAGACAGTTATAACAAGCGATTTGAATGGTCTGTTGTTTATCACAAAAGGAAAAGCAGAAAAGTCCTTAGGTTGGAAAGAGTTATATGTGACGGATAAAATTGAGGAAGAGGATGGTCAAGAAAAAGCATCCATGTTACCTGTAGTAACACAAGGTGAATTTGTCCAGGGATTAGTAAAATCAAAAGAAGGTGTGACTACGCCACCTAAACCATATACAGAGGGTCAATTGATTACTATGATGAAAACGTGTGGTTCTTCAGTAGAAGATGAGGAAAGCAAAGATATTCTTAAAGAAGTAGAAGGATTGGGTACTGAAGCAACTCGTGCCGGTATTATAGAAACACTAAAAAATCAAGGGTATATAGAAGTGAAGCGTAATAAGGTAAATGTTACAGCGAAGGGAGAAATACTTTGCCAATCTGTTCAGGGGACGTTATTAGCAAAACCTGAAATGACAGCGAAGTGGGAAGGGTATTTGCGTAAAATCGGTAAAAAACAAGGTTCTAAGGATGTGTTTGTTAGTCAAACTAGTAAGTTTGCAAAGGATTTAATTGAAGGGGCTACAAAGTCCATTGCTGGGTTGGAAATAGATAATAAAATTCAAGAAATGAAATCAAAAGATACGGTTGGTAAATGCCCGAAATGTGGGAAGGACGTTGTAAATCGTAAAACTTTCTATGGGTGCAGCGGTTATAAAGAAGGATGTAAATTCTCAATTCCAGGAGAATATTTAACTAAGAAAATTTCAGAAGCAAATGCAAAGAAATTATTAGAAGGAAAGAAAACAGGATTAATTAAGAAAATGAAAGGGAAATCAGGGAAAGAGTTCGATGGTCACTTGAAACTTACAGCATCAGGGAGACTGGATCTTGAATTTGCAAGTAAGGGTAAATAAATAAGATAGTTCTTTACTCATTCAAAAATACAATGATGGAAATGAGAATCTGCATGTTTGTAAAAATTAATTTAAAAAACATTGAGAACGGTGATATAAGTATAAATTTAGGGAGCGCAAACCATGATTTAAAACATGTCATAGAATGTTTTAAAGGAGAGGGCTTTGACCTTTCAAACTGGCATTTAACTGAAATAGCTGCTATTGAAAGCACAAGGGTTTATTGCTTCAAAGATTGGGATGGCTATTATGTAGATATGCTAATTGATGTAAATAATCAGGTGACTCCAAATTATTTTAAAAATCATAACGTGGATCAATATAGTTTGTTTCAAGCCAAATCAATACGAGAAGCAATGCGATTATATGAAGTTATTTACAATCCAATTTAATATAAAGACAATAAAAAATAAGTAGATTAGAAATAGCAAAAAGCTGCAACAATTGTTGCAGCTTTTTATTTAAAATAATTTAAAAAATGCTTTTACTAATGTAGAAATTATTTTTTCGAAGTCGCATGAAAAATCAAATTCTATATTATCTTTACTTTTTTTAAAACAAAGTTTTAGCATTTTTTCTCCTTTCCACTACTTTACAATTAAGAGTAGGGTAAAGGTATAATGTTTTCGCAAAAGAACCTAATAAACCATAAAACACATATAACGTCATACTACTAAACTAATTCATATTAGTCAATAAAATCTAATGATTTTTTCGATATATTGATTGTTAATAGGTTATTGAATCTATATATTGTTAATGAAAAGGTTGCTAGCAAAAAACTTTTTAGACAAGGACACAAAAAATAAACAAAAATCAAAGTAGGTAAGGGGAGAAGAAAAAGTGAATATGAAAGCTGTCTTACAAAAAGGTAAATGGGTGTTAATAGCAACTGTACTAGCTATTTTATCCAGTATGCTTTTTTCTTACATAAAAGCCAGTCTATCAATTGGAACTGGAAATGTGGCGAATGTAAATCAAAAGATAGAAATTAATCTCTTATATGTATTGATACCTGTATTGGTTGCTCCTGTAATAGAAGAATTCTTATTTAGAAAGATTTTGCCACTTGGATTAGAGAAAATATTGGATCGAATCAACCGAACAACAGCGATTATTATAGCTAACGGTATCTTTGCAGCAGTTCATTTTGACTGGTTTTTCTTCCCTTACTTTGTAAATGGTTGTTTATATGCATGGAGTTACGAAAAGACCAAAGATTTGAAAGTACCAATGTTAGCTCATATTTTGTATAATTTATTTGTCTTTCTCACTACAAGTTTTATAGTAGGTTAGAATGATGCAAATTATCTGTATACAAAAAATATAAAAGAGGGTTGGAAATATGAAGCAAATCAAAATAGAACAAGAAGAGTTGTTAAAACAATTTACAGAATTTATACCGTGGTCTGGTAGACATTTAGTAAAGCTATTTGAATTGAAATCTGGCTTGCACCCACTAGGATCAGGAGGTTTACTGAAATATAAAGACAGATATTTTGTGCTAACTAATGCCCACGTTATTAAGGATGTAGAAGATAAAAATGATATAAGAATTCCGTATATGATAAACGACAGTCAAACTCATAGTATGAACATTATAGATATAAAGTTTAATATACCAGATGATATTGCTATATTAGAAGTTAACCTTGATGATAATTTAAATAGAAGTAACTACAGATTTTTGGATTCGAGTTTTATAGATATAAATTTAAAAGAGTACACTGATAACACAAATATTTTATATTTACATGGTTATCCATCAGGTAGAACGAATATTGATGAGAAAAATAAAGAAGTGGATATGGAAACATTACCGTATTGTACGTTTGTAGCTAAATATGATGATAGTATCGGCTCTTTATTAGCTATTATAGATGATGAAGTTATTGATGAACATCAAACGACTATATTAACACCCGTGGTTAGTGGCATGAGCGGTTCATTTGTATATGGTTACTATTTAGAAGAACCAAAATTCAAATTGATTGGCGTGTTAACTAATTGGTATATCACAGATAAAAGGTTAGAGATTTATCCTATTCAAGAATTTATAGATTATATCGATCAGAATTGTTTTAGTAACAATTAAGCTGAAAAGTAGATTTTAACTTAAATGATTTATTAGTATTTTTGACACTGACGTTCTAGTTAATTAGAGCATAGCATTATGGAAAGTATTACTTTTAAAGACCTCACATCGATGTGAGGTCTTTTTCATTCAACCAATTTTATGTGTAAATGTGTAATTGTGTAAATTTACACATGTGTAAATTTAATGTTGATATATAAATTTGATAGCTATATAATAACATTAACGGACAAAAAAATGTGTAAATGTGCAAATGTGTAAATGTGCAAATGTGCAAATGTGCAAATGTGCAAATGTGCAAATGTCCACATTTACACAAGGTGGAGGAATATGAAGTTGGATACGAAGAACTATATGCATGTGAGTATTGTGGAGCTGGGTTTATGGAAGGTGCGTATAACAATGAGATTTGTGATAACTGTGCGATAGAACAAGGTCATTTAGACTAAATAAGATACATAAAATTTCAAACGGTACTATAGTCTGATGGTAAAGAAATTAGGCTATAGTATTTAAAGTAAAGGAGTGGGTGAAATGAGTACGCAATATCATTTTGATAATATGATTTATACATCGAGAGAAGATCTGAAGAAGGCAATGGAAAATGATTGGTATAAAAAGTATAACAAATATATGATTAGAGAATTTTTCTACATAGGAAGGCAATTTGAATTTGATGGGATTACATATGAGGTCTTAAATAACAATGCCCAAGAATCACATGTAGAAGGATGGTTATATCTTAAAGCGATAGGAGAAAACTCATATAAATGTTGGATAAGTCCTAGAAAAATATTGTTAGATGAACCTATTTTTAGAAAAGAACTAGATGAAAGTTTGGAAAGAGCGGATATATCTTTAGAAATAAACAAAAATCATGTGCAAATGCAATTGTTTTAATTGAATTTTATTTAGGATATATCTATTAAAATAGAGGAGAAATTGAAGTTATTGAGAGAAAACCTTTTGCTTAATAATTATGAAGGTCATATAGAAGCCACTGAAATAGAAACCTCACATGAATTGATTTACTTTTTATGTTGGGAATCTTTAGAAATATTTAATGGTTATATAATTATTAGTGAACATGGTAAATGTGGTGGGAGTATGGATGTATATCAAGTAGCTGAAAGGATTCCTGTCGATGAATTTAAAAAGTTAGCAGTATTGAAGCTATTGAAATTAGAATATCTAATAGACCTCAAAAATAGTAATTGTTCATAGAAAGATCACTTGTCTTGGAAACAGGTGATCTTTTTATTAGATAAATTGCTACTTGCCAAAAGTAGGTAGTTGTTATCCTATTCATATGTTCTGTAAATATTATAACATAATTATTTTGGATAAAGTGACAACATAGCGCTATGTTTTTGCTCTTTTATTAGTCATAGAAGTTAATTTTTAGGGGAGAAGTTTGTATTGTTAGTGAGTGCTAAAGTTTATATACTAGGAAAGATTAAAGGATTAATAGTAAAATAGAAATATAAAGTATAGACAAAAGGGGATTATTCATGGAGATTGATTGGACAATTATACTCTCAATTGGAGGAGCGTTTGGTGCAGCATCAACAGCACAATATGTTTCACATCATTTAACTGGCAAAAGAGAGGATCGGAAATATAAAAAAGAGAAATATCAAAAGTTTTATTCGCCGCTAGTGTTTAAAATAATCAAGTATATTGAAGCTGAGGGTTCTAAAATTAGTGAGATTAATCGGAGTCTTAATCCCGATCCAGATCTTATTTTTGCTAGTATTATTGCCTCAGTAGAAGAAAATATTCAGTATGCAAATTCCGATTTTATCAGAATTTATGAAGAAACTAAAACGTTAGAGATGATTCTTAATTCAGATGATGATGATAATGAAAGAAGAGACTTTATAGATTTTAGGAAATTCGATAGTTATCTAAATGCCTTTGAACAATTTCTTACTGATTATTTAATAATAAGTAAAGATTTAAGGGTTTTGTCTAGTAAACTTGAGGGAGAAGTAAAGCAGTCAATTGCAATAATAAAACTTTATAAATTGTTTTATAAATATTGTTTTTGGGATATAGCTAAAATTTTATTCGCTTTTGGAAAATTTATTGTTCATCCAGTTAATACAAGTAACATAGATATTTTCATAAAAAATATAGATGATGTGGAAGAGATTACAGACAGTAATTTCAAACCATATGAACAAACCGGGGATAAAATTCATAACGATTGCTTCGATGAATTGTTTGTCTTGTTACAAAAAATAACGGAAATAAGACCGAATGTGTTTAATGGAACTAAATATTCAATTAAAGCTGCGTTGGAGGGGGATATCATATTCATGAATTGGAGGATGGGGACAAGAATTAATATGAGTAGAATAGAGGATTTTAACATCTGATATATACCTAATGAATTTGTAGCTATGTGCGTGGAGTTATGAAAAACAGTAAACCTAATAGTGTCAATTATGGGACATATTCTGTTGGTGTGATAGAGGGTTATAATGCTTAAAAGAGCTTCTGTTTGAAGCTCTTTTCTATTTTGTCCATTGTTATAAGAAAAGTAACATAGTGCTATGTTACTTTTTGTTTGGTTCTATCTCTATCATTTGAATTTGAAAGATGTCACTGTCTTTTATACCTAGGATTCGCATTTCTTCTTTTAGTGACCGCCAGGATTCAATTTTGATTGATTTAGTAGTTCTATCCAGTAAAGTGTATTGGTGGATATAATATGATTCCTCATTTTTCTTCATTATTAAACCTCTGTTTTTATTAAATTTATTGATCTTTTGTAGATGTGTAAAAATTATATATTAAGGGGAGAGTGTGAGTCTGTAATTGACTCGGTTCGTTTATAGTAATCGTAATATCTTTTTAAGGATAAATTAGATTTGAATCCTATTAGCTGCATGATTTGTTCAGGTGTGCTGTTCTCTTGAATTCTTCTTAAAATATAAGTGTTTCGAAAATGTTGAGAAGAAATTCCCTTTCGGAGATTAGCACGTTTCACTTCTAAACGAATCATTTTTTGTATTGATATTTCAGTTAGAAACTTTGGTGCATCATTATCATAACTCCAATGATAAGTCCCACGTGTAAAATCAAAAGCAATAAATAGTGGGTCATTGCTGTGATATTTAGGGCGTACAGGTTCAGGAATAGTTTTATAGTAATTGTATAAGTGTAATTTATCTTCTTCCTTCAAATGAATGGTTCTTTTTACTTTTGAGTCTTCAGGAATCGATAAAGTGTTATTTTCAAAATGAACATGTACCATTTGCAAAGAAACAAGTTCTTTTAAGGATAATCCATAGTCCAGGAGTAATGTAACGATAGAAACGTTTCTTTCTAATATCATTGGGCGAGTTGATAGTTGTTTTTCTGTAAGTCCTTCTAGAGAAGAAATGACTTCTTTTAAGCGCCTTTCCTCCTGGAATGAAACAAAATCTTCTTTACGTAATGCCCGATCAGGTGGATCTATTTGAATAACTCCTTCAATGGGGCTTGGTAAATCTAAGTATTCGTACAACCTATTTAATACAATATATATACGGTGTACAGTTTTGTCAGAGTACTGCCGATCTTCTTTTAAGTATTTGAAAAAGGCTTCAAAATCTTTTTTATGAAGACATTCAAAAGTATTACTTTCACTGAATTTTTTTGAATGGTGCAGCCATTGAATGAAACTTTCTACATCATATATATATCGCTTAATTGTTGAGGGCTTCCTTCCCTTACTTAATAAATAAGAAGAGAAGCCTTGTATTATATCCTGGTTTCTTTGCATGAATATTATCCCCTCTATTATTTTTTAAATTGCCCCTCGTATTCCTTAACAACTTTATAAAAGTGAGTTTTTTTCATATTACACATCTGCATAGCTTGTACCGCTGTAATATTACAAGCTTTCCACAAACGGTATGCTTCATAAAATTCTTCTGGAATCTCCTTTGGTTTTCTCCCTAATGGTCTACCTTCTTTTTTTGCCAGTTCAATTCCTTGCCTTTGGCGTACTTTGTTTTTTGTTCGCTCTTCTTCTGCAAGCCAGGACAATATTTGTAGTACTAAATCAGTAATTAAATTCCCAAGACTATCTTTATATTTCGTTGTATCTAGCAATGGCATATCCAATACGATAATATGCGCCTTAATATCTTGCGTGATTTCTTTCCATTCTTTTAAAATTGCTTCTTTATTTCTTCCAAACCTATCTAATGAATGAATATATAAAATGTCGCCTTCTCTCAACATCCTTTTTACTAATTGATACTGATCTCTGTTATAATCTTTACCACTTTTTTTATCTATAAAAATATCACGTTCACTTTCAACATGTTTTTTAATATCTTCAATTTGTCTTCCCTCATTTTGGTCTTTGGTACTTACACGAACATAACCAAATTTCTTAATACTCATTATATTCTTACTCCTATCACTCTCTTTTTCATTAATTATATCATTTTACGTTCGTTAATTCCTATTAGAAAAAAGAACGTTCATTATTATAGGATGTAGGCTTTTATGAACGTTGTTTTTGTATGTATTAATACTGTACTTTAAAGTGTACCTTTTAGGAATGTTAAATTTTATATTTTTATGAACTTAATACCATATTATTGCGTTCATTCCTTTTTTAGGGGGGAGATTGATAGGCATAGGGTGATATTAAATATGTATAGGTGATAGTAGTTTATAGGGGTGATAATAGCTTGTAGGGGTGATAGTAGCTTGTAAGGGTGATAATAGTTTGTATAGGTGATAATGAATGTGCTCATGTGATAGTGGAGTAACATTAGATAGTAATCTATTACATTGAAAGATTAACGATCTTTACGATGTAATAGAAAGGGTTTTTAGGATGAATAAAAAATTCAAACAACAGAAGAGTAAGAAGAATACTAAAAATGTAAAAAAAACAAAAAAGACTTCTAAACTGGAGGTTTTGATTCAATGGGGGATGTTAGTGAAATTAGTAATTGAGATTATTAATATGTTTTTTTGAATTAGTGTAAGAGTCCTAATATAAGCAAAAAGAATGCAGATTAAAAGCTGCATTCTTTTTATTTAATATTAATTAATTTTTATTTACATTTATTGTATTATAATTGATTGATAAGATTCTAGTAATTTTACCATACCAGAATGATTCCTATAGCCATCTATAGAACTAACTAACACACCTAATATGCTGTTGAATTTCTCTACACTATTATCAAAGAGTTCTAGTACCTGCCAATTCACATCCTCTTGCGCTCCTGATTTTAAGAAATGTGAAATATATGATTTATCATCTTTGTAGACAAAAATACCACTGTAATAATAACTAGATCCAATGTATCGATGTTTTAAAGCCAATAGAAACTCAAGAATATCATAATGCTCAATCAATTCTTGTTCATCAAATGTAAGTTTACTATCGGCAAAGATTTTACACATGTAAGGTAGTATAATCATTTCTTGTAACGGCATATTGTAATTCGTTTTTGGGTATAATTCTTTAAAATATGTATGTATTTCACCGCTAGTTCCGGTGAATTCTAGGAAGTTCTGTTGAGGGTATGTGTTAATCTTAACTCTTACCTCTGTTAAAACTTTGTTTAATAGTTTGTATTTTTTCTTCATAATTGCAGATATACCGATGCTATATAGCCCGATTATTGTTGGTAATTTTGAGCCGTAACGATAAAATCTTGTCCCGGTTATGTTTGTTGCAGTAGTGAGTCTTTCTAAGGTCTCGCAAATAAGTGACTCATGAGTTTCTTTGTTTGAATAATAAGTAAGGATCGTTAACATTGTAGTTAATGTACTTGCTTTTTCTTTTATGGTTTCTATATGTTCTTGTGTGTCTTTGGAAGTTATTTCTTCGGGTATCCTGTATGATTTTATAAATTGAACTAAATTTTGAGTTTCTTCTGTTATCATCTCACGTAATTCAATTTCTAAATCATTTGTAATATACTTTTTTAATTTGTTTATCTTAACTTGAATGTTTTCTTGATTAGTTTTTTTAAGTTTAGAGATGCTTTCCACATTTTCAGCAAGTGAACTAAAAAAGCTGTCTGCTCCATTACTGTCTATTATTTTAATTCCATCCCTAATCTTTAGTATTTCTTCTGCTGGTTCACTTAATTTTTCATTAAAAGCATGCCAATACCAAGAATAGCGGCGTCCTTTTACAGAATTTATAGTGTTTCTTAATGCGATATCCCATTCCGCAGACCAACCAGATGTAATGATTCCATATTCGTCAAATACTCGTATTAATAAATTTGATAAGTCTTTATGGTAGACTTCTAATTCATGGGTAACATTTTTGAATCTCATGTCTTTATAGTCACCATGAACTTTTATAATTGTGCAGTTTGCATGAACTATTGGTTTTATACCATTTATATTAGACACATCGTGTAAAGTTTGAAAATCAACATTCAGCTCTTCTAGGGCTTGTTCCATTAATCGATCAAAGTTTGTAGTTACTATTACTTTGATGTATCCGCTTTTAACTAACTTCGCTATTGCTCTGTGTGCTTTTGTTGGTTTTTTTATATGTTCTTCATCTTCTTGTTTTGGTTCAAGGAATTCTGTTAATAAACCTAGTCTATCAGCAGGAGTTTTAGCTAGTCCTTCAATTACTTTGTCGTATGAGGGTTCTTGTCCATAATGCTCTTGATACCACTGTGTTGGATTATTATGGTCTTCGTTTTCTAATACCATTATTCTTCTGCATAATTCTTCAACGATTTCCCAGCCAGTAGGGATATTAGCGGCACGTGATATTCCAGATCCTAATAACAAAGCATATACACCTTTATTTGCTTCCATAGAAAAAGATAGTGACATTAAGTGGTTATCCATGTGTTTCTCCTTTGATTATATATTCTATAAATAATCGTACCATATTTTAACTTATTCTGGTTGAATGTTACTTATAGGTAACTTATAATTTTACTTGATGTTACTTGTAAGTAATGAGATGAGGTGATAGTTATGTTGTTTATGCTAGATGAAGTCATGACACCAAGAGAAGCATGCGATCGTTGGGGGATAACACAAGATGCGTTGAGAATGAAAATAAAGAGATATAAAAAGGAAGGGATGATGAATAAACTAATTGAAGATGGAAAAATAAAATACTATAAACCTGAGGGGAAACAAAGGGGAGAGTGGATTTTAACGGTTGAAGCAATGAATCTACTTTTCCCTAAAAATATAATAGAAGAAAAACAAAAAAGCCATTTCCTTTAGAGAATTGGCTTTTTTAAATGAATTATTTGACGTCTATTATATTTTGGAATTGCAGTTTCATCTTGTTATAAAAAGCATCGGTACATATGACAGCGCTGTTTTGCTGATCAATACCAATAACAGTCATATAGCTAGAGAGTATATAACCATCTTCGTAATATGTAATCAGTATTTCTTCTTCAGCTAATAAGGAGCATAATAACATGTTCTCAATTAGTTCTTTTTCTTCTGCGGTTAAGATCGGCCGAGTTACTTTATTTTTCTCCTTGATGATTTCACGAATACCAGCAAACTGTTCAGGCATTGCTGCGAACGGAGACCATTTGACCATACCTCTTCCTTTCGGCATATTAGCGTTATTCATGATCTGTGTCCTCCTATTAGTGTGTTTCTATGTCTAGCTGTAGCGCTATGCGTGTAGGAAATCCCTCGTAATATACTGTTCCTCCCAAACTTTGTTCGTATTTCATCCATTACTTTTGTTAACTTCACTTCTTGTTCTCGTTTCGTGACATTATCAAAAAGAGAAATCTGTTCTTCCCCTTCTTGAATTAGGTTTGTTAAGGATATGTTTATGCTGCGAATGGGTTCGCCAGTATATTGTTGATGTAAAAAGTATGTACAGATATGATAAATATCCATTGTTAAATTTGTCGGGCGGTTTAAAGTATGTGTTTTTCTAATGCCACCGGTATAACTCTTGCTATAACCGACAGAAAAATGAACGGTTTGGGCAAGTTTATTTTGTCTTCTAAGCCGATAACAAACCTCTTCTATATGTTCCAATAGAATAATTGGAAATTCTTCTATTGTGTAGTCACGCATTAAAATTTGGCTTTTCCCAACAGAAGTTGTGGCAGGAACATATTTTTCTGAAATGCGACTAAAGTCGATTCCGTGGCTATGTAAGTGTAATTCTTCTCCAATCTTGCCAAAGCTCTGTTTTAAGTATTTAAGGGGATAATTGGCTAAATCTCCAATAGAGTATATTCCCTTTCTATTTAACTTTTCTTCTGTTTTATATGATATACCCCAAAATTTATTAAGGGGTCGTATGCTCCATAGTTTGGTAGGTATATCCTCGTACTGCCAAAAAGCAATTCCATCTTTGTTCTTCTTAGCTTCAATGTCTAGGGCAACCTTACTCATGATTGGGTTAGGAGCAATTCCGATGGTACATTCAATTCGTGTATGATCGTATATTTCACGCTTAAATTTCATTGCGAATTCATGAGGATCTTGGGCAAATAAATGAATACTGTCCGTAATATCCATGAAGAATTCATCAATGGAATATTGGTGGAAATCCTCAATAGGAACGTATTGCAAAGCTAATTTTGTTATGTAATTGGAGCATTTAATGTAAGTGCTCATAATTGGATTTACAACAAGAATATCTTTTCTGCGAGGAATTTCGTATAATCTTGCCATCTTCTTTACACCTAATGCTTTTAATGGTGGGGTTGCAGCTAGAACGATTGAACCATTTCTATTCACATCACCTACTACAGCCAATTTTGTATGCATAGGATCTAATCCCATTTTGATGCAACTAACAGAAGCGTAAAAACTTCGTAGATCTACACATAAGATGATTCTATTCGGTAGGATTGAATAGTCATACACTGTGATTCCTCCTTAAGTAAAGAACGTCTGTTCTTATTATACACGAACTTACGTTCCTTTATGAAGAGGTATTGATTATTAAATTGTATTTTTTCTGCCTTGTTGTGGAAAAAAAGCTTTTATTTAGTAAGGGTAATGTATTCTGAGAAAATCTGAATTGAATTATTTAATATAGTGTTTGTATATAATTGAATTAATATATAGTGTTAAAATTATAAAAAAGATATAAAATAATATTTAAGCTAGAATTTTTTGGGAAAAGGGAGGAAGATTACATGTCAACACCTAATATTGAGATTGAATTAAATGATTATCCTGATGCTAAATCACTTAAAATACAATTTGGTATTAATATAGACAAAGGGCCAGATGTATATATACTTCACCAGAGAAAGGCACATCCTTCTGAAAAAGGTGTATATGTTATTTTTAAAGCTGATATAACAGATTTTAGTCAAGTTGGGAATGGGTGTTTATATGTTGGTCAAGGTAATTTAAAAGAACGATTATCTTCTCATAAAAATAGTCAACGATTTGGTAAGAAAGAGGATGGATTTATTGTAGTCTTTTATCAGATAGAGAATGATATAGACCGTAAGTTAGTTGAACGTATATTAATTAAACACCATAAACCCGCCTATAACAAAGAAGGAGTATCAAATACAGATAGATTAAGGAAAGAGTCTGATTTCACCCGGAATTTAAGTGAGACTATTCAGAATGTTAAGGAAATTTTTACTGGACTGAGAGATTTCGATGGAGATTTATACGAGAAGAAATATGATTTTACTGCTGTTGTAGTGACTCACTTGCAAGATGGTTATTCTTTAGAGGATATAGATATTGAAATAGCAAAAAATCAAAGTGGAGAGAATGGAATAGAGAAACTGTCTGAGTTTTTATATAAATAGAGTGGTTATTATCCTGTTAAGTAAAGGGTTCATTTTGAAAAAACAAATGAACTCTTTTTTTATTGCATGGGTGATTAGATTTTGTGACTTAAAAAAAGACTCTTCCGTTTCGAAAAGTCCTTGTTACTTGGTATATTATTTTAAATAGTAACACGCCACCTTATTTTACATGCCTGGAAAAATACTTGGAAAAATTCTTCGTTATATAAAGGTAAGTCCGATAGATCTACTTTATATCCATTAAATAATGACTGTCCAGCCTTGACGAGTGGTAGTGTTGTGCCAGTAAGTGCACCAGGATTTACTCCCTTAACATCCTCGTCAGGAGAGATTAATTCACCTAATGGGGAGTATTCTATCTTACACAATGTCCAATCAAAACACTTATGTATATCAGGATGTGCAGTTATATAGAATGCTGTTTCATATTCAGGATCATCACCAGGTTCAATTCCCCTTGCATCTAGTAATCTAATGTAATTCCGTTCATGTTCTTCATTTACAAAATACATTATTCTATCCCCTTTGTTATAAGAATCTTTTTCATTATTTTCAATGAAACGTGGATTTGTCTATATTAATATTTTCGGTATCCTTAACAATTATCCTTTTTAAAGATTTTGAATGGGTTATAGCGCTATGAATATCTATAAAACCGACAAATCATTACAAAGACCGTGCGAGCTTCGTCGATGGATTTTAAAAGGGATTATTCCTTCAATATGGAATTCCCCTTATAGGAGGTGGCGTAGCGCTATGTCAGAAGCGGAGATAGTATATACCAGCAGTGAGGTTTATAGTCGTTTAGGAGTAAGCGGCAGCACACTTAGAAAGTAT
Organism: Bacillus sp. BD59S; assembly: GCF_007363175.1. Lineage (NCBI taxonomy): Bacteria > Bacillati > Bacillota > Bacilli > Caryophanales > Bacillaceae > Bacillus > Bacillus sp. BD59S. The sequence continues at coordinate 145,698 of NZ_CP034684.1, forward strand.
TCGGATGTTCTTGAGCGTGAAGGTTATGATGTAAGAAAGAATAGTAGAGGGAGAAGAGAATATACAGAGTTTGATGTTGTACTTATTGAACAGTTAGTAGAATTGAGTAAGCAAGATGGCATGACTTTAGAAAAAGCTGCGAAAATGATTGCAAAGCAGTTTGGAATCGCTAATAAGAAAGAGGAATCCCAGGGTACAGATCCAGTTCCTTATCAAATGCAATATCAATTTCAACAACAATATAGCGCTATGATTGAAGAAATTAATAAGGTGCAGCAAGCAAATTTATTAGAGATGGAAAAGAGACTAGGTGATCGTATAGATCAAAAGAACAAATTAATTGAAGAGGATATAAAAGAAAGAAATAAATTAATAATGGAAGATATGAAGGATCGGAAGGAACGTGAAGAAAGAATAGAAAAGAGGTTAGAATTAAGGGACGATAACCTTATGAAGATGGTCAGAGAGATCCAAGAAGCAAAACGTACTATTGTATTAGCCCAGGAAGAAATAGCGGCAGCAAAAAAGAAAAACTGGTGGAAATTTTGGAAATGAGTACATTCATTTATGAGTGTACTCATTTTTGATATGCAAAATACATCACTATATTATATTATTTAGGTTGAAGAAATCAATTTGGATGAAAATGGGGAATAAGAACCGTCTTAACTCCAATAGCAATTGCTTCTATTTTAGCTGGGCTTGTTATATTATGGTCTTTCCCTGCAACGTTCCATGTTTGTATAGGGTTAGTCGGGTCTGATATATCCATTAACGGAAAACTAGCAGTAAGAAGGTTTCCAGGTTCACTCCCATAAGCAATCTCTGCACCACCTCCAGTGAGATTCCACGCTTTAGGTACAGATACGACCTTTGAAGGATGCGATTCATCCCTCGAAAACCCACTCAAAAATAGTTTGTTGGTTAGCTTTAGGATTGGAGAATTTAATTTAAGACCAATAGCAAATATCTCTAAGGTAGCTCTTTCCTCTACTTCATGGTCTTTACAGCTTGCTTCCCAGGTGTTTGAATCTTTAGCGGTCGATTCAGTTAAAAAATTACCCGCATTATCATTTATTGGGATAGTTCGTGCACCCCCACATGTGAGAGTATAGTCTGCATCTGTTATTGTTACACTACCGCGAATATGTTGATCGGGTTGTTTTGGGACAGTGTTTTTAAACAACTTAACCTCAAATTCGTTGTCGGGATCTTTTAAACCGATGGCGAAAGCCTTAACTACATTAGCGCTTGGTGTCATACTATCCCTTGCTTTAACGATCCATTTTGTTAAATCGTCATTAGGGTACGATGCGGTAAGAAGACATCCAGGTTGGTCAGGAGTATAGATTACTTGTGCACCACCCCCGATGAGTTTAAAACCTGGATCAACACCGACTTCCACATGTGGGTGTTCAACCATGTCACTATCCAATTCAAATACTTGAACTTCAAGATCCATTTTACCAGTCCTTTTTTGTTTTTTTTACTACCTTATATAAATTACCAAATGTGCTGGATTTATATTCTGAGTTTAACAAGGATGGGATAAATTGGGATTACTTAATCGAATATCATTTCTAAGCTACAGTTGGAAATGATATTCATATTTATAATTTCACATACCTTACTAAAAATAAATTTTAGTGATTGACACAATAATCTCAAGAATGCTACGTTTTTAGTGTTAAAGTAATATGAGGTTTATTATTTAGATGCTACATATAGGAGAAAAGGTGCTGGAATACGTTTAGAGAATGAATAACTTTCTTCTAATATTCTGTAAAATCCGATATATAGATAATTTAATAAGATGAACCGTACATGTAGAGAGGAAGAAAGTAAGATGTTTAAAAAGGTTACATCGGTTGTTGCTTCTGTTTTATGTGCTAGTTTTTTACTAACAGCTTGTAGTAGTGGAGAGAAAGAAACTAAAAATACAGCAAAGGCAACTGACAAGAAAGAAACAAAACAATCCATTAATTTACCGTATATAGCGGAGATCCCAACAATGGATGTAACAAAGGCAACTGATAATGAATCAATGAATGTAATGCGGAATGTGTTTGAAGGTCTGTATATACTAGGGAAAGACAATAAATTAATACCTGGTGTGGCGAAATCTTATGATGTAAGTGAAGATAAAAAAACGTATACATTCCACTTGAGAGAATCGAAATGGTCAAACGGAACGTCAGTAACAGCTGAAGACTTTGTTTTTGCTTGGAAAAGAGCTGTGAGTCCTGATACAGCTGCAGAATACTCGTTTTTATTTTTTGACATAAAGAATGCAAAGAAAATAAATAGTAAAGAGCTACCTGTAGATCAGCTAGGAGTAAAAGCAGTAGATAATAAAACATTAGAAGTACAACTAGAACAACCTGTCCCTTACTTTATAAATTTGACAACGTTTCCAACGTTTTTACCAATAAACGAGAAGTATTTTAAATCAAAAGGGAATCAATATGGTCTAGAAGCAGATCAGTTAATTTATAATGGGGCATTTACGCTGGATAGTTGGAAGCATGAGCAAGGTTTTCAATTTAAGAAGAATAAAAGTTATTGGGATGCAAATACAGTTAAATTAGACGAAATTAACTTTGATATTATAAAAGATAAATCAACTGAAGTGAATTTGTACGAATCAGGTCAAATAGATCGTGTAGGACTAACAGGAGATTTTGTAGACAAATATAGAAACAGTCCTGACTTCAAGGAGCGTCCTGAAGTAACTATGCAGTTTTTACGTTTAAACCAAAAGAATGAAGTGTTAAAAAATAAATATGCTAGATTAGCAATCAGTAAATCGTTTGATAAAAAGGCATTTACAGAAACTGTTCTAAGCAATGGATCGCTTCCAGCGGAAGGGATTGTGCCGCTTAATTTTGCTAAAGGAACCGACGGAAAAGACTTCCGGAAAGAGAGTGGGAACTTAGCGAAATATGATGTAGATACAGCGAAGGAAGATTGGAAAAAAGCCAAGCAAGAATTAGAAAAAGAAGAAGTAACATTAGAATTGCTAACGAGTGACAATGCATTAGCAAAGAGAAATGCAGAGTATTTAAAAGGTGAACTTGAAAAGAATTTAAGTGGATTAACTGTAAATATTAAATCGCAGCCACGTAAACAACAAATTGAATTGTTATTAAGTAGCGATTATGAAATTGGTGTAGATGTTTGGGCGCCGGATATTCCTGATCCAATCACTTTCTTAGATTTATTTACAACTGATAGCACATACAATTTTGATAAGTATTCAAATAAGGAATATGATGAACTTATTCATAAAGTTAAAGGTGATTTAGCTGGAGATGAAAAGGCACGTTGGGAAGCAATGAAAAAAGCCGAAAAAATCTTGTTAGATGATGGAGCGGTTGCTCCTTTCTATCAACAAGGTAGATCATACTTACAACGTTCTTCTGTCAAAGGAATTGTTACAAATGATTTTGGTGCAGAATTTAATTATAAATGGGCTGAAATTGATAACAAATAGATTGAATACTGCTTATTATTTTTTAAGAAAAGGGCGCTCCATTGGGAGTGCCCTTTTAGTGATGTATGAAATGAAATCTCATTATATTACTAGGAATCACCGTAGTTGGATTGCATGTGTTGATTTAAAATAAAATTTAATAAAAGATCTATTTTGTTGAGTACAAGAAACGGATTTAGTAAGTAACCGAGATTCTTTATATCGTAGACACAGAATTTGATTCGGTGTAATAATTACTTTAATGAGGGGGGATGAAGAGGATATTATTGAAAATCAATATAAATTAACTATGGAACAAGTTGAACTAGATATATCTAAGGTCTCTTTACTTAATGGGACTTTTTATCAGGAAATATACTATAACTTAGGTGAGGAAGTTGAGAATGGATGCTAAAACTTTTTGGAAAAACTTCAGTTTAGGGAAGGAATTGAATGTTGCTGGGTGTTTCATATTTAATGGTTTAAAAGCTTTTGATTCCCTGGAAAATTTCAAGCAAGAGGATGAAATTTTCGAGTTCCTTTATAATACTTCTGTAGGTATAGAAAGGTTATTAAAAGTAGTAGTTATATTAATTGAACATAATGATACTCTTAATCAAGAGGAGTTTGAAAAAAATTTAATAACACATAATCATTTAGAACTTTTAAGAAGAATTTCGAAGAAACACAATTGTGGCCTTAGTAATCTGCATAATGAATTCCTTGGACTTCTAAGTAATTTTTACAGAACGATGAGGTATGATAGGTACAATTTGAATAGTATTGAATGTCATGATAAGGAGAGAGTAAGTCTAGTTACTTTTCTTGAAAAACATTTGAAAACCAAGATTGATTATAAGAATATGTTTGTAACATCTAATGAATGGAAATTCAAGAAATTCATTGGAAAAGTTGTAGGGAAGATTAGCGAAGCATTATACGATCTTGTAGAGAGTGAAGCTAGCGCGCAAAATATCTATACATATGAATTACCATACGAGTCTAAGGCAAGCATAATATTCCTAGATAAGAAATACAATTTTTTTGATGATGACATTGTTTGGAAGGAGTTAATAATATATCTAATAAATACTAATGATCGTTCTGATATGTTGGATTTGATTAGGCAAATAAAACCTCTTAATTTTGAACCAGAGTTAGTGAACGAATATCTTAATGTTTTTAAATCTGATTTAGAGAAACACAGATATATTGATGAGGTTGATGAGTATTATCAAGATATTAATGATAAGAAGGAACGTATTGAGATTCTAAATTTGTTAAGCAATCCTAATGTGTCTTTTAATTATGATGAAGTTGATATCGAAGAAGAAGTTGAAGATGATTATCCAGGTGAGGAAAATTAAGATGCAGTCAGTGAGAATTAATGAAGTGAGATGGTAGTACTGTTCAAAGATGGAATTGACAGCGGATAATACTACTTGCATATTTAAAACAATACCGCAATCGGGCGCTGTGATGGAAGAAGGATCATAGAAATAATTAAAATTCATACAAAAACTACAGCACGAACATAAATTATCACTTTAGCCTTTATATTCGTCCTTAACATCGATTATAATTATTTATACAATTCATTACAGCCAGTAGGGAACAGGAGATGGAGTACATGGAAGAATATAATGCAATAGTAGAAAAGTTTAAAGAACTTGAAAGTGCAGAGCGAAGCTTGGTTCAAATTTCCCGAGATTATGGTTTTACTGAAGAGAAAGTGGATAAAGACGATAATGACGTTATCGCCGGAAACAGATATGAATTATTTAAAGCATCTAAGCAGGTAGGGAAGCATAAATTAGTTATTAAGGTTGAAACCAGGGATAAATATAGTTCCTTTGGGAATGATGATGAACCTTACTTTAATACTATAGAGCTTTGGGAAGGCGTAAAGCTCGTTGAGAGCAAAGGATACACATACTTCAAATAAATAATATAAAAAAGCTGTGATGTATAATTCACAGCTTTTTTAAGTGGTAAATTATACTCTTTTACACAATTAGTATAAAAGGGTATAATGAAGTGGGTATATTGCGCTGAAGAATACTTGTGTACTCTTTAGTTCAAGTTATAGATGGATTGTAAGGGTAGGATCTTACAATCCATTTTTTTATATCTTCCTACAAGCCTTCTTATGTAATCAGATGCAATTTGCATTAAACAAATTCTTAGGTCTTGATTTAAGTAGTTGTAAAGTAGCAGCTGTCTTCTAATGTATTCCTGATCTTCTTTTGTGAAATTTTTAATCATATCTATAATAGTATCGTGTTCAAAAAAGAAATATCTTTCATTTGCTTCAATAACAAAAACATCATTTTCTATAGGGTGATTTTCAAAAAATAAATCAAAGAAAGAGAGCGACTTTTGATTGTCTTTTACACTGTTCATATTTAGATTCCCCTTTTACTTTAATTTCACTTAATATTAGGTGATAAAATTTCAATAATCATTGGAACTTTAGGGTTATTTATGTAGTAATACACCTCTAAACCTCTTCTGTCGTATCCTAATATCTTTCCTTTCATTTTAGATAGATGCTGTGAAACTGTTGCTTGCGGCATTTGTAGAATATCAACAAGTTCTGAAACATTTAATATGTTGTGCTTCATAAGAATGGTTATGATTTGAATACGGGCTGGATGGGATAGTGTTTTTAACATATCAATATTTTCTTCAGTTATTTCAGTTTTAGTGTAGTTCATTTTGAAATTCTCCTTTTATATGTGTGTTTTGATTTGTCCATAAACTTTTATAGTTATTGCATACTTCTAAAGCCCAATTCACATCCTTTTCGTGTTTTGTACCTTTAGCCATTATTCGTAGGGTTTCATTGATCCATTCTTGGCAGTCTTGATAGTTTTGAGATACCTGGGCATTAATAGTGGCTTCTAGAATTTGTTTTTTCTTTGGTATTGTCATTCGTATTCTCCTTTTTCAAGAGCTATGGCGCTATATAGTCATGGAATACACCCACTTATTTACTTTAAGTTGATAAGTATCCAATGAATCGTCTATTCGATAATAACGTGTCTCGTTATATGGTGAAGTGATGGCGAAGTACATATATCTATGACCGTTACGAACGAATTCAATTTTTTCACCTCCTCCAATTGAATAAGCTTCAGATAATAACTGTTTACATCTAAGAATGGTCTTTAATTCTTCATTAAGATTCATATTGATCCTCCAGGAGTTAGATATATTAGATTAGAAAGGCATAAGATATTAAGGAAATAACCATGATAGTTCCAACGATAGTAGTGAATAGTGCCAGGAAGCTAATAACAACATAATATAAGAAGTAAGCACCAAATAAGAGCGCTATTAATAGTCCTATTATGAGAGCTAATGTTCCGAGTGTATGTAGAGAAATCACATTAAAAAATACTAAAGCTATGACAACTAATCCTATAATACCGAGGGTTCGCATGGTATCGCTCCTTTCGTTTTGTGTAAATGTGTACATTTACACATTTACACATTTACACAAATTTCAGTCCAAAAAAATATAATGACTAATCACTAACACGATGATATAGAGGGTTTATATGACTCTATATGTTTTATGTAGTTATAACATGTGTAAATGTGTAAAAGACCACATGTACACATTTACACATGTTATTGTTATTTCTTTTGCTGTTTCTTAGCTTCTTTAAGAGCAGCTTTACGTTTAATGTTTTCAAGTTGTGCATGGAATAACCTTAGTTGTTCAGGTGACAATTTTTGCATGTATAAGTCATGCATTTCACCTAGTAGTTCATAAGTATATTGATACTCTGAAATCTCAAGTAAAGCATCAAATTCGTGTTTAGTTTCTAAAGGCATTCGAATAGTACCACGCTTATCACCATTAACTAGTGTTGCCTTAGCAGGTAAGCTAGGATTTGCAGGTATGCTAGGATCATAAGGGGTAGAGGGAGTGACATCAGCTTTATAGCCAACATCTATTTTCCCTCCTTTATTATTGCCAGGGGTCTCCCCGCCCTCCTTTTTATTGAAAAAGCCCATATCTTTACTCATTTCTCAATTCCTCCATTTTATCAATTCGTTCTAAAAATTCATCTGCAAATGGTTCGAAGACTTCATTAAATAACTTCTTGTCCCAATATTGATCTTTATTCAAGCCAATACGTGGAATGCTTTGAATTCTTTTAGCGTATGGTATTAAATTTCTAAATAAATTGTTTTCTCCAAAGATGTCTTTCGCATCTTGTAATACTGTAGCATCAATTTTACCGGCACTATGCAATTGATTTGGTAGTATGCCAATTACATCAAGTGGAGCATTAAATTCTTCAACTAATTTTCTTAGGAATCGACTGATGTAATCATTTGCACCATCTAAACTATCACTTTGTGTTTGGAATGCTACAAGCACATAGTCGCTTGCCATTGCAGAGCTTTTTGTATAATAAGATGCTGTAGGTGGACTGTCAATAATAACAAAGTCATAATTTTGTTTTAAAGGTTCTAATAAATGTCTAAAGTAATTAATCTTATTAGCTTCTACTTGATGATAGTTAGGATCTGAAGGTTCTGTATGACCAAATCTTGATGTTAGTAACGTTTCAAAGTTTTCGAAATCACTATGAGAAGGTAGTAAATCTAAATTCTCCATTATATTTAACTGCATGTCTTCTAAACTACCATCTTGTACAGCTCTCATTAATGTTTTGTCGAAAGCAAAGTATTCATCGTTTATTCTTTTTCTTGTTAAAATCATCGTTTTTGTTGTATTTGCTTGCGGGTCCATATCGACTGTTAGTACTTTATATCCTTTTAAAGCTAGATGATAAGATAAGTGTCTTACAATAGTAGATTTACCAACGCCACCTTTACTGTTTGCTACAGTGATAGTTAACGGTCTTTTCAATTTCATATGTATCCCTCCAAAAAAACTTTTCTCTTTTTACACATTTACACATTTACACGATTTCACATGTGTAAAAACTTCTTAATCCAATTATAATACTCCACCTCAAAAATATCAATATAAATTTACACATTTACACATTTACACATTTACACAAGTTCACAAATGAAAGGAAAACGTTGATACAATAGGGTTTCCCTAGTCTCATAGGGTTATAGATTTACACATTTACACTTGTGGACATTTACACAAGTGTAAAAACGAGTTTAATATTTTTCGTCTATTTAATAGAATGAAAGTGAAAAAATAGATATTTACACATTTACACATTTACACTTGTGAAAATGTGTAAATGAAAAGGGTTTTGTTGAAATTCTTTGTTTACAAACAAAAAAACTTGTTGTAACGTTATAGACAACAAGTTTTCTCAACGCAATTCAATTTAGTTTGATAATATACATAAAAAATTCGGAAGAATTTGTAGGATATATAAGACACATAAACACAAAAACAAATAAAAAAAGAACGGCTGTCTATGAGACTGGAAATCTCAAGGACAGAGGAAGTAGATCTGCTGGAAACATTTCTACTTCTTGGTGAATACAATTTGCTGGAAACATCTTGTATTCCATTTACGTAACTGCTCACTCAGTTCGTAAACTTCCCAAACCGTTCTAATTAACTATGCTATTGAGATATGAAATATCTCCTATTAGTATAGTTAATTAGTGTAGATTTGTAAAGATAGAAACCCTTATTTAAGTGCATCTATAAGCGTATTTAGTTATGGTTTTTTCTACCTTTTTCTACAATTCGGGAAGTCTATTTATTTAGGTGAGCAGTGATATAACTGCTCACCTTTTTTTGTTGTCTTAAATCTAGTAGAAAGGAGATCCAACATGAATACAGTACAGAAAGCAATTAATCTTATACTTCATAAAGGTTTACGAAAATATAAATCTAAAAACTCAAAAGCTGCTCTAGTATCAATTACAAAACAAGAGAAATTTGAAGACAAAATGCTGAATGGTAAGAAGAATAAAAAAGGATCTATTTTTATCACTCGTAAAAAAGCTGATTTAAGTGCACCGTTTGGTACAAGAGGAGTAGTGTTAACATCTGAGGAAGCTGCACTGGATCATGTTGGACAAGCTTCTCACTGGACTCCTAATGTATATAATTTTGGTACATATAGTGAAAATGGTCTTCGTACAATCGTTGGGCATACGGAAAAGAACTTACAGCAAATTAATTGCTTCGTAATTGATATTGATTCAAAGTCATTCCCAATGACAGCAATCAATGATGTTGCGTTAAATGCTGGTTTTGGTGTGCCGACTATGATCCTTCAAACTACAAAGGGTTACCAAGTATATTATGTGTTAGATAAAGCTGTATATGTAACAAATAAAAAGAACTATATTGCTATTAAATCAGCAAAAAGAATCTCTCAAAACTTGAGAGAAATGTTTGCTGAAAGCCTACCACAAGTAGATTTAACGTGTAATCATTTTGGCTTCTTCAGAATGCCTTCGGAAGAGAATATTATTATGTTCTTTGAGGAAAATGTATATTCTTTCAAGGAGCTGCAGGATTGGAGTAAGAGACAAGATGATAACAAAGGCAAAGAATTTTTCACAATTCCAAGTGAAAACAACGTTATTGAAACTCCATTTTCTAAGAACAAACCTGTAGAGCAGCCAAAACAGGTAGAAGAAGCTTGGTTTAAGCAAATTATAAATTGTACGAATATAGCGCCACAACAAACAAAAGCAGGGCGTAATAATGCGATTTTCACTCTTTCATTAGCTTGTTTCCAAAGTGAAATATCAATTAAGGAAACACTAGATATGATGGATCAGTTTAATAGTAACCTGGAACAACCTTTGGATCATGCTGAGGTTAGAGGAATTGTCATGTCTGCATATTCAGGAAAATACCAGGCTGCACACAAAGACTACATTGATCGTCTACTTCAAACATATGGGACACCTGGACAAGTTAATTCATTTAGATCACCAGCTGCATTTTGGAGAAAACACAAAAAGCAACGTGAGGATCGAGTACGTTCTCATTGGCATGAGTGGGAAGCGGATATTATTGCGTTCCTGTCGATGAATTCGAACAACAAACCTGTGCTATACTTTACACAAAAAGAATTATGTGAAGCGATTAATATTCCTAGAAGTACCCTAAACACTGTTCTGAAAAAGAGCAATAAAATATATAAGACTGTTGAAGGGAAAGGAAAAACTGCAAAAACAGGTTTTTCAACAATTGGCATGTTAATTTCATTTGCGTTACGTGAAAAAGGACAAAAAAGAGAGAGTTATTTAAGCTATTTAAACGAGCTGTTCCCCCAAATGGGTAATATCTTACTACAAGCAAAAAACAATAGCGCTATGGCAGAAGAAACAGTACCATACAGCCTAATCGAAGGGCTACCAGCTGGTTAATTTTTAATTGTCCACTGTGCCAATACATAATTATATCTACGATACATCTTTCTGACGGTTAGCTATAGCGCTATATGATTAATACATATATTTCTAGTTCTTGTTAGGGGATGTTTTAAGTTATTTAAGTTTCTATACTCTTTATGGTATGTGAAATTATATAGACAGTTTTAGAAATCTATTCTATTGGTGGTGTATTATATGGGTAAAAATTATTCTGTAGATCGTGATAAAAAGGGACGTTTTAGACATTCTTATGTGTTCATGAGGGGGGCTGATGTAGAGATTAAGTTACTTGGCCATGAAGCTTTGTTAAAAGGGAAAGTTACAACAATTGAGGAATATTATTGTGTTTTAGATGTGAAGGGGGATGGTGATCCTTACCAGGTAACTGTTAACTTTGCAGAAGTAAAATATATAAGGCATGAAGAGTTTGTGCCAGTTGAGGAAAGATCACCTAATTATAAGCCTGAAGATAAAAAGACTTCTTTTGTGTTTGAGATAGGGGAAAAGATAGCTTGTGCATTTAAAGATGGTAAGCGTATTAAAGGATCTGTTATATCTGAGGGAGCTTATTATCTGTATATCAAAACAGATAAGGGCAATTTCTGTACGATTATGAAGAGTGCTTTATCATATATTGCACATGGTAAACATATTCCAGTATTAGAGACGAATGATTTTTATACAGAGGAAATGAAAGCAGCTGGTTATGAAAAACCAACGGAGTATGTCTTTGCTGTAGGGGATCAAATTACAGTATTTTTTGCTAATGGTAAGAGCGTGACCGGTTTAGTTCTTGATGAAAGTAAGTATTGGGTATTATTACAGTCTGAGAAGGTTCAAATTACTGTTTTAAAAGGCAGTTATTCTTATTTCAAGCATCAAATCTATGAGAATAAACCATTCTTGTACCAGGCTAATAAGCGGTTAAAAAAGGAATTGAAGAAGTAGGATTTTAATTTCTTTTTTCTTGAAATGTAACACTTTATGGGGTACCGCCACATGTCCATCAAGCTAAACAAGTAACTTACTAGATATGAAACGATTCTTGGTTCAAAACTAGTAATTGATAGAAAAGTAGGCATGCTAAAGAAGCCTATTAAAACGTGATTTTTTCGCTAGGCAACTTATCTATGCTTCACTGTCGTTTTATACACAATCCCTAGAATATCAAAGACGGTCATCTTCTTATACCTATGACATTTACGACCGTTCTTTTTGAGCAGCTGATAAAGGCGATGCAAAATTTTTAAAAGTTTTTCTGTGCCAACGGCTATCGCTTGAAACAGTAATGGAAAGTAATCTTTAATCATATAAATCGCTTTGTATTCACTCAGCTCTTGTTTTTTCTTTTCAAGCAGAAACTGACGCATTTGAAACATCGTAGAAGAACAGAGGAGAATGCCGATGAGTTGTCCATATAAATGGCACTCTAGGCGTTCTCTTTTTATATTTTGACATTCATCAATTTTAAAGAGCGACTTCCACGTTTTAAACAAAATTTCAATCTGCCAACGAAGTGAATATAATGGATGCACGTAGTTCATCGGTACTTCTTCTAGCGACGTGTTCGTGATATATACATTCATGCCCATTAAACGTTTACTTTTATCCTTCATGACAATGCCTTTCTTCTTTTCACGTATCGCTTGGTTTTTCAGACGTGTTTGCGTTTGATCATCGGTTAAACGATGGATAATAACACGTGCTGGAAGTTTCTGATTTTGACCAATGTATGCCTCGGGGATTTCCATCGTTTCACCAGGGATTAGACCAGACAGCATTTGTGTCATATCAAGCTGGATGTATTCTGTTTGCTTTTTTAACGTACCATTGTTGAAATATTCTGGTTCAGGGTTCTTGATCATCTTAATATTTTTGCTTTTATTATATAGGATAAAAAGAGAAGTTGGCATGAAAATTCCTTCATATCATGTTCTTAAACGAAAATTTTATCAAACTTAATTACAAATTATCAATCTTTTTTATAAAGATACAGAATTTTCCATCAAAAATACATGACCAATTGTTTAATTCAGTCATATTATACAACTAATTTTATCTAAAATCGTAGAGCTGTAAAAATATATAGTTAATTTTAACGTATAGACATATGATTATTATATATAATTTTTATTAATACGTTTAGCTAAAGCGTTTGAACTACTCCCACTTTCACTTCGTATATTAGGATATTTCCCGCAGTCCTTGCGGTTAAAAGTCTTATTAATTCATTCTATAAAAAGCTAATTGTCAAAAATGAATGAGTACTGAAATTTGTTTGTAAATAAGCAACTGAGATATAAATATATTTGTTGTTTACCATTTTTATTTTATTAATAATTTATAAAAGGGGTTTAAAAAACTAGAAACTTATAGTATCATTAGTTTTTGAACCGAACCGTCCGGTTTGGTATTTATATAATTATATTTTAAAAGGAGAACCTAATGCAACAAGAAAAATCAAAGATTCTAAGTAATTTCATTATGGAGGTAATAAAGTGAGCTTTATAAAAACGAATACAAAAGAACTGGTTATGCTAATAATTTATATACTGTTTGCACTACTTCAAATTGGCTTGTTCATATTATTTGGCATATCCCTTTTAACTAACAGCAACTTAGTTGAATCAGAATTTGCTCTTAGTGCCATCGGTTTGACTGTACCTGCTATTGTAGGAATCATTTTCTTTAGGAAAGAAATTATTGAAAGTTTTACTTATTTTAAAGAGAAAACAATTTTGAAAATAGTAAGCATTCCTATGGTAGTTTTACTTATGATAATTGTGGAAAATTCTATTATGCATTTTCTAAATACAGGTCAGCCAGAGAACCAAGAACAGATCCTTACAAATGGCGCAGAGATGCCTATTATATTCACATTACTTGTATTTGGGATTATAGGACCAATAATTGAAGAAATTATATTTCGTCATATATTAGTAAATCGTTTTTCGGAATATGTTGGTACTGCTATTGCATCCATCGTTTCGATTATAATTTTTACACTTCTTCACACGAACCAACTTTCGGATATTGCTATTTATTTACCTGGCACGGTGATGCTTACTGCGGCGTATCTTATTTCTAATAGATCCCTTGCATATGTTATAGCGATACATATGTTAAACAATTTTATTCCTTTTATTTAATTGCATATGTCATAGAGAGACACATGCAATTGAATATTATAAAAAATTAGGAGGGTGTCAAACATGATTGTAACAACAACGTCTGGAATTCAAGGTAAAGAAATTATTGAGTATATTGATATTGTAAATGGTGAAGCTATTATGGGGGCCAACATTGTACGCGATTTATTCGCTTCTGTTCGTGATGTTGTCGGTGGTCGTGCTGGTTCTTATGAAAGTAAGCTAAAAGAAGCTCGTGATATCGCAATGGATGAAATGAAAGAACTTGCAAAACAAAAAGGTGCGAACGCTATCGTTGGTGTTGACGTAGATTACGAAGTAGTTCGTGATGGAATGTTAATGGTTGCTGTAAGTGGTACAGCTGTACGTATATAAGTAAATAAAAAAAACGGATCCCCTCCTTAAGATTTATACTTTGAGGGGGGATCCTGGTTCTGTTGCAGATTTTAAAGACTAAAAACAGAAGTTGATAAATCATTGTACGTCGAAAACCCACAGTTTGAGTGTAAACTGTGGGTTTTTTATAGAGGCCCCATTCCATCACTATCAGGCAAAATTTTTTCAGTACCTCCAGAACGAAATTTTGTGTTAATTTGTAACAAAAAGTTCTTTTTTTCATTTTGGGGTAATTCTGAATTCTTAAGTTGATGGGCATGGGGTACCGCCAGCATTTCGGAAAAAAACCACGCTAAGCAAAAAATAAAATAAGCTGTCCATATGGACAGCTTATTTACATAATTCACGAAGTCGGAAGTAACTTATGATTTTACGTGAGGTCTCTTCTTTCTCTTCAGTAATACAGCTCCTATTATCAGGAGTATCCCAACTCCCAAAAGTCCATAGGATACAGGAGGGTCAGCCATCACAGCTGTAATAATTGAATATGGATTTGAAAGGATGTACATCATGATTTTAGTTAGTTCTTGCTTAGCTGGAAAACCAGTAAGATATAATGGTACTGCATGTTTAAACGATACAATTCAAAAATTAATTGATGAAAAGAAAGCGATACCTGTTTGCCCGGAGTTATTAGGTGGTTTTGTTACACCGAGAGAACCAGCTGAAATCTTGGGCGGAGATGGATATGATGTTTTAGAGGGCAAAGCAAAAGTAATGGAACGTTCCGGTAATGATGTGACGGAATTATATATAAATGGTGCTATGAAGACTTTAAATTTAGCACAAGAAATGCAAGCTAGCCATGTAGTTTTAAAAGAATATAGCCCTTCTTGTGGCAGTAAAGAAATTTATAGTGGTGAGTTTGTTGGAAAAAAGGTAACAGGAGTCGGCGTAACCACTGCTCTATTAGAAAGTAAGGGCATTAAAGTTATATCTGAATTAGAATTAGATAAATTAATTAATAAAATATAATATTAGAGGGCAAATTTTAACAATTCGCTTACCGAAATTATCAAACTTTATTATAAAAATAAATAGCTTGTAAAATTTCAACTCACGCATTTTAATCAAATTTTGTTCAAAATGCGTGAGATTTTTTTGTGATGAAATCAATGGTTTCGCTTAAATTTTAATCAAACTTAATTTCAAACCAACAAATTCACTTATTTTACATGGATAATATAATTTGATTAACTTCTTTTCAAACTGTATTGTTTGAGATTTTCATAAGATAGGGATTGATAAGATATTTCTGTTCCGAACTTATTTATACTTACAAAAAAATCAAGAAAATAGAGGGTAAACATTACCTAGAATATTAGGATCGTTTTCATTAGGAGGATTACAAAGCATGGCTAAAGTTGATAAGGTAAAAGAAAAAATTATTGAAACATCTTTATATTTATTTAATACTAATGGGATAACTCGCACATCCATCCAGGATATAATGACAGCTACTGAACTATCTAAAGGAGCTATTTATCGTAGATTCAAAAATAAAGAAGAAATTGTCCTTGCTGCCTACGACAAAAGTGGTGAAATTATGTGGAACCATTTTCATAAAGCGATGGAAAATAAAAAGACAGCAATCGATAAAATCCTTGCAATTTTCCTTGTATATCAAGATGCAGCTAATAATCCTCCTATTGCTGGAGGCTGTCCATTACTTAATAGCGCCATTGAAAGTACTGGAGTATTTCCAGAATTACAAAAAGCAGCAGCAAAAGGCTATGATGATACAGTAATGTTAATGGCCTCTCTCATAAAGGAAGGAATAGAGAAACAAGAACTTAAAGAAGATATAGACATTATATCGCTCGCTTCTTTTCTTGCCTCTTCAATGGAGGGAGCTATTATGGCAAGTCGAGTATCTAACGATAATATACACCATCAATATTTCATTGAACAAATAAAGCATCATCTTTACTCTTATTCTAAATAAGTGAGAACTTGCATCGCCTTCATTCAATTTTTATAAACTTAAATTCAATAAATACTCCTCATAAAAAGTATCTTCTGTTTATGAGGGGGAGATATTTTTTTAGCAGAGGTAGCTTACAGAAGAAATAGGGTTGTTTA
>NZ_CP034685.1:0-199209 GCF_007363175.1 Bacillus sp. BD59S
ATCAGAATTTGCTCTTAGTGCCATCGGTTTGACTGTACCTGCTATTGTAGGAATCATTTTCTTTAGGAAAGAAATTATTGAAAGTTTTACTTATTTTAAAGAGAAAACAATTTTGAAAATAGTAAGCGTTCCTATGGTGGTTTTACTTATGGTAATTGTGGAAAATTCTATTATGCATTTTCTAAACATAGGTCAGCTAGAGAACCAAGAACAGGTCCTTTCAAAGGGCGCAGAGGTGCCTATTATATTCACAGTACTTCTATTTGGGATTATAGGACCAATAATTGAAGAAATTATATTTCGTCATATATTAGTAAATCGTTTTTCAGAATATATTGGTACTGCTATTGCATCCATCGTTTCGATTATAATTTTTGCAGGTCTTCATTCAAATCAACTTTCGGATCTTGCTATATATTTACCTGGCACGGTGATGCTTACTGCGGCTTATCTTATTTCTAATAGATCCCTTGCATATGTTATAGCGATACATATGTTAAACAATTTTAATGCTATTTTTTAATTACATATGTCATAGAGAGACACATGCAATTGAATATTATAAAAAATTAGGAGGGTGTCAAACATGATTGTAACAACAACTTCTGGAATTCAAGGTAAAGAAATTATTGAGTATATTGATATTGTAAATGGTGAAGCTATTATGGGGGCCAACATTATACGCGATTTATTCGCTTCTGTTCGTGATGTTGTCGGTGGTCGTGCTGGTTCTTATGAAAGTAAGCTAAAAGAAGCTCGTGATATCGCAATGGATGAAATGAAAGAACTTGCAAAACAAAAAGGTGCGAACGCTATCGTTGGTGTTGACGTAGATTACGAAGTAGTTCGTGATGGAATGTTAATGGTTGCTGTAAGTGGTACAGCTGTACGTATATAAGTAAATAAAAAAACGGATCCCCTCCTTGAGATTTATACTTTGAGGGGGGATCCTGGTTCTGTTGCAGATTTTAAAGACAAAAAACAGAAGTTGATAAATCATTGTACGTCGAAAACCCACAGTTTGAGTGTAAACTGTGGGTTTTTTATAGAGGCCCCATTCCATCACTATCAGGCAAAATTTTTTCAGTACCTCCAGAACGAAATTTTGTGTTAATTTGTAACAAAAAGTTCTTTTTTTCATTTTGGGGTAATTCTGAATTCTTAAGTTGATGGGCATGTGGCGGTACCCCATCGCCATCAACCTAAAGGTACCAAGAGGGTATATTGTGAGTGTATTTTTTAAAAATTTCTACGACTACACTAAAAATGTGCATAACAAATAAACCTATCAAATAGGTGTTTTGAAAAATATTATGCAACTTTAAAACTCTGTGACAACGTACAATCATACATAACACCTAGGATATCAAAGACTGTTTTCTTTTCGTAACGGTGAGATTTCCGTCCGTTTTTCACTAAAAGATAAAATAAACGCAGAAAAACTTTTAATAGTTCTTGAATGTCCTTTTTTAATCCATGGTAAAACAATAGATAATAATTCTTTATCATATAAATAGATTTGTACTCACTTAACTCTTTCTTTTTCTTATCTAAGAGTAACTGACGCATTTTAAACATTGTCGATGAACAGAGTAATATGCTAATGAGTTGACCATATAAATGACATTCTAAGCGTTCTTTCTTTATTTTTTTGCACTTGTGAATTTGAAAGAAAGATTTCCATGTTTTGAACAAAATTTCAATTTGCCAGCGTAATGAATACAAGTCATGGATGTGTTCCGTTGAAGCATTTTCTGCTGAAAGATTCGTAATATACACGTTGATTCCACTCAACCGCTTACTTCGTTCTTTGTAGGTAATACCTTTCTTTTTTTCTTTTTTGGCTTGTTCCTTCAACCTTTTCTCTGTTTGTTCCTTTGTTAATCGATGAATAATAACACGAGCTGGTAATTTTTGATCCTGTCCAATATATGCTTCTGAAATTTCCAATGTTTGACCAGGGGGCACTTGATTCATGAGTTCTTCCATATCTAATTGAATATAGAGTGTTCCTTTCTTCACGGTCCCGTTTCGAAAATACTCTGGCTCATCATTCTTACGATAGATTCGAGAATTTAATTTCAAACGTGAGACATAGTAAGCGCCTTTATCATGAATCTTCTCTAAGTCATGTAAGTCAAAATAGCCTAAATCTCTTATATACAAGTCTTTTGGTTGAATGCTTTGTAGGCTTGTTGAACCAAAGGTTTTATCATTTTCTCTTCCTTCTCCTACATAAACGTACAGGAACTTCCCACTTAATAAGTCATACTCTAATTGAATTTTGACTCCTGCCGTATGGCTACTTCCACCTGAACCTTGATAATGTGAAGAAAACTTATCTGGAAGCTGAAATGTTGTAGAATCAAGAATCCGAATGTGCTTAAAGATCGTGGTATAGTGATGAATTATTTCTTGTGTTGAATGAATTCTTTGGGTTAGAAGGTTAGCTAGAACTTGTTCAAGGAACTTTACTGCGGAAGCATTAAATCGTTTGTTAAGCCCTTCAGGACTTATAAGAACACCCGTAGATACTTCAAGGCAGCTACATAATTGTGTGAGTGATGCACTTGCGACCTGTTGACTAAGCCATACACATAAAGCAACTAACTCCTGTGCTTGATATTTACTCTTTCGCTGAACGAATCCTTTTTCTTTGGCTAAGTGCTCTAGAACATGAGAAGACATATGTCGTTGTAATTCTTCAGCAATCGGTTGAAGTTCATCAAGAATCGAAAGATTCATAAAGAAACGCCATCCTTTCTTATAATTCTACAGAAAGGATAACGCCTTTTTTGCTTTATGGGTAGTGTAAAACCTTAGCTTAATAGCGATGAGGTGATACCGCAAAAAACACATTTTATTTGCATCGAAAAATTATTTACCCTTTCACGATTACATTTAATCAAGCTACCAATTGGGTTTATACATATTTCCTTCGGATTTTGCCAACCACCAATAACAGTAAGGGAATCCCTAGCTCATAGACGGGAAATGCAATTGGAATCACGAAAAATATGTAGTAATAATGGGTAAATGTCTGGATATTTTTAACCGACACAGCTATGATAAACGAAATAGGAGCAAGAACCCAAGCTACTTTTCGCCAATCCCTCAAATGAAATATTTGTGCTGTTCCATAACAAGCGAGAAACATGTATAACGCCAGTTTAACAAAAATACTAAAAAACCAAATAATAACAATCAAAATATCCACATTTTGAATGAACTCCATGACGGATATGTACCGGCTTAAATCGTAAACCGGATACAAAAAACTTGAAGGCAAATTCGGACCGAATGTTAAAATGACCGCTAATGTTCCGATTGTTACCATGAAAACGGCCAGTCCTACTCCCCACATCGCCCGAGATGACGCTTGCTCTGGTTTGTCCATAAAGAAAACGAACATTGTCATCATGACAGCTTCTCCAAAAAATGCGGCTACAGGGGTATAGGAACCTTTAAGGATGGGAAGCCATCCAGAATCGTGATAAATAGGACGCATATAATCCCAATTCATATTGCCAACATTTAAAAGGATTACAAACGTTATCATTAAAAGTACCATTGGCCCTATGATTTCACTTAAGCGCCCAATACCTTCCACCCCGCCTTGGTAAATGATAAAAATGAGCAATAACATAGCAGTAAAGACAATAACCCACAAAGGTGTATTATGAAACAAAGCGATAATAATGAATTCACCAAATTCACGGACGGTTATCCAAATTATCATGTACCATCCAAAGAAGTAGGGAATCATCAGTAGCTTTCCTAGCCATTTACCAAGAATGGTTTGACTAAATTCAATCAAAGTTTGCTTCGGATAAAGCGAACCAAGTGTGGTTGCCAAAAAAGTAAGAGCAATCCCAACACACCCTGCAATCAAGATCGAGATCCATGCATCTTGTTTGGCAGTGCGAATCGTCGCTGGAATAACTAGAAGGAGTGATTGTCCCACTTCAAATGTGAACATCATCCAAAAGATTTGTCTGCCAGAGATTTTCATTGAACTTCTCACACTTTATATTCCTCCTTATTTTTTTATTTCATTTTTCTTTAACTGCAACGATGGTCCAGTTAGTCCTACTCGCCGAATAGTAAGCTTTGTATGAACAGAAACCTGCACTCTTCGAAATTGTTTACTCCAATTCTTTTTTAGCTCTTTCCATTCGGGTGGATATTTTTGATGAACGGCCTCCCCAAATCCAAAGATATCGGTTCCGTATTGTTTTTGAATTTTTTTAATAGTTTGGAGAGCTTGCTTTTCGGATTGTTTTTCCAATGCATGTTCTAAAAGAGTAAGATTTTTTGGCTGTGAAAGATCTAAATTCGTATTGTTTTCCTGAATCGTTCCTTCACCAGAAAAAACAATGTCACACTTAATTGTGTCCCCTTTTATAGTAGGTATGATTTTTCTATTGATCTTTGTCATATATAAACTTGCACTACCATTTCCTTCGGAGACCGTTGCTGTAACCGTCTGTTTACTTAAACGATTCACTATCCAAAGAGTAGTTAACCATTCCTGCATGTTTAAGTATCCTACCAATTTGAAGTCGTTGTTAAATATAGCACCGCCTACAATTTGAAACCCTTTGACCTCGGTTTTACCTTTTTTATTAGACACATTTAGTTTAATAACGGGCAAAATCGGGGTGATTCCATCACTCGTACCAGCAATAAGAAAATTTAATAAAGACATATCTCCCAATGCCTCTATTTGCGTATGCTCTTTAAGTGCCCCAAGTGCTGGGATAAACTCTAAAGGGAGGGATGCTTTCAGAAATTCTTTTGCAGTATGCCCCTTTATTACAAACGCATCTGCTCGTAATCGAATATCAGGATCGCGGCTATATGTATCTAAAACTGGAGTGAGACCATTTTTAGCCATTTTTTCTCCAATCAGTATTACACGCTGGTGCCCTCGAAAGATTTCTCTCGACATTTTTGTTTGCATCATTTGTACAGCTTCATGTGTATCCCTTCCAGTTCCGGATTCTATAAAAACTGCTTTTCCTGCATTACTTCTTCCGCTCTGTCCCATTCCCATTTTTGATGGGATGATAAACTGAGCGCTAATTTCAACCTTGTTATTCTTTGTTTGATCAAGTCCCCATCCTAATTCTATTGCAAGATCATTTAATTCTGTACGATCCCAGCAGCCCGTCAAAAAAAATAAAAAAACGACTAATATCATACAAAGTGCCCTGTGCAGGATCATTCTGTGTCTCCTCCTCGTTTCGCACCTGGCTGTTGTCCATCTGGAAAACGTATTTTATCTTCACCGGATACCATTATAGGGCGGTGGGTCATATTCCACCGCGGTGTTCGGAGCAAAACATCCTTTAAATCACGCGGAGTCTGAGGAGCAACCGAGCTTAGATACGGAATACCAAAAGAACGAATGTTAGTTACATGAATCAAAATTGCAAGGGTGCTTATTGCAATACCATATAGTCCAAGCATCCCCGCCAATAACAGCATCGGAAAGCGTAGCATCCGGTAAGCTGTTCCCAAGTTGTAGCGCGGGAACGCAAACGACGCAATACCTGTTGTCGCGACAACAATAACCAAAGGTGCAGAAATAATACCTGCTTGCACGGCAGCTTGCCCGATGACAAGTGCTCCCACAATGCTAACTGCTGATCCAACGGGTTTTGGCAACCGAACGCCAGCTTCCCTCAAACCTTCAAATAAAAATTCCATCATTAGCGCTTCTATGACAGCAGGGAAAGGAATGCCTTCTCGAGCAGCTGCAATACTAATAAGCAAATTTGTTGGGATTAATTTCGGATGAAAGGTTGTAATAGCAACATAGAGAGAAGGAAGAAATAATGAAATGTTGATTAATACTAAACGTATCCATCGAATAAAGGTTGTGTAGATCGAGCGTTCATAATAATCCTCCGCTGCTTGCAGACCTGTCCAAAATGTCATAGGAACGATTAAAACGAAGGGGGTGTTATCCACTAAAATAGCGACTTTCCCTTCTAAAAGACTTGCACACACCGCATCTGGCCGCTCGGTGTTCTGAATTTGCGGAAAGGGAGAAAAAGGTTGATCCTCGATAAACTCTTCAATGAAAGCGGACTCCAGCACCCCATCAATTTGAATTCGCTGTATCCTTTGTCGAACTTCTTCCAAAACGGAATCTGGAGCAATGCCCTCAATGTAGGCAATCGCCACATCTGTCTGTGATAATTCCCCAATCGAATAGGGTTCCATTTTTAGTTTTTGGCTCCGAATTCTTCGGCGAATAAGGCTCGTATTGACTCTTAACGTTTCTGTAAAACCGTCCCGAGGACCGCGAACAGAGATTTCGGCAGCAGGCTCTTCAATACTACGTTTTTCAAACCCTTTTAAATCCGCAATCAGGGCTTGACTCTCACCATCTGTTAAAATGACGATATTAGCTTTCAATACTCCCTCTATAACCTCACGAAGTTTAGAAACCGTCTTTACTTGAGAAACAGCAATAAGCTGATTTTGAATGATTTCCCCTACTGAATCCAAACCCTTTAATCCATCAGGCATACCTTCGAACATCATTGGTTTCAAAACAACCTGTTCCAAAATCTTAGTGTCAGTTAATCCGTCTATATAAATAAAAAGAATTTTAGTTTGACTATTTATTATAATTGGACGAAAAACAATATCGGAACAATTTTCAAAAACTTGTTTCAAAGCTTCTTCATTCGCAGATACACTCTGACTAAGTTCACGATCTTGATCATTTTGGAGCAGCATACTTGCACTCTCAAGTTCCTGAATATCTTTTTTAAAACGCTTTATCGTACGAAGTTTCTTCATCATACTACCCCATTTATCGAACGGTTTATGTTTTTTATAAAAAGTAGATTTTCTATATTTGGACCTTAAAGTTAATGAGTCCTTGATAGCAAATTTTTATATACCTTCCCACCTAATGGTTTTGAATAAATAATGATTTTCGGAAGGTAAAATCATTATTTATTCAAAATGCCAAGAAGAAAATACACCATCGATATCTTTCTTAAAATTTCCATACACAGGAGAATTATTCAATTATTTATTTAAGTTAGTTAACCGACAAATTGGGAGGCGCATTTTACATAGCTTAGTAATCACTACTTTTTGTATTGATTTATTAAAAGGAAGCAGCCGTATTTCTCAAACGAGAAGATACGGCTGCTATGTTTTCGGGAGTAAACAACTTTATTTGTATTGAAAACTAGTTTTTATAATAAGGATTCATAAATATTATATTAAGGGTACCGCCACATCGCTATCAAGCTAAAATTTTATAGTACCTCCAAAACGAAATTTTGTACTAACTTGTGACAAAAAGCTCAATTTTTCGTTTTGGGGTAATTCTGAATTCTTAAGTTGATGGGGATGGGGTCACTCCGGAGAAATACTCAAATAGATATTATAAGTAAAAAACTGTTAATACATACCCCCAATGTGTGAACTTTTTTATATCTTATTCAATGGTATATCGGCTATCTTCTGAAACATATAAACTTTTTGAATTAATTTCTATACTACAATCCCCTAATCGCCGCTTTACTTCTGATAATAATTTTTCATTTGCTTCCTCTAAAGAACTTGCTGGAATCACCGTAGATTGTGAGCTTGATACTTTACCACTATACATCACTGAAAAATTCAATTCATATTGATGTATCAAAATTTCTCCACTCCCTTTTTCCCTAAGTTTTCTCACAGATCATTCTTATTTGTTGATTACAATTATAATTTTTGAAGATAGGTACACACTTTGATACATATCAGATTTTTCTTAGTTAGGTGATAGCACACCGCAATCTTGCACGTCAGCGATGCCAGAAATGGACTTCTCCTTTGGTAGCAAGAATCCCACTGACGTTAGTCAGCTGACCCTTTAGGGGTAGGAGTATTAATTAATTAATTAAATATATGCAATAACTTTTAAAAAAATCATTGTTCCATCTCAGTTCCCTCATAAATTTATTTAAACTATTTAAAACCTCGAATAACATATCAGATTTTATATCAATATCGAAGTTTATTGATATATGGTAATTCATCAGATAGAGAATTGTCTGTTAAAACTAAAAGTTTCTTAGCTTCTCTAATTTTTTCACTTTGTATATATCTACTTAAAGACATGCCAACCTCTTTTCTAAATAGGGGCCACCATATCAAAAAAAGAAAATTGTACATTAAGGAATATTTTTACATATAATTATGAAATAAAAACACAGAGAAAATGATTTTCCCTGTGTTTTTATTTCTGCTTTATTCTGCAGCTTTACGATTACTTGATTTATCAATCTTTCCTTAAACACAAATAATTTTACGATTTTATAGTCAACCTCTGAACTGGTATTTATCGCAAATAAATACATACAAATATAAAAAAATGGATAAAATCACTTGTAAAAATTCCCACTACTTATTCATGAATCTTATGAATTCACCACTTTATACACATTAAGAATTCCATTCCCGAATAAACTCCTCTTGTTTTCAACAGAATCCACTCCCCATTTATACAAATATTCCACCGCTTGATTAGGTTTATCCTTTAAATTTCGCTGCCCCACTATTAACGCTAACGCACCCGATACTTTCGGAGCTGCTGTAGAGTTTCCTGCATCATAAAAATAATCTTGATCTGGACCAGTGCTAATTACTTTTTCTTTCTCATACATTTTTTGCTCGTCCCAAATATTAAAATCGAACTGTTTAAATAATCTATTATCTCCTCCTGGAGCTGCAATATCTATAAATCCATCTCCAAAGTTAGAAAACAGAGAAAGTTCCTTCGATGGTCCTATAGAGGAAACCGTCACCACACCTGGTAAGGATGCCGGAACATCTAAGAGTTCTCCATCTAATTTTATGCCATCATTCCGTAGTTTTTTTTGCAAAAATTTATACATTACATCTTTATCATTTACATCAAGCGAATTATTCCCAGCAGCTGCAACAACAATGCTTCCCTGTTCTTCCGCATACTGAATCGCATCTTTAAATGCTTTAATTTCAGCAATATTCGTTTTTGAGCCTTGTTGTTCAAGATAAGCTACACCATCAATTAAATAGTCTCCTAAACTCACATTAATAACATCTACATCATCCTTAGCAGCTTCAATAATCCCTTTAACAATCCACAAAGATTCAGCCGTTCTTTCCCCAAATACCCTATATGATTTTATCCCTACATTTGGTGCGACTCCCTTTAATTTTCCATTAGCAGCAATTTGCCCTGCAACATGAGTTCCATGCCCTAATTTATCAGTTAATTCGTTGGAATCCCCTGATTCATCACGCTCTTTCCCACGAAATCCATTTTTCGGAACTAAATTTTTAGAACCTCCTACAATATTATTTTTTAAATCCGGATGCTCCATATCTAATCCTGAATCTATAATACCAACCGTTACATTTTTAGAACCAGAATATATCTTATAACTTTCTCCGTTGTTTGTAATCCCATGCATATCCCACTGCTTATCCCATAAAGAACCTTGCAGATTCGTTTCCATCTCTTTTTCCATATTCATTTTTGAGCCTAATGTCCGTAAAGATGGATTGTATGTATCAATTAATGAGTTTTCACCCAACACTTTGACTTTTTCTTCATTCCCCTTCACCTGTAATAGCCCTAACTCCTCAATAGAATAGACAACTTCTATATTATTTTTCTCTGCCAATCTGACTACATCATTATAGTTATCCGTTTCTTTCAGTAGAATAGTGTAATAATTATCTTCTTCAGCAGCACTAACGAAGTCATAAGGTAGTAAAAAAATCAACAAGGCCATAAACAGAACTATTGTTTTTACCCTCTTAAAATTTTTCATTCGTTTTAAATCCCACATAAATTCCCCTCCTGAAATCTTATATTTAAATATAAAGTTACAACGAAAAAAATATCATTTGCCTCCAAGGTTGTCAATATCAAGAAAAATGATCATTTCATCGAGAAACAAGTTATTTCACGTGATTAAAATTTAACCTGATAAAAAATGGAAATATTAATTTTTTTTTCCTTTTTTGTAAAAAATGATTGTACTTTCCAAGTAGTGCATGTTACATTCAAATAGTTAAGTTTAACAATAACTGGATAACTTAATATTTAATTTTAGATTTAAATTAGGGAGGAATTTTATTATGAAAAGCAAAAAAATCATTGCAAGTGCACTAACAGTTTCTTTACTATCTACTGGATTCATTAGTACAAAAGCTGCGGCTGAAGAAGTAGGTAACAATGTACCAAAGCACACAGCACAAGCACCTGTACAGACAGTTAATTTCAATCTAAAAACAACAATGGAAAATAACCTTTTAGTTCAATCTATTAGTCCTTCGGACCTTAAAGATATTGAAGGAATTTCCGAATATTTCAATTTAACACCTGAAGAAAAACAAGTGTTTTTAGATGCCGTAGCTAATAAAGATGATAGTGGTTTTGAAACTCGTGGAAAATTAAGTTGGGCTGCTAAAGCTATTAAAAAATTATGGAATGAGCTTCCAGGTCCTGTAAAAGATAGACTAGGAAGACAAAGTGCCTTAATTACTATCGCAAACAGAGTAGAACATTATACTGGCGCTTTAGAAGATGCGATTTATGCTGGTGTATTAGATGTTGTTGGTAATCCAACAGCTGCATGGTGGATCACTAAATCAATCACCCTATTACTGTAATCAATAGATTTTACTGGTTAATTGGTTAGAAATTTCATATAATTTTTGTAGTTACATCATCAACTGCAAAGGAGTAAAAATGAAAACTCAAACTTCAAAAACAAAATATTCAAGTTACATATTTAGATTTTTAGTTTGTTTTATTGTCCCTATAATTGGATTGATTTATATTTTTGTTAATCGGAGGAAATGGAGCAAACTTGATATAACCTTTTATCTTTTGATTGCTTTAACCAATCTTTCTTTAACTATAACCGTTACATTTTTTACACGTGACTTTTGGATAATTTCTATACATAATTTGATTTGTTTCATTATTTGTATAGTCTTTATCTTATGTAAAAGACGGTCAAAGTAATAAGGACTAATAATTCACAATCAATCTAACAAAAAGCTATTCTTTCTATATATTCATAGAAACGAATAGCTTTTTTTATGGTAAATAAGTAAGTAAATATAATGAGGGGTTAACGCACCTATACCCATCCTCTGAAAAGGATATCAAGGTAAAGTATTCTATAATAGGTGTAAGTCAAGTCGCTTTATATGGAAAATTAGGGAGATTTAAAAAGTGGAAAAGGCGACTCTTTAAATAAAAAAGAACTGCCTTTTTTATTTAAAAATATTCCTTAACGTACAATTTTCTTTTTTCGGTCGTGTGACCCCCATATGGACAGCTTATTTACATAATTATCGTTATTGGAAGACAACTATTTTTATAAATACAAAAGGCAGAAAAGTATATAGATTCTACAAAATATTTTGATTGTGATACATTTACAGAATCTCTTATTTTGTAATTAATGTCTTATTATTTTTTGGAGGGAATTTGATGAAAAAGTTTGTTTTGATATTTGGGCCACAAGCAGTTGGGAAAATGACAGTTGGACAAGAACTAGCAAAGATGACTGATTTAAAATTATTTCATAACCATATGACAATTGATTTATTGGAGCCATTGTATGGATTCTCTTCGGAAATGTGGCGATTGACACATCTTTTTCGAAAGGAAATATTTCAATCATTTTCAAATAGTGAACATTATGGAATGATTTTTACATACGTATGGGCGTTTAATGAAAAGAAAGATTGGGATGATGTTGAAAGTATATGTAATATTTTTCGTTCCCAAGGGGTTAATATTTATTTTGTTGAATTAGAAGCTGATGTAGAAGAAAGACTTCAACGAAATAAAACACCTCATCGACTTGAACATAAGCCAACAAAAAGGAATATTGAACAATCTGAACAAAATTTATTAAGCACATTTGAAAATTTTAGATTAAATTCAAGAGAAGGAGAAATTACAGAGAAAAATTATATAAGGATCAATAATACGAATTTAAATGCTACAGAAGTAGCTGAAATTATAAAGAAAGAATTTCAGCTATAGTTTTTTTTACAAATTGAACAGTTCGGATTTTATGAATATCGTATACATTTCTAATTAACATAACGTCTCATTATCGGTAGCAAGGAAAAGGAGGAACCCCCTATGAGAGTAAGGGTTCCTCCTTTTTTGTTCTAGGGATCTATGCATTTTTTTATACATTCCTATTCTGGTGCGGTTTTATGGCTCTCGTTTGTTACTGGATTAGCCAAAAAACTGTATAAAATCTTGCATACTCTTTGCGTGGTTATTTTCCAAAATGCTTGCGGTACCCCATGCCCATCAAGCTAAGGTTGGGTTTCCTATGAACTTCTGTTCATGTTGCCTACATGCTTGATATTTTGTTTATTTGTTTTTAAAAATACGCATACCAAATAAACCTTGATACGGTGTGTTTTTAAAGATTATGCAGTTTTCTGCTTTAGATTGGATACAGTAAACTGATAAACGACACCTAAAATATCAAAGACTGTCTTTTTCTCATATCGATGGGATTTCCGTCCGTTTTTCTGTAAGAAGTCAAACAGACGAAGGAAAATTTTTGATACTTCTTGGGTGTCTTTTTGTATAGCTTCATATACTAAGTACAGATGATCTTGAATTATATAAATTGCTTTATATTCACTTAATTCTTTTTGTTTTTTCTGTAGTAACAGCTGTCGCATTTTGAACATAGTGGAAGAACAAAGAAAAATAGCGATTAACTGTCCATAAAGATGACATTCTAGACGCTCTCGCTTAATATTGTGACAATGATTAATACCAAAAAGAGATTTCCATGTTTTAAATACAATCTCTATTTGCCAACGTAGTGAGTAGATATCATGAACCTGTTCCATCGGAACAATTTCCCATGGTATGTTGGTAATATAAACGTTGATTTCTGTTAATCGTTTACTTTTTTCAGAGTATGTAACTCCTTTTTTCTTTTCAACATAGGTTTGCTGTTTCCTACGTTTATGAACTTGAGTTGATGTGAGTCTGTATATTACAACTCGTGAGGGTAATTTTTGTTGTCCAACATAGGCATTTCGAATTTCATAAGTATCTCCTGGTTTTATCTGATGCATGATATGTTCAAGGTCAAGTAAAGCATATAAAGATTGCTTTTTTACTGTCCCATCCCGAAAGAATTCTGGAGATTCATTTTTCACATATACTCTATTATTTAATTTCAACCTTGAAACATAGAACACCCCTCGTTGATCCATCTGGTCTAAATCTTTTAGAGAAAAGTATCCTAAATCTCGAATACATAAATCTCCTGGTCGTAAGGTATCCAAACATTCTGTACCAAAGGTTTTATCATTATTTTTACCTGGTTCCATTTGAAAATTGAGGAATTTTCCACTATGTAAATCATACTCTAGCTGAATCTTAATACCGGCTGTTTGTGCACATCCTCCTGAACCAGGATAAATAGGAGCCAAATGATTGGGTACTTGAAAAATAGTAGCATCTAAAATACGTATACGTTGAAAATAAGAGGTGTATTGGTTTGAGATTCGAGACGAATCGTTTAGTTTGCTTTTGATTAAAAGGGAGAATACACGCTGTAGAAATAAAACAGCGTATCGGTTAAAACGTTGATTAAGTCCTTCAGGACTCATGAGTGTAGCTGTATTTGCATAAAGTTGACTACATAATCGAGTGAGGGAATCGCTTGCTACATGTCGACTGATCCAAATACATAAAGCAGCCATATCTCGTGCGCCATACTTACTTTTACGTTTTACAAAACCTGTCTCCTGTGCGACTTGTTGGAGGATATGTGGAGATAGATATCGCTGTAGTTCTTCAGCGAATAAATGAAACTCATCTTGAATCGATAGATTCATACAAAAACACCATCCTTTCTGTATATTTCTACAAAAAGAATAGCGTTTTTCTTATTATTTAGATACAAATTTATCTCAATTTGATAGCGATGAGATGATATCCTTATTAGTATTTAATGTATCTAGAAACCCTTCAGATTTTCTGAAGGGTTTCTTCGTTCACATAGTCTTTGCTAACAGATATAAATATAATTCACTAAGAAAACATAATTCTTTTTACTATTCAGTAAGCTTTTTCATAAATAAAGCTGTCCACAGCCCAGAGACACCAAATACTTTATTCGATTGTTTTATCTCTTTCATTCTACGTATTTCTACTTCAGAAAAGTCTCTAAAGATGACTCTAAGTTTTGCATCTGTAAAACCTAATCCACCTTTAAGACTTTGTAGTTTGTATACTTCCCAATCCGTTATATCTGCCCCACCTAATTCTCCGCCTTGAACAAAACAAGTGATTGCAAAATAACCACCTGGTTTTAAAGCCTTTTTCACCAAATTTATATAATTCATTCTTCTGTGTGGAGCAATATGATGAAAACATCCTGAATCGTACACAATATCGTATGTACCTTCTTCAATTTGTAAGTCAAAGATATTGTTATAAATAAAATTTACATGTACATTTTTTTCTTTTGCCCGTTCGGTTGCCCATTGAATTGATTCCTGTGATAAGTCTACCGCATCAACTAAGCATCCTTTTTCAGCAAAGTAAATTGCATTTCTGCCTGGACCGCATCCAAGTTCAAGAACTTTCCCTGGATTAAGTAATTTTTTCTCGAAATAATTAACTAGGTTCTCATCTGGTTTATTAGTAAAAAAGGGAACTCCTTTTTCACGATTTGAATAAAAATCATCCCAAAATTGAGTTGGTTCACGCAATAATGAATCTAACATATCTAATAAATCTTCATAACTACTAATTGTTTCTTTCACAATAACCCCTTCTTTCCAATTAAATCTTACATTCTAATTGTACTAACAATTAGAATAATTCGTGTTTCATAGGGGTTAACAACACTTTAAATTTAAATAAGTTTGAATTCTCTATATATGCCTATTTATGTTAATTTAACGCGCATAAAGATACCTAATTTTCCTTTTATATTACTTTAAAAGTATTTACCTTACTCTTTCTGAAAACCCAACCAAACAATTGGAAATACCCTTAGAATTAGAATTCTATTTCGATTTTCCAGAATTATCTTTACAATTGTTGCAATAATATTACAAATGGAGTAGCTATACATTCTCATTAAATAAAAATGTTTCTTTGGTAATTTACATAAATTTCATTATCAGTAGTAAGAAAATGAGCACATCCCTTATTGAAATATCACCAATTTGTACCAAGCTAATACTTTGAAGTCTTCAAAAATAAAATTTAGCTTATTACATTTTGCTATGAGTAATTTAGCTCATTTTTTCGTTTTGGGGGTAACTTGTTTTCTTAGCTTGATGGGCATGTTGCGGTACCCCTAATAGTTAATCTTTTTATTAGCTTTTACTCTTATTGTTTCTACTTCTGGATATGATTTTTCTATAACTCCTACATCTGGAATATTCCCCATTAAAGTGTTTTTAATATCAAAACGCAATATACTAAAAGTATTTTCTTTTAATAACAGCTCTTTATAAATAGAATCATCAACAATTATTAATTTAGATTGTATTTTTTGTCCCTGTCCAACGCCGATTCCTAAATCATCTCCTCCTTTTGTCACAGGAATAATTTGAGTTCCAACCTGTATCTCTTCACTAGAAATATCTTTTCCATATACCACACCTTTTTCTTTTGTGATGGATGGCAAAGATTGGATAGGTTCTGTAACACGTGGACGTATTGTTTTTTGTAACATCTGTTCTTTTAGTAGTTTCTCAGCTGTAGTTTTATTCAAAACTCGTACTGATCCAGTATTTTCACAGGATGTTTCATCTTTATGTTTAAATTCAGAACCACACATCTGTTTTTCTTTATATTGCGTAGATGAACTTAATTTAGACTTATATTCTTCTGTTACTTTTTCTACTTGTTGTTGATCCCCAGATACAAGCAGTACATTTGGCAACGCTTGATAGAAACAATACCCTGCTCCTATTATTAATAAAATACTACAAAAAAATAAAAACTTTTTCATCAATCAAAATTCCTCCGTCTTATTAGTGTTTTGCGCCTTCACATGTTTGAGGAAAATATGTGAAGGCGCAAAAAAGTAAAAATTATATCGTATATATAATTTTTATTTTTTTAAAGGGTATTTTGAATTATAAATGGCATTTCTTAATAAATACTGATCATCTATCTTAATTTTTTCTTAAGAAAGCCGAAAGTTATTATATAAAGATTCATAAGTTTCCATATCATCAACTCCCATTTATCCCAATAGAGTAAACCCTATTAGGATGTTTCTTTGAATCGTTTCCGTACCCCAAATAGCGTATTTATTCAACAAAAAATTAAATGTAGACTATTGATTATGTGTTTTATTTCTTATTAAACGTTACGGTACGTGAAATTATATATTTCCCTTATTAAAAAAAAGCCCCCATAGATCTTACACCTATGAGAGCTACCTAAGGGTATTTAGACTTTCGACTCCATTTTATACGCTTCATTTAAAGAACTTTGCAACAAAACACTATATTTCCTATTAATATAGTTAATCCAATCAAGCAAGCCGAAATAATTTTTTGAAGTATGCATACTCATTTTCTAATTAGATTAATATAAAGGGAATAGAAATGTTATAATATTTTTTAGTTTGGAAGAGCGTAAAATTTCACTTTAAATGTACCGTTAGAAGTATATCCGCTAGGAGGACCTGCGATATACAAATTCTTTCTATCATCTCCTGAAGGGATCGTTAGAATAGAACCATCTCTAACATTTGACCAAATCCCACGGTCTGAACCATTACGTATATCTTTTGCAACACCAAATGACAAAGAGGTAGCACCTGCTCCTTCTAAAACAACTCGTACTTTGGTACCTGCCGCGAGATGTTCAAGTGAAAAATTATTACTTGATCTACTGGTTTGACCAGGCTGTGCCTTATAGAGTGACTCCACTTCTGTTGTTAAAGTCCCAGTTACATTAGACAATTGGAATGTTTGATTATTACCACCATGGAAATTATATACTGTAACATTTGTTCCATTTGCAGTACCATAACCACTTACATCTAACACTTTGTTTTGATCCTTCTTATTCCTTACATAATAATATCCATTTCCTGCTTCTGTTAGTATCCAATATTGCTCTTCCTTATTTTGATTAGATGTAGCAACTACATTATTAGAACCATTAAGATCATTCCAAGCTAATACTAAATTTTGATTTGCTATATTTTTAATTTGGTATGCTGATTTATTTGAATCATATACTAGCTTCCATTTTTGATTATTAGCGTTGCCATTTTGCCACAATTGAACATTTCCATCTGCTTGATTTAAGTCAACGACACTACTATTATTTAAAATAGAAACTATTTGATAAGTACCACCATCTTCTAGTTCCGGTGCATAAGGGTCAAAGTTAATGGGTGGCTTTGCGTTAGCAAGGGCTTTTTCAAATCTTCCATCTTTGATCTCAAGTGTTGCATCTCCAAAGTTCGTAGTCATTAGTTTTTCACGAATATTTGGGCTTGGATAGCCATTCCAACCAACCATTGGTAGTTGGAGCCACTGGTGATAATAGTTTTCTGGCGGCTCGTCATTGCTATTAGCCAGGCGAAAAGCATGTGTCAAGCCGCCGTCCTTATGGTATACAATTTTCGGGTGGTTTCCATCGAATCTAACGTTTGAGCGAGGGTTAGTGTACCAATTACCATGTGCTGAATAAGTTACATATTGAACCTGACTATCTTTAACCCAAACTATTGTGTGTTCCCAGTCATGTCGATGTCCAAGCGCAACAGGGCCCGAAGTTTGTTGATCTTTCTCAAAGTAACTCGCATACATAATGGCAGTCCAACCATTATTTGATTTAGCCCGAGAATAAGTGTTTGAATTTTCCAGTCGGTTAACATCTCTACAGACACTTTCCGGGGAACCACCCAAACTTAGGCCAGGGTTAGTCGTGCCATCTGGAGAAATTGCTGCAGTCGCATAAC
Source organism: Bacillus sp. BD59S (assembly GCF_007363175.1). Lineage (NCBI taxonomy): Bacteria > Bacillati > Bacillota > Bacilli > Caryophanales > Bacillaceae > Bacillus > Bacillus sp. BD59S. The sequence continues at coordinate 18,018 of NZ_CP034685.1, forward strand.
ACCCGTCTGTGTCGTAGTCATACTTAGGAGCATAATCTAACTCTATCTTTGACGCATTTTGTGGAAGTGCCTTGATTACATCCCCATATGCTTTTGGGGTAGAAAGAAAACTCTTATCAAATTCTCCACCTAAGTTGAATGCAAATGTACTCAATACTATTAACGCAGTCATTACTATTTTTGATATTAATTTCATGTTCCCCCTCCTAGTTATATAAATAACATACATCGTAAAGGTCAACCTGTGTCTAAACGTAAAAATCCTCAAAATAGCGTGGTGACCTCTAAATATATATCATAAAGTTTATTTTATCCCATTTGCATTTCTTTTTTATTGAGAAATACAATTCAAATCAGTGTTATATTCAGAAATAGATAAAGCACTCTTTCGAAGGCCTTCTATTATTCTAATTTTTATTTAAGAGTTCCCTTTTGCTTATATATAATAAAAAAGAATCCTTATTATAAGGATTCTGCAACATCCCAAACAATACAGTATCCATTACGCGGATTATTTAGGCAAAAAATTAAATGTAGACTATTGTTTAAATATTTTATTTTTTATTAAACATTACGGTACGTGAAATTTTATATATCTCTTATTAAAAAGCCCCCATAGATCTTACACCTATGAGAGCTACCTAAGGGTATTTAGACTTTCGACTCTATTCTATTGTAACAGGCTCTCACCGTACATGAGAAACATAATGAACCAAAAACAGACAATCATAATAAGAAACTCTTTAACCCTTTGCTGAAAGGAAATACAACCTTCTTCCATTCTACATGCCCCTTTTCTCTACATCTTTTTATATGTTAAAATAAGAGGGAAAGAAATGTGCCAATTTCTTTCCCAGATGGTCACTCATGACTCTGCTCTTTGTTTGCTTTTTGCAAATGAAGAGCTTTTATTTTGCATACTTATACTTGCTTTCTAACATCGCATAACGCAATAACTTTAACTTTGTTTCTTTTTTCAATGCTTTCCATTCCGATACAGCAATCTTCATTTTCCATTCCTCCAATAATTACATTTGTTATTTATATAACTTATAAGTTCCAGTTGTAAATCTTTCTAATTTGTTTATCGCTAAATCCTTCATGGACAGCGAAGATTTCTGGAAAATCCGAGAGACACAAATCAATAATTGTATTATCAGTTGTTCTTATATAGTAATATTGAACAGCTCCCTGATAATCTGAATATAAATAGTACTTACGAATCTTATAATTTAATCCATTTTTCTCTAATACCTCATAAAGCTTATTTTTAGTTTCATTCATTACGTCAAAAATGGTTAACTGCTCCATTATTAACAGCTCCTCATTGCGTAAATTTACTAAACTAACTCTAAGGACAAGATTGTTTGATTATGCTCATTGGTATGCACATTAAACTATTTTCCTGTAGCTTCTAATGCACTAAAAAGCATTCTTTTATATCCTTAATCCATAAAATCTACACTGATTTGACCATGATTCATAATAAATTGAAGATCAGCCATCATCTTTTTAACTTTCCGTTCCATATAATAACCTCCTCAATAAAGTTATATAACTTATATAACTATTCTATAACTCATTTTTCCAGTTGTCAATATAAGTTATATAACTTATAATTATTTTTATAGAGGAGGTTGTAATATGGCTGTTAATAAAGACAAGTACACTCAAATTTTAGTTACTTTTACAAAAGAACAAGTAGAGCAAATAGAAAATTATTGGCATGAAAATAAGCTGAAGAACCGAAACGAAGCAATTCGTCAGATCGTAGACAAAGGGTTAAGTCGTAAATAATGGCTACCCTTTTTGTTTTTCCTAAAAAACCTAAAAACGTATTTAAATCACCTATCTCCCTTTACATGCGTTTTTATAACAAATATGACTTATTATATTAACAACTCCTTCAAAGACTCATACAACCAAATCTGAAGGTTCGTTTTTTAGTTAAACTGTTTTTTTTCATGTATTCTTTAAATAAATAAAAAAAGAGCCGGATTTTCATCACAGCTCATGAATTAATTGGTTCTGTATGTGTACATGTGGGATATTGTGAACAGCCAAAAAACTTATTACCTGTTTTATTCGAATTTCGAATGACTAAATCATGTTTACATGTGGGACATTTCCGTTCTGCAGGTTTTACCCCTTGATACACATCTTCAGCCGAATATTCGGGATTGATTTTATTAATCAATTTCTGAAGTTCTACACGATCTATTAGTTTTACATTGCAAGCTTCCGCTAATTCTTTCGCTTGCCTTGTATACACACTGTTCGTTACAACCCAGCCTTCATTTGCCTTGTAATAGGCTTGTGCTGCATATATCTCTTGTACGGCACTAATGCCGACTCTATTTTTCATCCCGTAGCGTTTTGCCTGGATGACAATACGATTTTTTCCCTTCAATACCAGATCCGCTCCGAAATCATTTGTCTGTTTTGTAACTGTTGGGGAATAACCCAACTCTCGAAAGAGAGCTTTTAGGTATACTTCGAATTGATGTCCGTCCATTTTGTCTATATAACGAATACCGGACTTAGCCATTCGCTTTAATATTCTTCGCTCCTGGAACTTCCGGTACATAAATTTACAAATACGAAAAAGAACATAAAGGATAAAACCATACAATAAAATTTGTAATATGTTTGACATTTCTGGTAGATTAGACACTTCGCTCCACCTCTTTAATTGGTTTCATTTTCTTTGGTTGGGCCGTTTCTTTTGTTTGTTGCTCACTCACTTGTTTCTTCCGGACATCGTTCCAATCCTTTTCATTCGTTGGGATATCCTCTTTAAGATCTACAAAGCATTTCATTGTCTGAATAAAGTCTTTCCCAGCTTTATCATTATCAACTGCCATAATGACCTCTTTAATATCGTGCCCTTCTTTTTTCGCATCCATTAAAGATTGAATTACTGTTTTTGACTTCAATCCATGCATAGAAACCAGGCGAGCGTTTTGTATCTTATTTTGCTTGATACTCCAATGAGATAACATATCAATCGGATCTTCATAAAAATAAATCTTATCCGGTTTACCTACATCAACCGTAAAACCGGCATTGATTTTTTCATAATTCGGGACAATTTGCTTAAAGCTTCCTCTTTTATTCTCCATTTTGACCGTACCTTGACGGTTCATTCCAATGACTTGCCCTTTGCCTCCTTCTTCTCTCCATTTGAACACCACGTTATTTTTCTTATCCTGGGCGATGAGATCCTTTTTAATCAGCCAATTCACCAAGCGAGGATCTATTTTCCGTTCATGAATTAGATATTCTTTTATTTCTGTTTGCTTATTTACTTCCAAGTGTTTGGGATAACTAAATGGCTGCTGCTCTTTTTTGCGCTCCTCTTCCGCTTTTGAACGATCAAACTCTTTGTAGTCCCCCTTCTGAATGTCCATCACGGCTTGTGGGAATGTCATGTCATAGTACATCATGGCAAAACTAATCGCTCCATATCCTTTTTCCCCTCGGCTATTCCAGACGTACTGATTCCCTTTAATGATGAGACTGTCATGCTCCGTATGACGATAATAGTTACCTTCTTTCTTAAACGTTTCTCCTTTTGCTTCCAGATATGAAATCAAGTCAACGTTTCTTGCTTTCATCGCATCCTCCGCACTGACATATGCCATTACGGAATCCCCCTTTACTCTATAAAATGAAATAAAAAAGAGGACTATTCCGTTTCCTAGTCCTCTTTTGCTACTTATAGTTGATACATTTTATTTTTATTTGCCGAATAAGAATTTTAATCGCTTCTCCTGTACGCTGTATGATAAACGAGCGTCAAATTTCTTCCCGTTTTTATTTGAGATAAACCCTTTGATCTGATCTGTTACACTCTTTTCTAATAACTTTTTCACATGGTTACTACTTAAATTTTTACCAGAGAATGTACCAAAAATAATGAAGTCACAGCCTTTTTTGTATTTCTCACATAAGTAATTACTTTTCCCTACAAGAACCCTACTCTTACACAATGGACATTTACCAATGGTACAATCTTCAGTCGTTGGAAAACGGAATTTCAAACTTCCGTCCGCTTCCATATAGATAGCTGCTGTAAATTCTCCCTTTTCTCCTTGAAAGCCGTTGATAAAATCTGTTGTTTTATACTGAAGTAGCTTCTTCATTTGATTACCAGGGATTGCTTTCCCTTTCATTTTGGCTGGTAACATAAAATCACATCCATTTTTATGCTCTGTGCATCCATAAAATGTTTTACGATGAAGCATATCTCCTTTTTTACATTTTGGACATTTACCAAATGACAGCTCCTCTTGTGTTGGGAACTGAAATTTAACTTTCCCTTCATGTAACACGAGATAAGCGGAAAACTCCTTCTCATTGGACTTAAATCCTTTTAAAAGATCTGTTTTCTTATCTTCAAACAGCTTTTTCGCTTGCGCTTCCGGAATCGCTTTTTCTTTAATTTTTTTCGGTAAGGAGATTTCACATTCCGGATAATTACTGCACCCGTAAAAGTTGCCTTTATGAAGGATTTTCCCTTTTCTACAAGGGCATTTGCACACCTCAATCTGCTGATTCCAGGTATTAATAATGCTATCCGACACCTTATCATCCATTGCGCCTAATTGTTCCACCGTATCTTTTACGAACGTATTTGTTTTTTCTACGAATTCTTCATAATTCAATTCATCCTTTTCGATCATGTAAATCATCCCTTCCATTTCAGCCGTATAAGCTGGATTTTTAATTGTATCTACCGGAAAAGCATCTATAAAAGCACGACCAATAGGTGTCGTTCGAATTTGATTATTGGTGACATCAATATAGCTACGATCTAACAGTTTCGGAATAAACGTTTCTTCCGTTGCGACTGTCCCAATCCGTTTTCCTTTCATAAGTTCTTTCAAATGTTCATCATCTAATTTACGCCCTGCCGTCTCCATAAAAGTTAAAATGGAACTTTCCGTATGAAAGGCTGGTTTCTTTGTTCGAGACTCAATCAAGTCATACTGAACGATTCTGAAAGAATCTCCTTCTTGTAAAATAGGTATCTGGAATGCTTCAACTGATCCCTCTTCTATATCCTCTTGAAACACACTTAGAAACCCTTTCTCTTGTAGGATTTTTTCTTTTGTACTGTATGTGTTGCCCTCTTGATCTATAAAATGTACTTCTCTTACCAGGTAGATTGCTGGTTTCATAAAATTCCCGATAAATCGTTTTACAATTAAGTCATATAACTGTTTTTCTAATGGTTCTCGGTTGATCCCGACATATAATTTTGTTGTTGGGATGATGGCAAAGTGACTACTGACTAATTCATCATTAAATGTAGTGTGTTTTTTTGTAATAGAAGATGGGATTACTTGTTGTACGAGATTTGCATAGGTGCTTTTTTCTAATGCTGCCATTACTTCCTTCACTCGTTCCACTTGCTCAGTAGGTAAATGCCTGGATGAAGAACGAGGATAAGTAATAAAGCCTTCTTCATACAAACTCTGAATGTGTTTTTTTGCTGTTTCCGCATTTATCTTCAGTTTGGCGTGAGCATCTTTGTAGATATCCGTTAAGTTATATAATAATTTTGGTTTCTTTTTTCTCGTACTCTCTTTAAATTCCGTTACGATTACATTCGTTTCTTTCAAGCTATCTCCAAGCTTTTGTAGTGGCGATGGAACTATCAGTTGATCTTCTGTTTTCATTACTGGTGATAAACCGTTTTCCGTTAGTAACTTCAAATTGTAATAGGTTTGTTCTTTATAATTTTGGATAGCGATTTCCCTCTGACGGATTTCATTCAAGATACACATTTGAACACGACCAGAAGCCAATAAAAATTGATTTTTTGCTAGTTTGGATGTACAGCCTCTTGTAACATTAATCCCTAGAATATAATCCAGGTATTGCCTTGCTTTAGCCGATTGTGCAAGCCCGTCATAGTCTGTTCCTGGTTCTAATCGGTTTAATGCGCCTTCTAATTCTGCTGCTTCATAGGAAGAGATAAAAAGACGGGATTCTCGCTTGTTCACACCTGCATGTTCATATATTTCTCGATAGATAAGCTCACCCTCTCTATCTGCATCACAAGAGTTGACCACATGATCCACATCGGGACGATTTAACAGCTTAACTAATATTTGAATTTGTTCTAGACTATCCGATTTCTCTTTATATTCTGGCTCTAAAATAATGGGTAAGTGATCAAATTTAAATTCTTTGTACCTCTCGTCCATCTCCTCCGGATGTTTTAGTTCTAATAAATGCCCCCGGCACCAACTAATAATGTAATTTTCATTTTCATAGTAACCATAATAAGGCTTGCTTCCTGGATATCTTTTTGAGTTTTTAAATCTAGGTGATTTTAGTAATTCAACAGCTACCTTCGGCTTTTCTGCAATAAATAATGTTTTTCCCATACGTATTACCTCCTATTAATCTACAATTTCAGTTTCATGCTTCCATTTCTTATTTCTTCGCTTTTTTATTATTCTGTGACCAAAATAATAGCAACATGTTCAAAAAGACAGCTACAAGGAACATACAGCCCGCAAACAGCCATACATTCATGGCATTCTCTCCTTTCGTTCTAAAATAAGAAAGAGGGCTTTTCCTTTTACCCTCTTTCATTTTTAGATATAAAAAAATCACTCTCCGTTATCTCAATTGAGTAACAAAAAATGATTTAATCTGCTTTTCCTGTTATAAAATTTTTCATCGTTCCATCTCCATTGTTTCTCTTTTTCTACCTGATTTCTTTGTAGTTTTCGACTGATCTACATTCCCAGGATCTATTTCCTTATCTTTTTCTTTATCATTCGCTTTTTTTCCATTCAATTGCTGAAAATTTTTATCAAAATCCATTTCCTTTGAAGTTGTAGACTGATTCACTGTTATTCCTTCTTTTCCAAGCTTCTCATCCACCTGATTTTCTAATTTCACTACGTGTTCCTGGCTTACCAGCTCATTATCAATCGAAACATATTTCGTTGTATAATACCGCTCTTCAGCTTTTACACGAGTGACAATGCTATCAATATTGTCTGGTGTCTCTTCATATTGTGAACGTCTGTATGCTTCGAATTTTCGGCTTAAATCTTTATCTAATGTAGTTGGCTCCTTTTCTTTTAAAGGCTGAATTTGTTGATCTAGAGAAGCAATAGGTGCATCTCCTTCCTTTTTCATTTCTTTATATAATTCCACTTCTTTTTCATTAAACGAGTAATCTTTTTGTGCCTCCGCTTTATCAACTAAGTGTCCATATCGTTCATCTTTTACCAATTCATCTAGACTCATATTTGCATCCTTTTCATAAACAACAAATGACAAATTTCCTCTTCCATCAAAGATAGAACTTTGAACCTTTTCATATAAATCTGGTTTCAAAATGTTATCTAAATAAACATTTTCTCGTTTCCCGTTCTTTTCCATGAGGGAAACGTATAAATCGTCCCGATCTGTTTTATCTTGATTCCATACAGACAAATAATTGATATCTTTCGTAACGGCATCCATCATGTGGATTCTTGCAAGCTCTTCATCTTGCATACCGTTTGCTAATACTTCAATTGTTACTAAGTGGTTAGGTGTCTCTTTTAATTTTTCTAATGGATTTTCTTGTACTTTTTCCATCGGTATTTCTTTGTTATTTCTATGGTTCATTACCTCATCTCGTAACGCTTGTTTCACTTCATCCGATAGATACCTTTTCTCGTTTAATACTTGTTCATATGGCGTTTTGTAGTCTCCATCACCCATATTCATACGATCCATACTCACAAGCTCCATTCTTCCAAAATCCATATCGACTTCTTTTGGAATGGCAATATGATAACGAGCTTGATCGTAAGGGATGGTTTGACCTCTTTCTTTAGCTTCTTCCCTTGCTTTTTCAATACTTGCAATAACTTCAGCCATTTTTTCATTGGCTTCTCCAAATGGAATCAGTTGATTATTCTTAAAAGTTTCGTTGTCGCTCCATTGAACTAGCATAGTTGGACGATTAATTTCGTCCTGATTTAATGCTGCATACTTCTCTTGATTTGCCTCGTTAAATGCATCAATAAATTCTTTATCACTCAATTTTTCTCCACCTTCTACAGGTTCAAACTGACGGTTCCTATCTGCTTGTTCCCTTAACTCTGCAACAGAAACAAATTCTTGTGTCGTGTTACTTAAACTCATAAATTCGACCAATAAAATATTTTTTTCGTCCTGTTTTTCATTTCTATTTGCCATATTTTCCACCTCTTTTTCATGTATTTGTTCTTTTTCCTTTTCTAATGTGTTTTCAATTGTCTCAATAAATTCAATCGAAGTTTCATGTACTTCTCTCAACAACTTGGTTTTATCTTTCATTTCTTTTCCTTGTGTCCAGCTCGCTAAATATCCTAATGAATATTCGCTTGTATCAATTCCAAAATAAGAAGAAACAGCGTAAGCTGTCATTTCTGCTTGAAACTCTTTTTCTGGTGCTGTGTAATTCATATGTGTCTCTGCTGTATGAAGTTTGGCATGTGCCAATTCATGAAGAAGTGTTTTAACATTTTGTAATTCACTGTTTCTAGGATTCAAAGCAACCTCTTTTGTTAGGGTATAGCTCACGCCTTTTGAAACACCCAGCTCTGCTTTGGGTGCAATGATTTTCACGCCGTTTTTTTCCGCAATGGCTTCCATTCCTTTATACAAACTCTTGTAATCTGTAACACTTCCTTCTAGCCAACGATTCGGAAAAATACGAGGTAGATCTTCCGCTTTTGCGTTTGTTTGAGACACGTCAAACAAATGGCCGACAGCAAAATATAAGCGACCGGGCATCACTTCTACGCTTTTAGATTCAATTTGTTTCTTCTCTTCCTCATTTGCTTTAGTTACTGTTTTCCAAGTGCCTTCTTTGTCTTTAAATTTTGCTACAGTTCGGTTTGGAACAAGGATTTTTATTCCTTTCTCACCCTTCTTAACCGGAAATCCTTTTTCTTTCCAAAAAGAAAAGGAACCCACTGCACTGGCTCCCTGGAATTGACTTTGTATTAATGAAATATTAGATGGTGAATAGTGATAAAACTTTGCCATAAAGGTTAAATACTCTTTTAAATCTTCCGGTGTACGAAAATAACCTTCTACACTTTTTTCCATCTTTTTTGTTAAAGCTTGTACCGCTTCTTTCTTTTCTTCTGGTGATTTCGTTTGATACTTTTTCTTATAATTTTTACTCATGATCTTCTCCTACTCTTTCACTCGCTTTTTGCAATTCCTCCATTTCTTCTTCATTCCATCTCTCCGCTGTATCAAAGAAAAGCTCATGAGTTTTTACATTAACCGGAACTAACATATTTTCTTGATTCATGACATGGACTGCCAATTCTCTCACTTGTTCTCGTGTAATTTTGATTGTTAGTTCTTCCTCTTTTACAAGTAAAACAAGTTCATCTTCTCCAATTTCTTTAATGACTCCTAATGCCATATCTTCATGAAATAATAACATCCTACTAACCTCCTGTTTTTTTATAAAAAGAAACAATGTAGCTTATGTTACATTGCTCTTTGATGCCTCATAATCTAAACGTTTTTGTCGTGCATTACTGATGCGTTCCGCTACGACTTCTTTTGCCATCTTCACGCCCCCCACTTCAATTTTATCTGTTGTAATAATACTTTCTAAATCCAAGTCATTAGCAAAAAAGTATCCATTTAATAACTCAATTAAAACCTGTGTGTTTCTATCCGCACTATTTGCACCAAGACGTATCTTTGTTAACTCATTTTTCAGCACATCGTGTAGATTTTTCGATACAACCTCAGAAATATAATTCAATGACCACTCTGTATTTTTTGATGCTTGATGTTCCATACAAATTTTCGATATAGCATCACCAGGATGAGTAATATTATTTTCATCCATGTAGTCTTGAATGTATTGATGGACATTTTCATTCAACGATAACTTCATTCGAATTTTTTCATTTCCCATGCTCTAACCCCTTTCATTTTCATATGCATTTTCCCTTTGCATACGCTCATAATACTTTTGATTTTTCCAACTTTCATATTCACTTTTAAAGGCGCCTTCCACTTTTCTCATAGAATACTGAATAGATACATTCTGCTGAAATTTTCGAAATGACTTTGATTTTTTCATGTGATGGATTCTTTTTTGTTCTTTATCATATGCTTTCATTTCTTGTAAAAAAGCGTTACCCATCCTTTTATACAGATCACCGATTTTATTCGTCTTGTAATTTTCATATTGCTTCTTATCATACTTTCCTTCCCCATATGCTTCTTTGAAAACTTGCACTTCTTTATCTAACTTTTGGAGAAACTGATCGTAATCTTTTTTATGATGATGTTGAATATACCGACTGCTTAATTCATCAATTTGCGGCTTTAATGGTTGAATCGTATTGTAGCTATATTGCCACTGTCTTTTATCACTTGGTAACTGTTTATAGATTTGTAAAAACAATGGCTTCAAATGTTGATTACGCCAATCAAAAACGGAATCTTCTTTTTTCCTTCCCACCATATTCTTTCGAATTAGATCATTAATTTGTTTTTGTTCCTGCTTACGATCTAACAAATTATTTACGACTTTCCCCTTCATCGCATCTAACGTTTTGGGTTTTCTTTTGCCACGTTCTCTCGTTGGAAATGGCTCAACAGTTGCGACATGAATATGAATATTATCCGTATTAAAATGAATGGCTGCCGACCAGATAGAGTTTTTTTCCAGCCCCTCTCTTTTTTGCATTTCTTTCATCGCAAGCCGTGTTACATCCATTAACTTTTTTTCATCCAACGTTTTTGTTTTCTCATCATAAATCCCTTGTTTTTCTAACCAGGGATTATGAAAAGAAATGACATCTTGCCACATGATACTCCCATTCTCATGAGCGATTTTAAACATTTCCTTTAAGGACTTTTTTTCACTTTCTGTTAAACGATTTGCGTGTTCCGTAAATAGTGCCGAGGTCTTTTCTGAATTCCCCATATAGTCTTGATACGTTTCGAACATTTTCGAATTCAACTTCACTTCACTTTTCGCTTCCTCCCGATCTACATAATCAATATAGTTCTGAAACGCATCGGAACTTGGTAACACAAATTTCGTTTTTAAAACAACACCCGGTGTGACGGAAGATTGAACAGGAACCGCATTACTCATTTTCAACATCCTGCATCATCATTTGAATAAACTCATTCATTTTTTCCATTGCGCTATAACAATCACTCATCATATGGATGTTCTTTTCAATGAGATTTTCTAACTCCATTTCCCTTTTATTTTGCTGCTGAAAAAATGCCAGCATTTCAATTTGAGCTTTCAAAAATTTTTGTCTGGATAATCCTTTCCTTTTTGCGATTTCATCTATTTTCTTTACGGCAATTGGATCTACTTCTCTAATTCTGATTTCCACTTTTCCCTCTCCTTTCTGCAAATCTGGGTAGAGATCAAAAAAATAGTGAGAAGAGCATAAGGGGTTTTTGTTCCCACCTAAGGTGTGAAGCTAGGCGGAGCCTAGCAAAACGATGGGAACAAGGAAAGAAGTTGAATGTCCCCATTACGTCCCTATCTTTTTTATTAATGTCTCCATCATGTCCCGTTATTTTTTCTTAACGTCCCTTTCATGTCCCCTTATTTCACCTCAATGTCCCCATTGTGTCCCTATATCTTTTTTCACTTTTTATTAATTTCTTGTTCCTTTTGCTCTAGCTTTTTGATCTTATCTCGTGCAATTTTTTGTTCCCCTTTAAACAATTCCACGTTCTTTTCTGATGATTTTATTTTAGATTCTAAGGATGCTATCTTTGATTGTGTTTCCGTTTTTTCTGCTTCCGTTTGGTACTTCATTTCATCTTGTAATTCCTTTACTTTTTCATAAACTGTCTTTGCATTTTCTTCTTCCAGTTTGATTGCTTTCCCATAATTTTTTATCTTTGTTTCGATATCCTTTTTGTCTCTTTCTATAAAATCTAGCTCATATGTTTTTTTATCTTCAGCTATCAATTCGTCATTTGCTTTTGTTTTTCTTTGATCGGTAAAAATCGTCTGAACTAATTTATTTGGACTCTTTGTCGATGCATTTTCTTCTTCATATTCGTTCACATCTTTTGTAAATTTACGAATATCCATTTGTTCTTTTTCACTATTTTTATTGTAAATATCGAAAGCTAACGCTCCCCAATTCGGAGATAAGTCTTTTACTTCTACTACGTATTTTCCGTTCTCCTCATACAATACTTTGACAGGTAATTGGACACCTGGATTTGCTTTTTGCTGTGCTTTAAATGTATATCCTGTTTCCTCATATCCTTCTAATCGAAAGTAAATTTGTATAAAGTTTTTATGTGGATTGTATTCCCTTTTCTCTACAATCAATTTCCCCATACCCGACAACTTAATTACTTTATTTGTCTCTGTATGGAATAGTTTTTCATCGTTTGGCATGTAAATTTTTGATGTCAAGAAAGCGAAAAAACCCAAAAATAGAAAGCTGATAATTGTTAAGTAGATCCACGACTTATTTTTTCTTAGATTGATTTTTTCACTCTTCTTACCAATCGCTCCTATCACACTCTCACCCCACCTTTTTCGTTATAAAACTTTCATATTTAACTCTTCCACACTTGTAACTCGCCATGTTTCATTTTCTTTTTTCATGATGATTCGTAACACATCGTTTACTTTTTCTTCTCGGTTTTGCGTTGAATCTGTCGTGACATTTATAAATTCAGCTAACACATTTACCTCCTCTTTATCGGGTTCATTTTCTTGTAAATAAAACTTCATTTCTATTGGTTTCGTTTTATACGTATCTCCTAATTCGTATTTATCAGTGGGATAAAATTGTTGTAATAGTTCTTCACTCATAATGGATTTTGCTTTTTCTTTTCGCTTACTGTATCCTTCTTTTTCTCGATGAAATGATAATTGAATAAACGTTTCGGCTGTCGATAAATACGCCCCTCTCTGTTGTTCTTGTGCGGAAGGAAGCACCTTATCCAGTCGTTTTTTTAAGTCTTCATTTTGTTTTGTTAGTAATTCATTTGAAAGTTTTAACTGTTTTTCTTTGCCATCACTCATTGATTTTTTGCTCAAATAGATATTAAAAGCTGTCACACCTATAACTAAAATGACAAACACAATAAACAAAGATTTTCGTTTGTCTTTCATTCTTTTAGCCTCCTATTTTTTCGAATTTTAGAACCTTCTCACATGACCAGTAAACACTTTTTTCCAATACGGATTATTTAAATCTTCGATAGATACTCCTTTATTTGTTTGACAACCAATAAAATGATCCTTATCTACAACAAAACCAACGTGCCCATCTTTTTTATAAGTATCAAAGAATATTACGTCACCAGGTTTCATATCATTTGGCGATATCTTTTGACCAATTTTGTTCAGTGATTCTGTATTAACATCCGTTACAGGTCCTAACTCTCTTCCTACTTGCTTAAATGCCCAATGTACAAAACTAGAGCAATCAAATATATTCCTATCAATCTCACTTTGCTTTCGTCCTCCACCGAAAACATAAGTACTTTTTCCTATCAATGGACGACCAACATCTACAACTTTTACACCGCTACTTCCTCCGCTTCCGGAGTTGCCTCCACCACCAGAAACAACAGAACCCGGTTGATAATATTTCAAAACCGCATCAACGTACAAGATATCCCCATAACACGCTTGAAACGGAACAGCTTCGGGTCTTAGGCAATGATACATTCCTGTGTGAGCTACTTTTTTGTATTGCTCCTGTGAGAATTTTATGGCTAATTCCTTTGTATATTTGCCCCCATTGGAGTTAATAAAATCAAAAAATCCAGTTCCAAAATTGTAAGCTTGAAGGGCTGTTTTAATATGATCCATGTCCCCTGGACTCGTTACTCCGGCTCTTTCTATCGCATGTTTAAACTCCTGCACGCCAGCCCAGATACTGTAATCTGGATCTGTAATACAATTAGGTTTTTTACAATATTTCGTATTAAATGCACCCTCGGAACTCTGCATTGGATCGCTACCACGCCCTCCGCTTTCCTGCATCATTTGTGCAAGCATTAAAGCAACGAACGGTTCCACACCAGAGGCTTTCGCATGCTTCCGAATCGTAGGTTCCCATTTCAAAACTTCAGGTGAAACATTCATGACTTGCCCTTCACCTGTATACGTAATATCACCCGTGTCTGTTCCACTATCACTCCCCATTGCCGCAATAAAAATACTTACTACTCCAAGTAAAAGAAAAGAAAAAAGACCCATCACAAGTAGTGCTAAAGTGATGAGCCATTTCTTTGGTATAATCTTTAAAACTAGATGCATAGTATTAAGCACCTCCCCCGAATAACATCAATTCTTCATCTGTTACTTCTACATGAAAATGAATGTTTTTTACAGCCCCAATACTTAAGATGACATCCCCTGTTGGCAAATGTGGAATCGCTGCAATCTCACTTTCACTTAACTGTCCTGCAAATACTTTTCGTAACATATCTAAACTGTTATTATCTTGCTGCATGATAAATTTGTACTGTGTAAGTTCAAATAGTTTTTTAATTTCATCAATCATTTCTTGTGAAGATCCTTCCGGTACAAAATCACGAATCGTGTGACTTGCATATAAAAGCCCTGCAAAGTATTTTCGATCTTCTCGGCTAAGTTTCGTTAAAAATTGTAGCGCATGAGCGCTTTCTTTTTTCGTGTTGATGATATGATGCGCCTCGTCAATAATAATGAAATAACGAGTTACATCTTCAAAAGCAAGTTGCTTTTTGTTAAAGGCTTTTAATTGAGGCGCACCATTTGAAATCATTTCATTCCAGAGGAGATTTAACACGTTAAAGATCTGTGCCTGGAATACCTCTGGTTTAAAACTGGATATATTCCGTAAGGAAAAAGATACAACCTGTTCTTTTTTGAAATCTTCTATGGTAGTAGGCCCATCAAATAATTCTGCATATGCTTCTACTAAATTTACAAGATTTAATTCGATCAACTCTAAACGATGTTTTCTGCTTTCTCCTAAATTCTCATGATGCTTTCTAGCTTCTACATCTTGATATAATTCTTTGCGAACAAACCTTAAAAAGTCAGAGAAAATCGGATATTCTTTTGATTTTCTTGTTGTAATTTCATTTTTCGCTCCTTTTTCGTCATTCCATAATCCCATACGAATATATAATTTTCGAAGTAAATTTTCATATTCTTTAATTTCATCATCTTTTGCTTCTGGCGCAATGAATCGATAAATAATTGTTAGTTTAGATAAATGCTGGGTAAAACTAACTTCCTCACTTTCTGCTGTCTTATATACTTGAAGTGGGTTAATCTGACCTTGTGATCCATCTAACGCAATTGTCTTCCCACCTAACTCTTCTACCGTATCTGTAAACTCTTCTACCACATCAAATATCCGAACAAAATGACCCTTACTTGCATAATCCACACTTTTCTTTTTTAACAATGTTGATTTCCCCGCACCAGACTTTCCAATCATTACACCGTTATAACTCTTTCTTTGATTGTCTTTATGGAAGATATCAAAAATAACATTTCCTTTTGTTTTCGTTGTTCCATAATACGTGCCGTATGGATCGTGCAAATAGGAATAATGAAACGGACACCCACCAGCCAAACTGACTGCCGGAATTTCTTTCCCTTTTCTTCGGTTCACATAATTTTTTTGTGTATCAAAGCTCGTTACGAGTGCATCCCATTCATACTCTTGTTCATTTAAAAAGACAGCTCCTCGAAAGTTATAAGATTCTAATGTTTCCAGGATCTCTTTTACTTGTTTTTCTAGCTCATCTATTGTTCTAGCAGAAACATAAATACGAATATGAATACGTTTCATGACCTCACCTTGTTTCAAATCCGTATAGAGAGCTTCCAGTTCTAAAAATTCATTTTTCGCATCGATCCGATCTATATTATCCTTCGCTGTATCATGCCGAACACTTTGTTCACTCATGGATTTATTAATCGATTCAACAACTTCATTTCGATTATCACTCATTACATCTAATGTTGTGATCACATTTGGCATATTCATAATTTGCTCTAACCAAAAATCATTTACCTCTGTTGGATAATCATAGACATGAATGCAAGTACCTAATCCATCACCTGTTTGAAAATAACTTTCTTTAAAACTAATTCCCCCTTGTGGCTGAACTCTAGCCACTAAATAAGGGTTGTAACCTTTCTTCTTTTTTAGTTCTTCTTGTTTTTCTTTTTTAGATTTTTTACTCTTGAATGCAAACATATTGTTGCCCCCTTACTACCATATATTTTTCGTTCCTAATTTTGCATTTTGATTGAACAATTTAAACATAAGCTCTAACTTTTTCTCTTCATCCACCTCTAACAGCTCGGTAGAGCGCTTGATATATCGTTTTGCTGCATCTACACGTTCTTTTATGATTAACTCCGTTTCTCCGTAAATAAATAAGAAGGCTTCCCGATTGGTTCTGCCCCATTCTAAAAACTGCAGTTCTTTTAACTTTTGATTTAAAATTCTTTCATACAAAGGACTGGTACATTCTTTAATTTTCTTCTCAATATAGCGTTGCTGTTCAGTTGTTTGACATGGGAAGTTTAAAAAAACGAGTTTAATGGACTGTTTGTAGGCTTGATAAAAATACGCATGTGAGAAAATAACAAATGCTTGCTCGTCGCTATTCTTAGAGAACATATCATCACCTTCCACTTGAAGAATTTCTAAAAACTCCTCATTTTTCAGTTCAAATATGCCATCCTCTGTCATGTCTACAATTTGCATAATTTCCGCAATACTTTTCTTTACCTTTGGTGGTGCTTCTTTCTTTTTTCTAGATAAAAAACCTAAAAGTTTTGGATTTTTCTTTTTCGAAAGGTCTTTCTTTGGCTTTTCTTTCTTCTGTTTTTTTACTTTTTGTTCTACTTTTGGTTCTAACTTTGGTTTTTCTTCTTTCTTTTTGTCGGGTACCACTTTCACAATTTCTTTTGGTTCAGAAAGTGATTCTTTTACATTTTTTTCGTTAAATCGAAATGCTGTTTTCTTTGGTACTTCTAGTCGTTTTGGTTCTTGTTTCTCCACATCTTTTTCGCTGAATAACGCCATATGTGATCCCTCCCTTATTGATCGTTATCAATGGCGCAATATGCACCTTTCCTTCTTAGCAATGTAATAATCAACACTTCATACATTCGTTTTTGAGGATTCGTACTTGGTCGCCAAATCATGATAATTGCAATAGCTACCATGAAAAGAATAAATGGTAACTGAAAGGACTCATGTACGAAGTTCCTAAGAATCATTGTTACAACTAATAAACCAATTAATAAAAAGAAATCTATTAAATAAAGCACTTTATTAATCCGTAATTCTGTACTGATTTCCTTCGGAATCCGATAGCTTCTCATCGGGATTCCCTCCTTTTCGACAATAAAAAATAAGCGTACGATTACGCTTATTTTTTATCTGTATTATTTTTATTTTTGTTTACAATATCTCTCCAACTTTTACCCGTGTTTTGCCCCATCTGATAAAAACGCTTTGTATTTTGTACCGTTTCCGAATTATGAATGCGCTCTTGCACTCCTCTTACCTTTTGTTTCACTGATGATGTCGTATGTTTCACTTTATCGGTTGTATACTGTCCTAATGTACGTGTCTCCTGACTTCTACTTGCTGCCACTTCTTTATCACTTTCATAAGGAATAATTGGGCTACTATGTGTCACCGTTACAATATCGGCTGATGCCGGGCTACTTCCACTTGGTGCTGATCTTGGTGTTTCCACTGGTGCCGGGCTTCCTCCACTCGGTACTGATCTTGGTGTTTCTACTGGTGCCGAGCTACTTCCACTTGGTACTGATTTTGATGTTTCCATTGGTGCCGGGCTTGATGTTTGACTTCCTTCACTTGTTCCCTGCCTTACTATTCCTGGTGTTTGACCTCCTCCACTCGCTCCCTGTCTTACTGTTCCTGGTGTTTGACCTCCTTCACTCGCTCCTTGCCTTACTATTCCTGGTGTTTGACCTCCTTCACTCGCTCCCTGTCTTACTGTTCCTGGTGTTTGACCTCCTTCACTCGCTCCTTGTCTTACTGTTCCCGGTGTTTGACTTCCTTCACTCGCTCCTTGTCTTACTGTTCCCGGTGTTTGACTTCCTTTACTTGTTCCCTGTCTTACTGTTCCTGGTGTTTGACCTCCTTCACTCGCTCCTTGTCTTACTGTTCCCGGTGTTTGACTTCCTTCACTTGTTCCCTGTCTTACTGTTCCTGGTGTTTGACCTCCTTCACTCGCTCCTTGTCTTACTGTTCCCGGTGTTTGACTTCCTTCACTTGTTCCCTGTCTTACTGTTCCTGGTGTTTGACTTCCTTCACTTGTTCCCTGTCTTACTGTTCCTGGTGTTTGACCTCCTTCACTTGCTCCTTGTCTTACTGTTCCTACTGTTGGATTTCCTTCAATCGCTCCATTTGATTTTCCAGCTTCTTTCATTTCATCTTGAAGACTTGTTGTTCCCGATTCTTGCCCATTCGCTCCCCCTGGGGTTTCGTTCCCTCCTTTTTTCATGTCTTCTTGAATAGATGGCGTACCACCATTCTTTTTATCTTTTTCCTTATTTAAGTTACCTTTTTCTTTTTCATTTTTTGCTAAATCATTACCATTTGCTTTTTTCTGATCCGCTTTTTTCATTTGATCTTGCAAGGACTCTTTATTTTCAGACTCATTCCCTTTTTTCAAACCGCTTATAAGCCCTGCCACGCCACCTGTTGCCATCGCTGCCGCACTTGCTGTTTTAGCTGCTGCAACACCGGTTCCTTCTGCTGCACCTTTCGCTCCTTTTCCAATCATATTTCCAAGACTCTTCATTGGTTTTGAATTTGCGAGACTGCCAATTCCTTTACCAAGTGCGAAACCACCTACTAACATGCCCCAACTGCTCTTTAATCCAATATCTATTCCAAATAACCTTTCTACGACTGCCGGGCCATCTAGAACTGCCATACTAAATGCCGCTAATGCAATCAGATACGGTACACCATTTAGTTTGTCATGGAGGAATGCCGTACCCATTAGATATAGCTTCAAAGATAGGAATATCATAATCGTTGCTATAAATATATTGAGGATATTTGATAATACAGCTTTTAACTTTTGACCATTCGCAACATCGGCTGGTGCTAATATGTTGGCTAACAAGTAGTTAAATGCCAATTCATAAAATAACCTAGCTAATTTAATACTCACCAATAACAACGTTAATCCCGTTATCAATAAAGTAAAAAATATATTCCAGAAATTCCAATGCCAGCGATAATACTTTTCTGGAAAGAAATCAAACCATCCATCTTTTAGTTCAGCTAAAGATGCAACTCCTAATGCATCCATCACCCTTTTATTCTGTAGGATTTTTTGACCACCATCTGATAAATCCTTGTCTTTCGTAAATTTGAAATCGGAATCAATTTTTTCTGTAATATCTATTTGTCTAATATTTTTTTCAGGAATATTATTTTTCGGATTCAAATCTTCCTTCTTTTTCCATCCATTTTGATCTATTACTGCAACATCGGTTATATTCTTCTTAATAATTTCATCACTTAAAGAACCCTTTTGTTCAGATTTCACAACCGCTATGGCATCATCGGTGAACTTATCGACCTTTGTCATACCTGTACTTAATAAGCAAAGTACACTCAATGTTATGAAAATATTGATGATAATTTGAGAACGATTCATTTGTTTGTTCATAATAAACATGTAGCCAATATATAAAAACGAAATGGCTAAAAGAACAACAAACAATGGATATAACATATCAACAAACTCTTGTACTTCAGTTGAATTAAAAAAACCTTTAATTCCTAGTATGGCATCTGTCACACCTTCCAAGGCATCAACAACTAAAGATAAGCCTTGAATTAAGAACCATCCTAGCCAACGCAATACATAATTCACGATGTCCCCTACTTGAAGATAATCTGAGTACTCTTCTAAAACCTTTAAAATCTCTTCATCTTTCACTATTTATCCTCCTCTCATGCTTATTACTGTCCTAATACTTCTTTTGCTGTCCAATTCACTCTCTCATTTAGTCTGTCGATACGAATAATCAATTTTCCTTTTTGTTCCCGATCTACTGAAAGGAAAAGAACCGCATCTTCTAGACCAAGAATGACCTCATTTTCTTCTGTTACAAATGGCGAGTAACTATCTAAAATCAATTGCATTTTATCCGTGATTGTCGGTACACCCATTACCTCTTCCCCCTTTTTATTTGGATTCAAAAAAGCACCCAATTATTTGAGTGCTTTCTAACTTGTTACTTGTTCTTTTTCTTCTAAATCACGCAAGATTCGATTAATCTTGTTTTCAACTGCTTGATAGACACTTTTGTCGATGTGGTCATTGTAAGCTAACATTTGAAATTCACTGTAAAACTCGCCCATTTCTTGATTTTCAACTTCATCTATTGATTTACCTAATTGCGCTAAAAAGAACTTATCAACCAGTTTCAAAACTGCTAGATCAGATTCGAAAAATTCATTAACCGTTTTTTCTTTCCAATTTTCAATGGAAAGGGAATCAAACGGGCTGTCTTCCTGCTGAAATGCCTCTTCCGGAATCTCTTCATCAATACCCATCATTGTTGGCTCTTCTACTGGCTGCGATGTCTCTACTGGTGGCAAATCTTCCTGTTCTGGTTCTGATGTTTTTTTCTCAATTTGTTCTGATTTTCTTTCTCCTAGAAAATCTACAATAAGTGATTTTGGATTTACATCATCATGTAGAGAATCAATATCTATATCTAAAATAGATTTATCTGTATCGAACTCTACTCCTAAGTACTCCCATCTGTATTTTAAAGCTGTTTCTCCCGTATTATAAATCGGGCGAGGTCTGATCCGTTTTCTGTTATTATCCTGACGTTTTATGACACGAATAACAGCACTTTCTCCTTCTTTAAAATTCATAAGTTCATTTGCTGTTAACAGTGGTCGTTGATCTAGACTTTCCGTTTTATTTTTATCAGTAGAAAGACCTTTTCCGCTTCGGGAAGATAGATTAATCGTCTGATTCCCTAGTTTTTTAGAAACTTTTTCGGCGGTTTCTTGATCGTTAGTTAGAATGTAAATGGTATTCCCACAGTTTCCATCAATCGTATCTGCATCCTCACCATACTTATTTTTCAATTGTGCATATGCCTGGATTACAAGGTTAAAGCGAATATTTCTACCAAGACAAACCGTGATAATATTTGCCATTCCTTCAATACTCGGCATATTTCCAAACTCATCTAAGCAAAAAACTACTTCACGGTGACATTTCCCTCCACGAGCGAGGGATGCACCCTTTGCCAATATAAAATAAAGCTGTCTTACGAAAATAGAAGCAATCACATGATTTGAGGTATCATAATCAGGTGTAATCATAAAAATAGCAATTGGTTTCTCGAAATAATCCACTGTTATTACTTGTATATCTTCATTTTCTTCTATTACTTTAAATTCTGTATGACCCGTCTTTTCATCTATTTTCGTAATGGAAATGGATGCTTTCTTTTTCTTATTGTCCTTTTCATTACATTGAATGGTATCTCCAACTTGTATTACTTGCTTAAAATCTAATGCAAAACGTCCTTTAATATCTGCTTTAATAGACTCCTTTGAGCCGTCTGGAAATACAATTTCCACTCGTTTTCTAGGTGTAACTTTTCCTTTTATCGTTTTTCCAAAAGCGACACGTTTTAAATCCACACTATTTTTTGCTGTCATTTTAGCGATTTCATCAAATGTAAAAATAGAAAGTCCGTTCATTGTTTGGGTGAAAATCCCGCCTCGTGTCGTTCCTTTCGAGAAGTTTGAGGTTGCATATTGCATTTTCGCAACACTATCCGCTGGTAAGCCTTCAAAGTATAAATCTAATGCATTTTGTGGATCTGCTTCCGGATCTACGATTACCTCTTTTGAACCAAGTTCTGATAACATATTTGCAACTGTATACATTGTGATTTTTTCTTCTGTACCTTCCGCAATGCATTTATCTGTAACGGCTAATATCATGGCGTTACACAAGCTCATAGCGCACTGTTGCCAAAAAGGATCTTTGACAGTTGGGTTGTAATATAAAGTGTGAGAAAGTGTTTTACATAACGCTTGGGCTGTTGAATAATCTCCCTCTTTATAGGCATCTTTGACTAGCTGCAATAAGTTATAACTCATAGAATCAAGTGGGGTTGATAAATTCAAAACTTCAATGTGATACCCTCGTTCTTCCAGCGTTTCTTTCGATGCGCTGAACAATTCCCCCTTTGGATCGTTAAAAATTAAAGATGGCTTATGTTCCGCTCTAGAATAGACATCAATTGTAGGGAATACAAAGGTTTCTCCTTTACCAGAGCGTGTTGTACCAATGATTAAATTGTTTACCGGGCTATCATCAATAAATACCTTGTCATCTAATCGGGAGATAACAACACCACCGCTACCTTTAAATGTTTCCTCTCGATCTGGTACAGCTCGGTACTGCTTTTTCAGCTCTTCAACTGTTGTAAAACGACTAGATCCTTTCTCATGATTATTTAAGTTTTTAAAGGAAGATTTCAATTTGTACACTGTTCTTGCAATGGTTCCAATTACTACAAGGAAAACAAGCAAGTAGTATATTGGATGCTCTGCAATTGGCATCCGAAAAAGAAATCCTATCTCCATATGAAACGGTTTGGGATGTAATAAATCACTAAAAGTTGTTTCTATCAGCTCTAAGAATAAGTTGAGTAAAAAATTAGCGATTAAAAACATGCCAACAAACAAAAAAGCACTCAATGGAATGAGTACTTCTTTTTCAGCCAATTTATATTTGATTGATATTTTTTCACTATACATATCAAAGCATCACCTCTGTTCAATCTAGCCACACGTATTACTTCTTTAAACCAAAGCCCGAATCATAATTATATTTTTCATACTCTGTTAACTTATCGAAATCATTCGTTACATCTAAAGATATGATATATTCAAATTTCTTAGTAATTTGGGCATCTGATGGCATTTGTTGAAAACTTGCTATTACTTTTATGTCGGAATCCTTCATCTGTTGAAGAAAGTATATAAAATCTTCCTGACATAAATAATTGGTTTCATCTACAATTACGTATTCATATTGTTTAGCTATATTTATCACATCTTCTGTAATTTTAAAATTCCCATACCCCTCATTCGATTCGCAATCCAAGTATTGTAAAGTCACATTACCCTCTGTTTGCTTCCCGAATGCTTCGTCTTCGTATTCCCTCAGTGGATCTAACACTAAAACTTTTGATAAACTTAAAGCCATTTTCTTCAGTTCCCTCGTTTTCCCTGTTCCCACTCGACCTACCACCATTAAACTTTTATCTAGACTTGAAATTTGCACTAAATTTGTACTATTAACAAACATCTATATGCCCCCTTTCAAATTAAAAAGGTACTCTTTTTATGAGTACCTTTTTGGCAATATCAGTTGGTTTTTTCTTTATTTACTCGCTACCATCTTTTCATTTTGTTTCAGAACTGGCTTTTCCGGTTCTGTTGGTTTCTCTGGATTCGTTGGCTTTTCCGGTTCTGTTGGTTTCTCCGGTTCTGTTGGTTTCTCTGGCTCTGTTGGCTTCTCCGGTTCTGTTGGTTTCTCTGGTTCTGTTGGTTTCTCTGGCTCTGTTGGCTTCTCCGGTTCTGTTGGTTTCTCTGGATTCGTTGGCTTTTCCGGTTCTGTTGGTTTCTCTGGCTCTGTTGGTTTCTCTGGCTCTGTTGGCTTCTCCGGTTCTGTTGGTTTCTCTGGTTCTGTTGGTTTTTCCGGTTCTGTTGGTTTCTCCGGTTCTGTTGGTTTCTCCGGTTCTGTTGGTTTCTCTGGCTCTGTTGGCTTTTCTGGTTCTGTTGGTTTCTCTGGTTCTGTTGGTTTCTCTGGCTCTGTTGGCTTTTCTGGTTCTGTTGGTTTCTCTGGTTCTGTTGGTTTTTCTGGCTCTGTTGGCTTTTCTGGTTCTGTTGGTTTCTCTGGTTCTGTTGGTTTTTCTGGCTCTGTCGGCTTCTCTGGTTCTGTTGGTTTTTCTGGCTCTGTCGGCTTCTCTGGCTCTGTTGGCTTTTCTGGCTCTGTCGGCTTCTCTGGTTCTGTTGGCTTCTCTGGTTCTGTTGGCTTCTCTGGCTCTGTCGGCTTCTCTGGATTTGTTGGTTTTTCCGGCTCTGTCGGTTTCTCTGGATTTGTTGGTTTTTCTGGCTCTGCCGGCTTCTCTGGATTTGTTGGTTTTTCTGGCTCTGTCGGCTTCTCTGGATTTGTTGGTTTTTCCAGCTCTATTGGTGGATTTGGTTTTTCTGTCCCTTTATTTTCCGTATTACCATTCTCACCCTCCGTTATAATTGGTGGGTTCACAATTGTATCTGGTTTCTTCTCTGGTGGAAGAATATCACCTATACTCGCTACTGAAGAATCAATATTTTGATCACCGAATGCAAAATGATCTCCATTCACGGTGACTTGTGGCTTGTTATCTGTAATAGCTGCAATCACATTGTCTTTTGCTGTATCTTGAATTGATTTATCTACCGTTTCTTTATCAAAGAGTGCTAGAACACGAGAAGTGGTGTCATCCCCATTTTGAAGATTACTTACAATAGATTTTTCTTTAAAGTTAATTTTTGATTTATCCAGCTCTTCTAGTACATAAGCAACTTCATTATCCTTACTTTGAATTGCATTCTCTGTAATTGCTTCAAAATCTTGTTTGTTCAGATCTTCTTTCTTTTCCTCCGGCTTATTCTTATCTACTTTTTTTGTAATAGCTGATTTACTTTTTGATGATTCCTTACTTCCAAACCAACTGCAACCTGTCGTACTTAATATCAATGAACCACCAAGAAAAACAATTCCCATCTTTTTGTACAGATTCTCATAATTTAAAGGCATATTATTCTCTCCCCCTTAGATGTTCTGTAGATCTTTATCAATTTTTTCAATCTTAACTTTCTTTTCCTCTTCACTTATCGTAGATTGTTGAATATCTCGTTTCTCTAATTCTTTGACCTCTTTCATTACATTTTTATTTCCTTGCGTTTTAGCAAAGGAATAACAATCTTCATATTTTTTTAGATTTACAAAAGCTTCAACAATGAGTTTTTCACGTCTACCGTCCATATTGACTTTACCCTTAAGCTTAATTACCTCCTCATATTTCTTATTAAGTGCTGCTTTTTCAAAGTCGATTACATCATTTTTGACATCAATTTCATTAATTTTATTCATGTTGTCTATCCCAATAAAATAAGCAACCACACTTTCTGCAAATTTCGGTTCATATTGTAAGGCCTTATTTGCCTTTCCATTTAATAAATAAGTAAATAGAACTGCCTTCTGACTATCTTTATCTAATTCTGTGTAATTGACCTTATCGAAGTATTTAACGGCTTCTCCATACTGCTGAATGGCTGCCTGTTGTAACCCTTTTACTACATATTGTTCCGAGCCAGCATTTGCACTCGAAACTGGTTCTGAAGAGAATAACTTAAAGGCAAATATGGCACCAGCTCCAATTAACACCACGCTTCCTATGACACTCGCAATAATCTTAAATCCTTTTCTATTTTCCTTTTCAGGCTTTACTTTTGGCTCTAATTCATTCGATGGACTATAAGAGGGTTCTTCCTTTCTTACTGGTAATTCTTCTTGATATTCATATTCTTCATGAAAAGGAGAATCATTGATTTCCCTTTCTAACGTTTCTAACAGCTCTTTCTTTTGTTCCTCTTGTTCCGGATCTAATTGCATCACATTCATTTTTTTAGAAATGTGATCAAAAATGTGATCTGCATATCTCGAACCAAGTGATAACGTACCGTTATAAATTTCATTGGAATGACCATCTAACAAATCGAAATCAATATGTTCTTGCCGCCCTGCCTCTCTATAAACTCGTTCTAATCGCTTCGTTAAGATATAAGCTTCATGAAACGAATATTGCTTACCCGACTCAATTTCTGTTCCATTGCTACTCTTAAAAATGACAAACATGGCTTCTCCTTTCTTCCGTTTGATTTAAATTTACTTCGATTAATCTTTTGAACTATTATTTTCAGCTTTATTGGTTGCGTACTTATGATAGATACAAAAAACAGAAATCAATACCCAAATAACGATGAAGAATATCAAAGCTCTTAACAGCCCTTCTGTTGTTGGTACTGTCATAATCGGTTGTATATTACCAAAAACCGAAACGCTCTCCAATACACTTGGTAATCTCATAATTAACACCCCAATTGCTTAATAAAACTAAAATTCCATGAAAAAAAGGCAACAAAAAAAGCCATACCCTTTGCATAGCTCCCTCATTGCCTTAATTATATTTTTTCACTATTTCATCCAGAAAAACGGGAATAAGATTTGACCAAATTTTACATTGCTATTTACGCTCTCTGCTAAGTATTGGCATCCCATTACAATAACGAGTCCGGCTGCCCCACCAAGAAACCACCAAATACATTTATGTCTTCCTCGTTCACCGCCCCAAATTAATAAATAAGCGCCCCAGCAAAATACAATCGCTGTACTAACCATTGCCCCTCTTTGCATCCATGCAATAAAAGAATTACCTGTATTAATTAGACCATCCATCGCATCACCTAACACTAACATTTGAGATAATGTTTCCAACATTGACATATACATTCACTCCCTTTTCATTTTTAAGTGCTTATACGTTACTAAGCTGACTTGATTCATTCGCCTTGCTATCTTCCTTTACTTCTGTTGACGTTGCTTTATAAGCTTGCAAAGCCTTCATTACTAGATCTTGATTTTCTTCAATGTATTTCTGATGATGTAAATGAAGCCAATGGTTATAATCCTGACCATTGGCTCTTAATAGGTTTGCTACCATATCTTTTTCTTTTTTCAATTCCCTCTGTGTAATCGCCACTATATCACCACCTTTCAATGATTATGTGATTACTTCTGATATTGCTCTTTGCAATTTTGAACAAAATAGGTAACTTCTTTTTCAAGTTCTGGAAGTTTATCAATTGTAAATTTAATCTCTTTTTTTACCTTACCTTTTTCATAATATGCAAGAGTATCCCTTCTTTGCGATAATCCCCAATCATGAGGGTTACTTGTACTTGGAATATCATCACGATTTTCATCTAAACCTTTTACTTCAATCTTTTCTTTTTTAGCTATTTTTTTTACCAGAAAGATCCACTCTTCACTATGCCTCATGTTAGATGTTAGCATAACAAAACCTGTGCCATCCTCACTCATGAACTTCTTCATTTCTAACGGACTAAGTTCCATTACTTCCCCTTTTCCCGAACTAAAGACAAATGTTGAACCAATACCAATTGCAATTAACAGTCCAACAATAGCGGAAATGATCCACCCTTTACGACTCATGCATGTTCCTCCCTATGTCATATTTTTATAAGCGATTTTGAAGTGTGATGAGACACATTTTAACTTCAACATCTGTCTTTATTTTATAACATTTAAAGGAAAGTGGGATAGAAAATGGAAATATCATTTATGGCTGGAATGACGAACCCTGTATTGGCATGCGTATAGAGACTAATCCCGACCTAGCTTCTATATGCCCAATACCGCACTACGTATTTTGGCGTGAACGTAGAACCTTATGTATCTACTGTTGTGATGTTCCTCGCTTCTTCAGAATGTCAAAATGGGATATTCCTCACGAGTACTGACACAAACAGGTCTTTGATACACTGCATTTCCCAGTGGTCACAGATGAGTTTTACGATCTTACTCACCCAACGATAATCGTATACCTAACCCCTCTAGTGACCTTTCGAAGGGAGGCACGCATATATATTGAAAGCCGTATATCATCCTTTTACATCAATACTGAAAGGAAAAGATACGCAATATATATCTAAATTGTCAAAGAGCAACTTACTTTGTGCTATGTTCTCAGCACACTTCAAAATCGCTTTTTTTATTTACACTTTTGTTTTACAGCTACTAATTCCGCATGTTTATTTTTTCTTTTAGCAATTAAGTTTTGATGTTCATCTCTAACCGAGCGCACTTTATAGTAAATTTGAGCCACCTTTTCAATGCTTCCTGTGCTATTTTCAATTGCTATCGTGCCTTTCAGTTCGTATGTTTTTCCATCAAAAGTTTTAACACTATGAGCTTGTGATGCCGCAATATCATAAAATGTCAGTCTTTTTTCTTTTCCCATATGAACGCCTCCTATTTTTGATAAAGAAGGGAGAAAAACGCTTCTCCCTTGTCTAGTTTTCTAGCCATCTAGATAGGATTAAATAGTGAACGAGTGCTTCATATCATGCTAGGATTGTTGTGTTGTACGAAGTGATAATGCGTTGCGCTGCCTCTTTTCCGTATATGTGCTGTAATGCGGATTGAGATTCAACTACGATTGAATGCTGAATGTGGTATGTTGCGCTTTCTTTTAAAAACTGCTCCATATGAGGGATCGGGTACAAATCATATTGATGAAATACCAGGTGAATCGGTCTTATATTCTTGCATTCTGTTAGATATTGAAGAAAATTTGATAATGCTTCTCCTCTCTCTTGATACGTACTCATTTCCGTTTCTACACTGATGTACACAACGGATTTTTGTTTTAGATTCATTTGTAGCGTTTCATAACCAGTTAATAAATCATGTTTGATGATGTGATACCCCTGTTTTCGTTTTTCGTGATGGGTATCTTCATAAAAGATTCCTTTCGGATCAAAAATGAAAATAAAATCATCTGTTGTTTTCTTCACGCCTTCTATGACCGTTTTATAAGCTCCAAAACGAGCTTTTATGACACCTGCAACCTTTTCCCCTTCATTCAGTTCTTTCAACGCCCTAATCACCTTTGTATACTTCTTAGCTACGCCTAACATGCGTTGCACTCCTTCCTATTTCATTTTCCTCTTATGATTACTACTGAAACCAAAAATACTCTCTCTGGGTTTAATTTTTCACGCTGATATTTTTCTAGATGGTATAGCAATGTAACAATTATCGTATCCCTTGTTTCTTCTGAATAAAAACCTAACTCATGGAAGGTACGATAAGCTGAATGCTCCTTCTCAAGCGAATTTACTACTTCTACCAAGTTTGCCTCACTTTTATATAATTTTTCTGTGAACTCAATAGCCTTTTTCACATCTAGGTAATACAAACTTTTATGTCGCTGATTCAGATACAGAATACTTCCTGCCAATAATTTTGTAGCGTATTCTATACAATAATCATGCTGTTTTATTGGTTTCATTACAGTTTGAGCGATAGAAATTGCTTGCATCAATTCTTCAGACAACCAAGCACTCTTGCGCTGCATATCGTCTTCCCCAAGTTTCCCTATTTTTTTCATTTTACCGACGTAGATTTCTGACATCTCATATCATCTCCCTCTCGGTTTCTTATATCTTGCTCCCTATCCAAAAAACAACGATCCAAATGGGAATAACGAGTATACATGCATTCCGACATCCAATAGCAAAGCCTAACGGATTTTCATCAATTTCGCTAAAATGAGCTTCATATTCTTTCATATTAAGATTGAGCTTTCTTACGGTTTCTTACTGCAAATACGGCTCCAATTAAGCCAAGTACGACACATGCAAGACCGATCCATTTTATGTATGGATTTTCGGCTTTACCGCCTGTTGTCGGAAGATACGTTTCGATTTTCTTTGGTGTTTGTTCTAGTTGTGGTTTCATAATAATTTGTTGTGGTGTCTCTAGTTGTGGAATAACAGGTTTCTCGATTACTTTTGGTTGTTCCGGTACCTGTGGTTGCGGTGCTTCTGGTTGCTCTGGCTTTTGTGGTATTTCTGGTTTTTGTGGTTGTTCTGGCTGTTCTGGTTTTGGTGTCTCTGGTGTAGGTGGTGTCGGTTTTTTCTGAACCTTCACCGTATGCTTAATAATTTGACCATCCTCTTTAATTTCAAAAGGGAATATCTCTTCATTCAGTAAATAGCCGTCTGGTGCGAATGTTTCTTTATACGTGTACTTTCCATATGGAAGCTTGAATTTTGCAATGCCGTTTTCATCCGTTTTTCCTTTTGCAACTTCTTTCCCTTGCTCGTTAAAGATAGTAAATTCAGCGTTCGGAAGCTTATTGTTGCCATCTGCAATATCTACCTTGCTAATCTCTAATTCTCCTGTGATGTGCTTGTTTTTCGCTGTTAGCATGATTGTCTTTCCTTGTTCCGAGATACTAAAAGGAATAGATTCTTTCGTTAAAACATAGCCAGTTGGTGCTTGCTTCTCAACAAATGAGTATGCTCCAAATGATAAGCCTTTCACTTCAATCAAACCGTTTTTATCACTTTTGTGTTCACTTATTTTCTCCCCTTTACTATCTTGAAGAACGAACACTGCACCTTCTAATTTTTTATCTGGATTCTCTCCATCTACTTTTAGAAGTTGCACGTTTCCTTTTACTTCTTTATTTTCGACTGTGAATGTTAGCGTTTTTCCTTGCTCTTTAATCTCGAATGGATATTTAGTTTGATTCAGAAGGTATCCTTCTACCCCTTTTGTCTCAACAAAATAATACTTTCCATACGGAAGATCCTTCACTTGTGCAATCCCTTGCTCGTTTGTAATTGTTTTTGTGACTTCTTTTCCCTCTGCTGTGAACACTGTAAATTCTACTTTTGAAAGAGTTTTTCCGCTGTCACTTAATTTCTTAATCTCGATATTCCCTTTTACTTTATTATTTTGTACTGTAACTCTTGTAATCTCACCTGTTTTAACTTCAATCTGTTGTGGCTGTTCATTTATTACATAACCAGTAGGTGATTTTACCTCTTTAAGAGTATAAGTTCCGATTTCTAAACCAGAAAGGCTAGCAATTCCTTGTTCATTTGTTGTAATAGTACCAACCTTTTCATTCATACTATTAAACACATCAAATACGGCACCTTGTAATACCTCTTTTTGTTCTCCTACTTTAATAACTTCTAATTGACCTACTGACTTCCAATTCACATTTAAATCTGCACTTACTTTTTCTTCATTACGCTCTAATAGAACGGTAGCATCTTGAATTTTATCAGTTCCTTTGTAAGCGACTGCATGTAAATTGACTAGATTAGAAGTGATTTTTAAGGAAAGGTTTCCTGTATTGTAGGATTTCGGAACCAAAATACGGAATTTCTCTCCTAATTGGAATTGTTCTTTCATTTCTCCATTCTCAGTAACAATTTTTGTACCATTTGGTGCATTTGTAAGGTTTACAGCGAATACACCATTTTTAGCGTTACTTTCTACTTGGTACATACTCGTTTCAAAGTACTCACCATTAAGTTTTGCTTCTTGATTATCAGTTGGAATTACATTCATGTAAGTTTCTTGTGTTTCATTACTATGATCCGCCGCATAAATAATTGCCTTAGCTGCCTTTTCGACATTAGCATTACGATGCTCAAGCTCCGAAATAGATAATTGTCCTAATGCATTCCAAACCGCTAATTGCGTTGCATAATGAGCTTCCTTCCAATTCGAAACACCTAATTCTTGTGGGGATTTCTGTGGGTATCCATTCATTAAAACTCTATATACCACATTATCTGTTCGCCCTACTTCTGGAAGATCCTCACCATTCGGTGAACGTAGTCCATATGTAAGACAGTACGCAATTTGCCCATTAGAATTTTTGAGGAGTTCCGTTCTAACATCCTTCCCGAATTGATGGCTATAACTCCAATCCATTTTATATTGCTCACGCTGAATTACTTCAGCACTTACCTTAGTAAACGGAAATAGGAAGTTTAATGCTACAAGAAGCGTACTCATTGTAATGAGTAGCATTTGATACGAACGTTTCAACATGACTAACAGCTCCCTCATATGATATGCAGTTTTCAAAGATCAGTAAAAACTTAATTTTCAGTTTTATTAACTTGAAAAATACTAATTAAGTTATCCTTTTTCTGTATTGTTCATTTACAATATAGATGTATAATTATTGTTTAACGAGTAAATGAAATTTGTTTCATTCTAATCTTGCTCGATAGTACGTAGCAAAAAACAGTTTTTCAATTGGTTCATTGAAAATATCGGCAAGAATTTTTGCCCTATTTTCAATAACTCCTTTTGTACCAGTTTCAATGTGATACAGAGTTTTCACGGGTATTTCAGAAGCCTCCGACAGCTCTTGAATTGTTAACCCTT
Organism: Bacillus sp. BD59S; assembly: GCF_007363175.1. NCBI lineage: Bacteria > Bacillati > Bacillota > Bacilli > Caryophanales > Bacillaceae > Bacillus > Bacillus sp. BD59S. The sequence goes on from NZ_CP034685.1 coordinate 50,175, forward strand.
TTGATTCTCTAATATTGCGTATAACAGTCAATTTCTCACCCCCTTAATCACATTCTATTCTCCTAAAAGTAGAATGTCAATCCTTTAGGGAAACTTTTCTATCCCAATGGTGAATTTTTTTCACCATTAAAGCAAATTACTATCCCAAAGGTGAATAAATCGATTGGAGTGAAATAAATGATACAGAATTATTTCGGGGAAAATGTTAGAATTCTAAGAACACTTAAAGGATTAAATATGAAGGAACTTGGTGATGTTTTAGGAGTCGCTAGTAGTACTATTTCCAACTGGGAAAATAACAGGAAAGAGCCAAGTTTTGAAATGCTCCAAAAGATCTCCATTTATTTTAATGTAAGTACTGATCGACTCCTAAATCATAAAATTGGTGATAGTGAAGCTCTTACAACAGAAGATCGAAAATTAATTGTAGAACGTTTAGCTCAAGATTTGTACGAAAGTTATAAAAGTATTCCGGATAAAGATAAACCACTATTAGAAAATGAATTGATTGAGTATGCAAAATATTTAACGCATAGAATTGAGACTAAAAATAAACTAAAAGATAGCTGAAATCCATTATTCTTCTTGGAAGTTTCCAATTAACAGTAATAATTCACGATAAGTTTCTAAAATTTGATTGTCCTGGTCAATCATTTCATTAAACCATTCTTGATTTAGATTCATTTTGTAAACCTCCCGTATTTATGTAATTTATTATATTTTCATGTGTTATTGGCACGAAATTTTTACGCTTTTAAATAATGAACCACCATTATAAAGTACGAAAGACGCTACTTTTTAGTAGCGTCTTTCTTGCTTAAACGGCTCAACCACCACCGGGGTCGACCATTCTTTGCATAACATATTTATTTGTATCTTGCACTTTTGCATGTTGTGAATCTGGTGTTTCTAATTGAAAAAACGATGTCAATAGCATTACGGTATATAACGTAACCGCTAAAAATTTATTCACTTGACTTCACCTCTTCTTTTAATAGCTCTTTCTTGACGTATTGCGAATAAAATATATTACCTGTCAATTCGAAAGATTCTAAAGATTCTTTTAATCCTATTATATCATTATTTACTTTCGAAAACGAATACTGTTGAAAAGCCGTGAATTTTTCGCCATCTTTTCTCAGTTCTTCATATAGCTTAATTCCTGTTTCCCAATCACCATGCATACATTCAAAAAAAGCTTTCTCAGATAAATGAATAAGATCAAATCTTATCTCATCCAAATTAACACCATTTTCTATATATAAATGCGCTAGTGTAGTATGAAACGCTACATATTTTTGTGCTTTTTGTGGAACTTGAATACTTTCACAAAGAGAAATAGCTTTCTTAATATACTTCTCAGCTGTAGATGGGCATTCAAATGTGAAACTTTCTCCTAAACAACACCAAGCTGTAGCTTTGATAATAGAAATATCTAATTCAGAATCGAGAATTTCATAGCATGTATTGCGACATCTTTCTAAGTCATTTCTCATTAAGTAAATATAAGCCAATCGCTCTTTATATTTCATTTCCAAGCATTGCTTAACGTACTCCTGTTTCACTTCTTTTAAAATAACATCTGTACGATCAGCATAAGGGATAACAGCATTATAATTTTGCTTATCATACATAGCTTCCATATATAAAATATTTAAGGCTGCTTGGCACACCGTATCTGATGAGAAATCTTTAACATACATCTCATCCAGTAGTTGTTGACCTCTTGCAATGTTTTGATTCCTTTTGTTCTGTATTTTATAAACCGCTAAGTACTTTTTTAATCCTTTTGTATCTGCATGTTTTTCTATAATTTCTGCTATTAATTTGTATTCTCCCATTGCTTGACAATAGCATAATGCTTTTTGTACATTTAATGGTGTTTTACACAGAAGAATATACTCATGAAGAATTTCCCTTTGTTCTTTCGAACTATCACAAATGACTTGAACTAACTTTAAGAAAATCTCAAATTTAAATTCTTCTGTTTTACATTGAAGTCCGTTATCAATTGTTGTTTTACTTGTTCCGATTTCCTTTGCTAGTTGCCTGCTACTTATTTTCTTTTCAGCCTTAATTCCCAACAATTTTTTCATTAAATTCTCCAATGTAAAGCCCCCTTCCAAGCACAAGACACATTACCCAATATAAATTATTAAAGAACGTTTTAATCTATAGTGTATTATTTTGAGATATTCTTGGAGGTTAATAATTAACTTTTATAATTGGGTAATCAAAACTTGTAATTATATAATGAACTTAATACATTCTCATTAATTGTATAATTAGAAATATTTTAACATAAGGATCCTGTAATGATTTGTAAACTGAACATTATCAAAATTTTATATTTATTTTACAGAAAATTCAGAAAATAATAAGTGTTAAAATCCGCCTTTTTACAGATGGGATAATAAAGCCAGCCTGAAGGGATTGATATTATTTTAATAACAATATAAGATAGAAAGAAAGATTGCATTTTGAATAGAAAATGTTTTTTAATGATGTAAACATAAAAAAAAACCCACTACACTTAGTTTTAAATTGGTCTCTAGTTTGGCGACATGAACCAATTTAAAACTCCTAGAATAGAAAGGGTCTTATTTAACATTTTTTAATGTTCACTTATGACAATAATTATAACATAAAGTGAATTTAAAGTGAATAAGAACCTCTATTTTTTCATGCATTTTCTATATGTGTTTAGTGGGAAAAATAGGAGGTTTTTTTGTGATTTTACAAAATTTTTTGCTCAGTCGTGCAAAAGCTGAATTAAGTCCCCGTATCAAACACTTATCAAAAACTTCTGGAGCTATAAATCAAGCAATAAAGAAAATTACTACTTATATTGATACTATTGTCCTAGAATATGAGGGTGTTACCACTAAAGATTACCTTACCAAAAGAAAATATGAAGCCTTAGAGACTGTTTTATCTTATTTAGTACAAGAAGGCTATAGTCAAGTTAGGCAAGAACACATCAGCAAAAAATCAGGCATTTCAAAACCAGTCATTAACTACGTGTTAACCTGGCTGCAAGATCTGGGCGTATGCCAACAAATTAAAGTGCGAAGACATGGTAAAATCGCCCCTTCAATTTACATATTAGCCATACATAACAACTATTTAAAAATCATTGAATATTTTAAGTTGAAATGGGCTTTGGCAATTGATGTGTGCTCTACTTTCACTAAATTTCTAAGTGAAAAACTTTTCAAGAAAAATTTTGTAGCCAATCCTGAAAATCTAAAAAATGATATACAAGTCTCGTCTAATTCTTTAGATGTTTTCAACATAAATAAACAAGAAAAATCAGATAAGGATTGTGAATTAAAAGAAAAGCATAACAGATTACAAGATTTAGACGACTATCTAAGTGAGGATCAGAGAAAAGCTTATTACTACATTTTAAGCCAAGAACTAAATCATCTTAGTGAAAAGGATGCGTACACAATTGCTTTAAGGATGCCACATTATATTGACCGCTATGCTAGATGGGATTTTGAAGAGTGTGTGCAATGGTTCCAATACAATAAAGCTCAAAATAGCAATCCTGCACATTTTATAAAAATGTTTGGGCAAAAATCTAAACAAAACTGCGAACGAAGAAATCAAAACGCATTAGAAAAGAAATCACTGCATGGTTTAAATAAAAAAAGAGAATTTGTTTTCTATAATTTTCTAGAAGAGAGTAATTAAATTTTAAAAATCATACTAGTATGTAGCCTTGCTAAAAAAATCAACCATAGCAAGGCTATTTGTCATATCCTCTTATAAATGGTCATAAACTTGCTATTTTCCGACACAAAAAACTTCAAAATACAAATCATCTTATAGGATTTTTTTATAAAGTTTCAGGCAATTTACGTATACAGTTAACCATAATATATTTATAGTTAGCTCTTCTTTAACTATCAAATTAAACTTGAAATTTACTAAGTGAAAAAGCTGCGTAACATGCTAGAGTAAGTTTAAAAGCATGATTATTATTTCTAATGTTTTTATTGGTTTTACTTTTTAAAACAAGATTTATATAATATAGCATTCTGGAATTCTTTCTCTTTTGTCTAATTTTAGGGAATCCGATTCAACTTGCAAAATATATAAATGATTATGTAGATGCCTGTAATCAGCTTCCCTAAAATCTGATAAAATTCTATTCATTTCAAATGGAATCTATATGCCTCCCCTTCCTCCCCTACTTCAAAAGAATATCACTAGCTATTGAATGTACTTTAAAAAGATCGGCCATACTAAAAAACGTAAACTATTAAATATAACTTTATAGTATGACTTTTCTTTAAGATTAAATACCTCTAATACTTTGTAGATTATGTAAAAGTTTAAAACACCTTATAAGCCATTTTGAGGAACAAAAATCTCATTAGAAGTATCTCAATTTCACATTGAGTATTATTATTTACTAGTAAAACGCTATTTAAACGCATAGCGTTTAATACACCCCTATTAAATTTTGTGTATTTAGAATTAAAAGAATATTAATTAGATACTAATTCTATTAATGAAAACTTTGATTCTTGCACATATATCTAGTAAAATTCTTATATTGGAAACAAACTTTTAATAATAAAATTTCAAGCAATTCTTTAGTTATTGTATTGTCTACTAAATATCTTTTTACTTCCAAAGGTGAACGTTATCAAAACGGATAACCTTTATAATTTAATTAACATTAATACTAGATACATAGACTAATCTAGCACACAAATAGCTGCACTAGAACACTTTAAAACTTTAAAGGTAGTAAAGCTTCTTACCGAGTGGCCCAATAAAGATTTTTATTATTAGAGGAATGATCCTTCTAATAAAGAAAGAATATCTAACACACAAATAATGGAGGTGTGAAGTTTGGAATATGGATATTTTGCACAAGAAGTAGCAAAGCAACTGGATATAAACACCAATACACTTCGTAGATGGTCAATTGAACTAGAAAAAATGGAGTACATATTTGAAAGAAATGAACGTAACCAAAGAATTTATTATGAAAATGATATAGATATTTTAAAACAAATGAAGGAATACCTAAATCAAAACTGGAAATTAGAAGAGGCCGCTACACGAAGCATGGAGACAACCGAAGAAAACGCCCCAAAAACGGATAGTGTTCAGGGAGAAAATGAAACTGAAGTAACACTTCAGAAACGTTCACAAACAGATATTTCAATAATTCAAGATAAGTTTTCCTATATGTTTAACCAGCAAGAAAAAATTGTACAACAAAACCAAGATATTATTAATTTATTATTACAAGAACGCTCAGAAAAGGAAGAAAAAGATTTACAAATCCAGTTACTACAGGAAAAACTGGATAAAGCCATTCAATTGTTAAATGAAGATCGACAAGAACAACAAGATAACAGTAAACAAACGTTCATTCAACGTTTGTTTACTCGAAAATAATTGGGCGATTTTCTTTTAAACACATTTCCCAAATAAAAAAAGCGGTAATTACCGCTTTTTTTATTTTTCAAATCACCTTCACAATGCTAAATATACATCATTAAAAAGAATTCCTCTTATGTCTGTCTTTAATACCTATTTAACTTCAAAAGTAAAACGTATATTTACTAATATACATCTAACTAATACTCATTAAAAGTTCATGTACTTTTTTACTAAAGTTCATACATATCGCCTAAGTATAATAAAGAGAAAATCACTTAATTTCAATTATAATATTATTAATTGAAAAACCAAAGAACTCCTGTCTTTTTCTCAACCTTTTCTTAATTAATTTTCTTAATTCAAACATATCAAAACCATCTTAATCCTTTTAATATCAAGAGATTAACGCACCGTAAACGCCTAGCGTTCACGATAAATTTCAGTTTTTATATACTTCAATTCTATATAGTTATTCCTCAACTCAAATTTAAATTTAATTTCGTATAAAATTTAGAGTATTACTTTCAATTTTATTGCGTTTAAGGTACTTCCACCATTTCAACAATTAGAAGTATTTATATATTTCTTTGGCCTTACCTATGAATCCCAAAAATCCTCGGCATTAATTAATATCAATGTATTGATCGTTATTTTCAAAATCATCAAAATTCCATCAGTTTTTCGGGAAGCTTGGTTAAACGCTGTAACGCCCTAACTTTTTTAAAATTTTCATATTATAGAACTTAAGTAAGAATGTCTTAACCCCATAAAACAATGGGTTTAACGGATTATGAACGCATAGCGTTCACGTTAATCAGAACGTTAATTTACCACTTCACAAGCGTTCATTCTGTATTCATTTTAATCTAGCTGTAATGAAATTATATATTGAACACTTAAATTACGCTTCTTTATTACAAATATAGAATGATAGCTTATTTTAAATGGAACTACCAATTTAAAATAACGCGTCCTTAAATTTCACAAACAAAGCTTTCTTGATCTTCAACTTTCAGCTTTACCAGCAAATCTTTTATCATTATCTCTAAGCAATCTTAGTGCAAGTCGCATCCCCCTAAATAGATGAGCCCTCATAAACATTGCTATGAAAGGGATAGTCGCTACAAAAACGGATAGCGTTTACGTATTCTTAAACACTAAAATAACACTTTGATAACGTTTATGTCTTAGGGGGTTTAGTTACATTCTCTAAAACATCACATCCTCTTGGAAGTATTAAACTTTCAGATCCAACTAACTACTTTATTTACTAAAAAATGAATTCTAACTTAAATAATTTGGTTGGTTCATATACAAATTACTCGCTCTAATTAATACTTTCATTATTACTTTTGGACACTATAACTTAAGCTGTCTATCAGTTATTACACTAAATCTAGAGGGTCATGCCGAATATTATTATGTAAACTATGAACTCACATTATATACATGGATCAGAGAAAGCATAACATCCTAAATTAATCTATTTAATGGCTTACATGTTCTTCTAAAATATTGAGAGATTATAGGGATGAGGGACTAATATCAGTTAATAAGATAGAAGAATATTGGCATATGTACGCGAGAGAAAACGAGTTAAACATAAGTGTTCCAGATGCATGGGTGTTTGGAGATGGTTCCAAGGAAATGAGAGATGAATTAAGAAGTTTAGATGTTAAAAGGAATCAAAACAGGAACATACGCTGCACATTGTGTTTACGGGCTTGAAGGAGAGGACATTCAAAAGTTTGGTCAGTACGATATTGTATTGGCCGGAGACAATACTCGATTAGCAATTATAAAATATACAGAGATTGATTTTTTTAAAATGAATGAAGTAACAAGTGATTTTTCCAGATCTGAGGGTACAGGTGATTTAAGCTATGATTATTGGTATAGTGAGCGTGTTGAATTTCTCGCTTGGGAATTAAGCCCGTATGGACTTACTTTTGCTCCAGACTTATTGCTAATTTCTCAAACGTTTAGGGTAATGGATGTTTTTGAACTACTCACCACACTCCCTACTTTAGCTTGGTTTTCGCAACTTCGGCAAGTGTGGGCGATAGAACGTTGAAGATTTTACGGTTGCAACGTTTTTCTGCAACCAACCTCATATCTTCAGTTTTCAAAGAGCAATCTGTACAAGTAAATGATAGCAAACATGTTGGCTTATGCCAACCGACATTCATCTCCCACCTAAAATTGGTGTTTCACACCTTTACATTTTTGAGGAAGGAGTCTTCTGCCGGAAAACGATAAATTGAAATCCAAACATGTTTTATTCTAGCTATATATAAAAGAAACAGGCTGTAAAAATCCGATTTTACAGCCTGTTTTTAAACAACTATTTTATTTTTAAAACAACTTTATCATTCGTTAACAAAAACCTTACAAACGTTGTTATTAAAGGGATAAACGCCATAATAACGTATAGCGTTTATGTATTATTAAACACCAAATTAACACTTCGATAACGTTTGTCTGTTAGCGGATTTTATACATCCTCGAAAACTTCAAATTCTCTTAAGAAGTTTATAATTTAAACTATTAATTCTAACTTTAATTCCTAAGAATATCTTAAAGGAATTCATTCAACTCATATAGAAAACTTCTCCAAGGTTTATATAAATGCCTTACAAAAGATACAATTACTAAAAAAACAATTAATCTAGCAAACGAACTGAACTTAGTTCTAATTTATATAAAATAAATATCTAATTTATATTTATTTTATATAAATTAGAACTAATCAACTGTTAAATATAGAGTTAATCCATTTAAATATTAATTTTATATTTAAATTATATCTAATTAATATTTAATTATGGTTGATCCCGTTCGAAACCTTGTAATTACTCTACTTTTAAGGTATAATATATTTATTAAATATAAATAAAAAATAAAATTTATAGAGGTGATGTATAATGAAGAATTCAAAAGGGAAAACTCTTCATATAGACATTGAAGGCGATATTGGAAACGATTCTTTTAAAGGTTACATTAATGGTGAATACATAAAAATGAAAAACGTATATCAAAGCGTTTACTCAATGCCAAATGTAACAGAAACAAACACTCAAAAAAATGTGATTAATCTAGTAGACAATATGTTTGTAAATATTGCTAGTAAATCAATTAGAAGATCAGGTATGTACTTTATTGGTAATCGAGCGATGCTAACAGGGAAGAACCCAAAAAACATGAACATTAAAGTAGGTCAAAAATATAACGATGATTTGCCGTTAATTAATATGCTAGGACTAATTGCAAATAAATCCGTTCAGCTTGAGTGGGAAAGAACTGAACAACTACCACAATCAATTAATGTGACTGTTGATCTTATTTCAGCTATTCCAGCAAGCCAATGGACACCAGTAAATGCAAAACACCTAGAGCAACGTTTTACTAATTCAAATCATGTTGTAGTTGTTTATGTAGGTGAAGAACAAGTAACAGTCAGCTTAACATTTAACAGTGCAAACATTACCCAGGAAGGCGTTCCTCCTTTATATGCAATCCTTGAAGGCGAAGAAGATATGTTTAGTGACTTTATTAAACTATATAAAGACAAACTTGAGGTAGAGACAGTTGAAAAATCCTTCTTTAAGAACAAAAAAATCTTACATAGCGACATTGGAGATGGAACAACTGAGTATATATACACAGTTGGTGTAAATCCAGTCATTGATGCTTGTAGTGGAGAAAGACGTGGCGTTGGGCATGCTACAGAAGAAGCTGTTAGGCTATTAAACCAAGAACGTGGCACAAACATTAAACGCCAACAATTCTCACAAATCCTTCAAGATCCAGATCATAAATACTATGAAGAAGCAACTGGGTACTTTAATATTACAAAAGTAGAACAAGCTGAACTTATCTTAGAAGATACAAGTGAAAAGTATGTAAGCAATACCGCTAGTGAAGCTGAAATTTTATGTGTATACGGTGGGGGAAGTGTTACTTTTAAAGATGAGTTATATAATCAACTATTAGAGTATTGTGAGCAAGTTGGCATGTACTTATTATGGATACCAGAAAAATATGCTGTAGATATGAATGCTAGAGGGATGCAAGTAATCAAGAATATTCTTACTCGAAAAAAGGTGAGATAATATGGCTGACAAGAAAAGAGAATCTTTCTTTTGGAATCTCAAAAAAATTGAGAATGAGGAGTTCTTTAAATGGTTTGAATCTCAAGGAAATATAGCAGATTCATTATATAAACTTGTCTGTTACTTTATTGATAAACATGGTTTACAAGATGTTGGTGATTATAAGATTCAACAACAAATGCAAAGAGAGATCTTACTTCAAGATAAAGATTTTTTAAATGAGGTTAAACGGGTCCTTTTGAATGATTCAAAACTCATTATTAAAAATGATGATCAAAACATCCATAATGAGATTAAATCTTCTAATGAAGTAATTGGAACTTCTGAAGAAAAGCCCGATAATGAAGATGAAAAAAAAGAAGACGTTTCTAAATCTGAAACAAATGTTTTGAATGATGAATATGATGATCTTGATACGGCAAGTTTATTTGGCAATTAGTATGTAAATACTCTAAAAAAAGAGTCCTAGAAATAGGACTCTTTTTTTAGGCTTAAATTTCAACTTACATCTTATCAATAATTAACTGTCGTTTATACCATTGATTTAATTTATTTCTTGCCGTACTAGAGAGACGTTTTGTTTTTTTATTATAAAATCTAGAAAGAGTAGGCTGCGATATACCTATCTCTATTGAAAGTTCTCGCATAGTTAAATTCTTTTTCATATGCACAAACTCTATTTTCTCTCTAATTACTTGTTCATTTTCACTCGTATCTACTGGTTTTTCTACAATTTTTATTGGCTGACTTTCCTCATGTATTGTATCAATTGTTTTCTTTTTTGCTAAGTTTTCCATTGAACTAATTAGTTCTTGGGGTGGCAATATTACTATTCCTAACTGTGAATAGTAGTTTTTAAACCAATTCTTCTTTGTCAGTTTTTCTTCTTCTAAACCATTATCATATTCCCAATGAGAAATTACCTCTTCTTTTTCTAGATCCATAAGAACATTTTCTAATTGTTCGCGAATACGATTCGGTTTTTGTTTCTGGTTTATACCCATAACTGCTAACAAACCTTTATCTCCACCTATAGAATAAGGTCTTTGTAAACTAGAAAACATTTGACGTATTCTCCATTGCCATGTTAAATATCGAATTAATCTTTTATGATATTTGTGTCTATAACTATTATATTCAAGTGCCTTTTTTGATAATAATGCTGTAGTACTATTAGATCCATATAAATATCCTGATAAGAAACTTCCCGGTTTGATTCGGCACGATTCTATTCCCATGTATTCGTTTGTGTTTTTATCTCTCCATAAAACTACAGAATCTAATACGAATAGTCTTTTAATTACCTCACGTTTTACCTCATAATGCTTACCTGTTTCAGCACGATCATTTAATACGACTACTTCATTGTCATCATTTAGATATATAAAAATACTTGCTAGGGCCGCAATCCGCTTCGCTACTTTAATTTTATCTTCTACCCTATAGTATTCCACACCATTTGCCTTAGCCTTTGAAATACTGCACATCTCTAAAACTTGTTCATATGAAAAATCAATAAATTCATCGGGCGATTTTGCTTCATTCAACCATTGAATCGTGATGGTATCTAAACAATCTGCAGTTAGATCATCCATATTACTCATTACACCATCTACTAATGTATTCCATCTTGCTGCTTCTTCAATATTCGTTAACTTTAGGTCTTCATCCTTATGAGAAGAAAGCTGTGCCACTCCATTACTATCTTTTGTTTCTATAGGATATGATTTTAACCTTGTGTTTTCATCTTCTTCAAATTGATTTTTAGCTATTCCATCTCTTAACTTATAATACACTGCTGAGTTATTTACTTCTAAATAGTTTTCATTCAATTTATTTGTATTTGATTCATTTGTTGCTGTATGCACTTTATTATTAACTGTCTGATTTTTACGAAATTCTTGTTCAATAAAGACACCTATTGTCTCATCAATGATTAAACTATATTCATCTATATTTCTATATATATCTAGAGGAGAAACACCTTTTCTTTGTTGTTGCTCTAGCCACTGTACGAGCATTGAAAATGACGGAGAAAGGTATTGTGAAGTCACAATTTTACTTTTATCTGCTTCAACCTCAAGATAATAGGACACCCATTTATGCCACAATTGCTCGTCTTGTTTATACAATTGTTCCGTTATTGATAGTGCATCTCTAAACAATTGTAGAACGTCTTCCATATAAATTCTGCTCCTTATATACATTTAGTCATTATTAATCTGAACTTGAAAATAACTAGCTATATGATGTTCCTTTTTTGAAAAACTAGAAATTAAGTCAGAATATTTCGCACTTTAATTCCGCCGTTAACATGTGCAGGGATCTAGTTTGCGTCTTTATAACCTGCTCTGTAACTGATTATACAAGACTCAATCGATTTTTAAAATCCAAAGGGATAAAACGTTACATTTTTTTTATAAATAGTTAATCTTTTTTCAAAACGATTAAACTTTATTTCAATTTCACAAAAAATTGCATCTGTTTTTATATAAAATTATTCATGACATATATATAGAAAAATAATTGTATAAAACAATATAATAATAGAAAAGGAATGCAAGTATAATGATCTATACTGCATTCCTTTATTGTAATTGTATGTCCACTATATTTTGATTCTTCCTTTTCTAAAATTAAAAAACTAACATCCAAATTTCTTGTTTTTCACCTCTTTCTGGATTCACTCCATTGTAATAAAAGCTCTTCATTAAATGACCAAGCTATTGGGTATCACCCCTAAACAATAATAATTTTTAAAATAGTAACCAACTGTTATAAAAAACAAATTAACTCTTTACAAAAGAAAACAACTCGGATAAAAACAGATTGTTTTCTTTTATAGAGAAGAACAAAGAAAGAGTAGAACAGCAATACACAAACGTGAAAATCACATGGAATAACCAATAAAAAGTGAATATTCTGACAATTTAATCGCTAAGGGTTTTCGTTTACTCTTTCTTTGTTGTTATGAGTTTAACATTATAAATAACATAAATCAACAAAAAAATAACAAAATTCTTATATTTTCGACATTTTATTCACTATGCTCTAATTTCACCTTAAAAACATAGTTACTCTAGCTTGAAAATAAAGTTTAATTGTTTTATGTCCAATATTCAAAAGGGGAACTCCGCTTAACAAGTCTTGTTTAGTACTATTATTTTTCGATTACTTCGAACATCCCAAATTCATTAACATGAAAATTTATAGCCATATCATGTCCCTTTTTAACAAAACATGAAACAAAAATAACATTATGTGTCCCTTTTTTATTATCTCGAAATTTTTTTCTAAAAGTGTTTAAAGCTTGATATATAAGCTTTTCTACTATACCTATACTATTAGTTATGAAAATTTATAGCTATATGATGTCCCTTTTATTTTAGATAAAAACCCCATAAACCTTTTTATATTAAGGGTTTTCATGTTTATAATCCTATTTTCATGTATTTATGCAACATGAAAATCCATAGCTGTATGATGTTCCCTTTTTTACCCAAAGATGAAAACCAGTCTAGCCATATCATGTCCCTTTTTAATTGTAAAATTACAGATAAACCCTATTAACATCAATGTTTAAAGGATTTCATCTCTTTAATTCACAATTATAAATATGAAAATCTATAGCTATATCATGTCCCTTTTGTTTTTTTGAAAATCGGTATAAACGTTGATTTAATCATGTTTATAAGTTTTTTTTCTATTTTTCATCTTTTCTACCAACATGAAAATCTATAGCTATATCATGTCCATAAAAAAAAATGAACGAATCCTGAAACTCCTTGATACACAAGGGATTAGAGGGCGTTTCATCTTTTCATTTTTTCTCTTAAAGGGACGCATTTCATCAAATTTCGATTTGGTATAATCATAATTGATATATTTTATAGTTTTTGGTATTTATTTCAATTTTTATAGGTAGGAGGTGAAAAAGATGGGGAAATCATTTATTATTCGTAATCAACGTAGTCTAAATGGACAATCCACAAATGCAGTTTTAGTAACACTGAAGTCTTGGCAAAAACTTGTTGAAACTTTCGAAGAAAAATACTACAGCTATAAAGATACATACCTTGAGGATATTGTTGATCATATGACATACGAAGAGCGTATTGCCGATGTGGATGGCTTCGTTGCACAGGCTAAACCATCTTTTTCACGTCGTACACTATCTGCTATTTCGGAAACAATGGGAAGAAAGCATAAATTATATGGCATTACAAACGCAGATCTGGAAGTCTTCTTATATCTACATAAAAAATGTTACACAAATGGAGTCATTCCAAATGTAACAATACATATGATGTGGGAAGATTACAAACTGTATAAAGAAGAATTTGCTTACATACAGCATTCTCAATTCTACATTGCATTAAAGAAATTAAGTATACATAACATTATTTCGGTTGAAAATGAATTAGATGGCCGATATACAATTAAATTAACTCATTTTATGAATGAAGAAACTGAAAAGGCCAATGCATATGTTTATATTAGCCCAGTGGTATTTACAAAAGCTTTCTTTGAGTTATCAATTGCATCTAAGAAACTATTCTTAGATATTGCAATGCAACAGCACAGTGAAACTACATTAAAACGTTCCTTAGACAAACAAGACGAAAGAGGGAATAGAACTCATTTTGGTGGGATGTACCGCTTCTTACATAAAAAATACCCACATCAGATACGTGCGGTTATAACAGAGTTAACAACTGCATTACCATGTACAGGGACTCCACTATTCAAAATTTGTAAATTACAAAAAGGGGTTAAGAATAAAAAAAGATATACAACTCTATATCTATCCTTACATACGGATTTCTTATGTACAAAAGAAAGCGGAGAAGTACAGTATCGTGATCCATTTACACCAAAGCTTACTTACGCTCGTAAAGCTCGTTTTATCGAATCAGTACTACAAGAGATGAGTATTGGAGAATTTACACAAGACATGAACAAATTTATCCATGTGCTAAAACATACATGCAATCGACAAATTCGAAGTGTAATTCATAGCTTACGTGACATGATAGATCGTAATGAAGAATATCCAAGCAAGTTAGTATATACACTGAAGAAATTATTAAATCAAACATCACAATATAAAATTCTTGATACAGCTGCTAAAGAAGGTATCTATCCGCTTATTACACAGCATGTTCCAAAAGAACAAAAAGAACAAGCTGTATTTGATTTCGGATTGCATTTCTCTATGTATTCTCTGCGAAACATCAAAAAGTTGTTCCGCAAAACGTATGAATTACTAAACTCTAAATTTGCTGTACCTGTTACAGAGGAATCGTATCACCGCAACTATCTAAAGTATCAAGAAGAAACATTGTTTAGAAAGTACGCCTATGAACAAGGTACAAACCTAAATGCTTATATGGCTTTAGAAATAGAAATACGTGAACTCTTAAAGGCGAGAGGACATAAAGAACGCTTTATTCCTAGTGATGTTCGGGAATTGTTCATTGAAAAGATAGATAAATTACCGAAAGAAAAGCTTCGCGTTATTGAAGTACCAGATAACTTTAATTTAATTACATTTATGCGTGCCTTTGAACAGTTAATACGCGCTGGTATCTCAGTAACAACAGCTGAGCAAGTACTGACAGCCATGAAAGCGAACTAATCATAATCAGCTCTCTATTTTTGAAAAAAATTCAACATAGAGGGCTATTCGTGTTGCTACGTTTATTTAAAAGAGCTTTACTCCTTCTTCACAATAAGTAACTTTACTCGATTCTATTCATAATAGAGTCTTTTTTTATGCAATCATATACAAAAATAGTATGGTACTTATCTCAATTTCCACACATACCTTCATAAAAAGACGTTATGGGTTGTCTAACTACATTCAAATACCTACAAGAAATCATAAGAAATAAATTAAATTTCGTGGATAAGTAGATAAATAACACATAATGTGAGTAATTTACTGCAATTATCATTGATATAAATAGCTTATACGCCTTTATCTATCAAAAATCATCAATATTTATGTGAGTTATGTGCTTAATATGGATCATGTTGATTAATTAACACATAATGTGAATTCTTTGTGGGTAACTATAATCAAATTGTGGAGATTCTGTGAATTCATATGAAATTTCACGATTGAATAAATATGTTTAATAATGTATTAATTTGTTTCATTTTTTATGTAGAAATACTAAGTTCTATTTATGATTATTTGTAGTTTTTAAAGCTGATTATGGTTTGTTTTTCTGCTGTAAAATTCTACTATTTATGATTTTTTACGCTATGTAATGTTAAAAGGCTTTGTTACAGTAAGGATATACGTACATTTCTCAGTCCTATATAAGTTTTATCTTTATATTTTAAATATATATAAGATATAGATTTATATTAGATTTTATTAATTACTATTCATAAACAAGCTGATATAGTATAACGATAAACAATGATTATAGAAAAACTAACAAAACTATAGCGTTCATTAAATACCATTGTGTGTTCAAAAATAAATCTATAACTATCCTCACAGTTATTTTTTAAGGCTATAACAACATGTCAGAGAATTTAAGATTCCTGTCAAACGTCATTCCTATTTTGGAATGACGTATTTTTTTAGGGACAAATTCGAAAACTCATATCATTATCATATGTATTTAGTGTATCTAGAATTCTATATGGATGGTGAAGACATATGAATCAATATCAAATGCTGTATAGTACACCTTATCTGTATTCTTCTCGAACATTGAATCAAATGTACAAAGCTACTAAAAATGAAGAAAACGTATGTGCTATACAAGAACACATGCGACGACATGAAGTATACCTGGACCGACAATACCGAGGGTATTATTATTTAAGTCAAAAAATCGAAAAAGATCTATATGGTGATGAACTGGCCGTCTCCTGGAATCAGCTATTAGATGAATATCAACTTTTTAAGGACAGTAAAGGGAATTTATCCATTAAACCAAAAGGATGGGGTTAATATGACAATCATTGGAGAGCTAGGGATTGTATATGGCGTGACGGGGGCTTCAGTTTTAGGAATCAAATTGCTGAAGAAGAAAGGTTTTTATCTTCCAGGTTGGTTGCTACGTTCGGGTCTTAAATGCTTACTAATTGGGAGCGTTTGGTACGTTCTAATGGATATTCTAGATGTGTTTCTACGCTAGCATTACATCTGGTAGTTGAAAATGATTATAATAGCGCATTTTAAACAGCTTTTTCTAAGCTTCCATACAGGCTCAACTACCTTAAGGAGGTATGGAGGAAATGTTGTCACTTTTATTAATCCCAGCAACCTTTATAACTGTAGCTTATTTTTACCAAAGTAATGGACCGAATGATAAGAAAAAAATTGCAACGTTTTTTGAAATTACAAAGGTTTGTGTTCAACATAAAGGCGAATTACAATATCCCATTTTTATAAAAAAAATTAAAGATGATATAAGTATGAATTATGTTTACAAGTTGCCACTTGGTGTACCTAGTCAACTAATCCAAAAGTTAGCTGAAGTATTAGAAGAAGGTCTATATAAACCTGTTAAAATATCGTTTCATCAAAGAGAGCTTCATATTCGAGTATTTAGCCAAAGAATACCTGAAATGTGGAATTGGTCTAAGGATTTATTAAAAGAGCATACATGGAGAGTTGTGGTGGGGAAAGCGTTAGATAAACATGTGTATCATGATTTCGAGAAAACACCGCATATGTGCGTGTCGGGTATGACACGGTTTGGAAAAACAGTATTCCTAAAAAATGTGATGACTAGTTTGATTTTGCAACAATCCCAACACGTGAAATTTTTTATTATTGATTTAAAAGAAGGGCTAGAGTTTAGTCCTTACAAAGAGTTATCCCAAGTTGTAGAAGTCGCTGAAAACCCGAAACAGGCATTAGAAATGTTGGGAAGAGTACGTGAAAAGATGGTAAAACAGATTGAAATGATGAAGAAGTCCTATTTTACCAATATCATAGACACATCAATTAAAGAACGTTGCTTCATCATAGTAGATGAAGGAGCAAATCTTTGTCCGACACAAGGATTACCTAAAAAACAACGTGATGTTTTATTTTTGTGCCAGGAGATGTTGTCCGAAGTCGCAAGAATCGGAGGTGGTTTAGGATTCCGGCTCATATTTTGTACGCAATATCCAACCTCTGATACATTACCAAGGCAAATTAAACAAAATGCTGATGCGAAAATAGGCTTTCGATTACCAACGGCGGTCGCTTCACAAGTTGCTTTGGATGAACCAGGTCTTGAAGATTTACCTTCTCTTCCAGGAAGAGCATTATTTAAGACTGATCGTACAGAAGAAATTCAGGTACCTTTTTTAAAGGATACAGATATGTGGGAGTTACTAAAGCAATATAAGGTGGTGAAGCAAAATGAGGCATCAAACACTCAAACAGAAAGCGAGACAAATCGAGATTTTATCCACTTTGAGTAAGTTGGATTTTTTAACTAGGAGGCAATTGCAAGCCATCCACTGTCTAGGGAGTATTCGAAATGCAAATCGTGTATTAAAGGATATGCACCCGTATTGTCACATTACAAAAATGGCTCGTGAATACGTATATTATTTAAATAAAAAGGGACGGGATTTATTAGGAATTACAAAAGAAGTAAAGAAAAGTAGTCAATTACAGCACATATTAATGCGAAACGAAAGCTGGATGTGGCTTGGATTTCCAGAATGGAAAACAGAAAGACCTATCGAGTTTTCAATTAATGGTCAACGGTATCAGATTATTCCTGACGCAACGTATTTTGAGGATAATGTTCCCCATTTTGTTGAAATAGATCGTATGCAACATATGAAGGCAAACGAACATAAAATACAGTTATATGGCCATATAACAGATATCTATAAAAGACAGAATGCTATTGTTCCAGTAATTAACTTTTTCACATTATCAGACTATCGGCAATCCAAATTAGAACAATATGCTGTAAAGCAAAATGTATTTATGAGAACATTTGTAATGGAAGATATATTTTAGTTGTTTTAAGCATTTATGTCCCAAAAATCATGATAATCAATACGTTTATCAAATTTCCTTAGTGTTTTAATGATTTTAGTTGCGGATGTTAAGGTGGGAATTCGATTTTTCTTATTTGCTAAATCACTTATTAAAGATTTACTTAATCCAGTTCGTTGTACTAACCATTGTTGTTTAATCCCTCTACGGTCTAAATATTCACCAAATGGAGTTCTCTTTTTTCCTAACCCAAACATCGGAAGCCCCCCTAATTAAGCTTGTGGTAATAATAACTTGTCCAAATTTCCATAAATCTAAACGTTTGTTCATAAATATGGAATTATAATTTTAAATAAAGCATAGAATAATATAAAGAAAATCTAAAAAATGTGTAATAATTTTGAAGAATGTAGCATTCATAGTAATAGCTACAAGTTGCTGATACACTATCCTAATGGCAACTTGTTGCAAAGGGTATTCCTATAAATTTAAAAGCTTGAACCTATTGACACACAAGGGTTTAGGCTTTTTTAATTTATGGAGCAATGAAAACAAGTTTAATAAATTAAGAGATATCATATTGTTGAGTCGTCGAATATTGAAGAATTAAATTAATAATTTCACGTACCATAATGATAATAAAAAAATATACTCTAAATGATTGTATAATACGAAACAAAAGGTTCATGATAAGAATGAATGTTCTATCTATGGAGGGTGAAACAATGTTTGATTACTCCAAATGTATGAATCGAATGATTTTTTGCATAGACCTTTGTTCATTTTTTTCCAGTTGTGCATGTGTAAATGTGTAAATGTGAACTTGTACAAATGTCCACGTGTGCAAATACGGTAGATATTTTTTGAAGAGGGCTATCGTATAGGGGTAAAGCCGATTCTTGAAACACTGGTAATTTCATATATTGATATACACCAAACATCTTAAACTGTGTCCAAAATGCATAAGGGTATAAAAAATGTATAAAATTGAAATGATGGTGAGCATTCTAATTATAAAGGAGTGTTCATTATGATAAATGACGAGTTAAACTGGCAGAAAATATTAAAAATAGGAGCTAGTTCTTTGGGTTCTTCAATAGGTAAAGCAATAATAAGCGAAATGTTTCCATCAGAAGATAGTGCTCAAGAAGCGGCGAAACAAGCAGTAGAAGAAATTTGTGATAGGGTTAAAAAAATAATTGACCAAGCCTTTTTAGATCACTATGTAGCTAATTGTGATAGTATTGCGAGACGTCTTCAGGGCTATCCAGAGAGCAATGATGTAAATATTTTACACGGCATATATGACGATGGTTCAGATTTAGTATCAGATTTAGTACGTTTTGAAACGTTTGAAGGTATAACAGCCCTTGTTTACATTTGTACTTTGCATCTAACTGACATAAAAGCTCTTAGTGAAATTGACTCTGGGTATAAAGCTACTTTAAGTCGTTGTGGGGATGAGTATGCTGCTTTATGTGAACCACGTGGTGACAAATTAGTTTACTTTACAAATGTAAGTGTAGGCGATGCAATGTATGCTAATAGTGGTCTCTACGATATGATTACAGCTCCTACTACTTCTAATTCTTATCCTACACTCAAATACAGGTTTAATTTTGTAGATGAATGGGATGAGAATTTAGAAACAAAGGTTCATATATATGATTCTGATCCTATATCACTAACAGATCCGCTATGGTACACAGAATCTCTAGGTATCCCACGTTATAGATTAACCGAAGCTGGTAGAAATTCTTCATCTATTCAAAGGCTCTATTGGAGTGCTAAAGATGAGATAATCTCACAGAGAGATACTTTCTTAAATGACAGGTTAGAAATTACAAATAATATGCGTGAAAATATTCGCAAGGCATGTTATGAGTGGCGAAATCTTTAAATTCATAAGTGAAAAGAGCAGTGAATTCCAACGTTTCTATGCCCCTAAACACACATTTAGGCATCTATTAAAATGAATGCCTAAATGTGTGTATCATTTTCCTTTCATCGTTTAAATTGGAGGGATTTTTAGTTATGGCGAGTTATTCTTTGAATCGTTTCCATACATCATCAATACTTCTTGTTCTTCTGGCGTTTAATCTTCTAATTTCTTAGCAACTCCAATTATTTAAAAATAAAAGTCAGGCTATGACCTGTTTTTACACATATCTCGGCTGTATCCCTATAGTAGTATGTTAGCCTTTATTTGTTAATTTCTCCTCGACGACTTATCGATAATATCATCAAAAACTTCCGTGCATCTTATAATAAAATCAGTATCCTCACGAGTAGTATCATTATTGCAAATACGTTCAATCACTTCTGTTCCATATTGTCTATCTTCATCTGTTTCTGCTAAATATTTTTTATAAACTCTTACAACTAGTATTGCTTCTTTTTGATCCATATCAATTTGGCGTAGCTCATCATCAAAATCGTCCAATTAAATCCCTCCTATTTGTATATAATGAAGCTTTCTTAATTATATTACAATATAAAAATTTATCATTATATAGCTCTGATAAACTACATATTTATTTTATGTATTCACAAAATTTTACTTGTTTCTTCATTATTAATAAGTCCTGTCACTACAATGAATATTCATGCAGAAGAAATTGTAAACCAAGATGAGAAATCTAATAAAAAGGCTTTCACAGTAGCAAATTCATATTTTCAGACAGTGATTAATAATACTGAATCAAATTGGAATGAGGGGAAATTACTTTTTGATAGGGATTTGTATAATGCACAAGGGGAAAAGATAGCATATCTATTTCAAGTTCAACAAGCTGAACGAAAACAAGGATATGTAATTGTAGGAGTAGTAGGTGGTACATCATATAAAGTACTAGAGTCTGCCAGAGAAGGTACACATCCTTATCAAGGTGTAAATCAAGATGAGAGTATTTACTTAGGGCCATTATCTTATTATAAAAAAGCTACTAGCTCAAAAGAAATAAAAACAGCCAATCAAGTCAAAACACTGAATGTTAGTTGTAAGAAAATATAACTTCTGAATCATCCTTAAGGTGAATCTCGACTTATTTTCTACCGACATATCATTTAACGTGTTATGAAAAGTGTACCTTTTGAGAATGTTATTTATTTATGTTATCTTACTAATATTTATTAACTAATGTATTTTTTTAGATAGTGAATGTGCAAGTGAAATTATTAATAAGCAAATGAATATATGAAGAAGGGCAAGATTATGAAGAAAGATAAAAAAATGATTGGAGGAAAAAAGAGATCATAAAATTGATCGGGGAATACGACTTGGTGAAATAGCAGTAAGAATTTTAGGTGGATGGACTTTAGTATGTATAAAGTTCATTCTACTTGTTACTATCTTGTTTGGTATTCAATATTTTATTACTAAATTAGCATGGGATAAATCTAATAAAATTCAATAAGTATAGACAAAAAAGCTTATCCGATAGCAATTGAACAGTTAAAAAAAGAAAAAAGCATACCTGATGGCATGCAACTTAGACAACAAAAGTATTTGAATAACATAGTAGAATAAGATTATTGCTTTATAAAGAAGTAAATCCGTTCCATGCTAGGGTTCAAATGTTTTGGCACAGCTACATCCATTCTTTCTGGAGTAGAACCCATGCGTATGATTAAAAAAGAACAGCTTGATTTAAGGGACCAGTCTGTCCAAAATCAGAAAAAATTCATCCATCAATTGTTTGGACTTTCAGCATAAGATACGATTTCGTTAGGAATATATGCGCTTTATTCTTTTTTGTTTTATTTTTGCACTAGAACCATTGAACGGATCAACTGAACAACAGCAATTATTATTGCTAATGGTATCTTTGCAACGGTTCATTTTGATTGGTTCTTCTTGCCTTATTTTGTGAATAGATGCTTGTGTACATAGAGTTATGAAAAAACAAAAGATTTGAAAGTATCAATGTTAGTACATATTTTATATATTTAGTTTGCGTTTTGGGCAACAAGTTTTCTTATAAACTAGCATGGAGCTATGTTAGTTTATAAGAAAATAAATTACGGTAATAATAGTGGCATAGTGATATGTCACTATTTCTTTGAGTCGCGAAGTATAATCTTATAAAATTATACTTTTACTGAAAAGAAAACAATCAAATTTTCTCCTTTGGATTCGAAACTTCCATTTTATTTTCAGAGAACAGTCCATCCTTTTTTTTCATACATTGATCTATAGCATAGTCAATATCTAAAAGCTCTTTATTTGAGAGGTTATTTTCAATTAAGATGACGGGAATATCCTTTAACGATAATGGTAAAACAGTATCTGTTATAATTAAATCTATATTTTTAAATACCATAGCGGATTCATATAATTCCCAAAGATATTTCATTTTCAGGTTTGCTTTCCCCTTGAAATGTCTATTCATGTTATTCAAAGAAAAATCACTGATAATTTGAGAGCGGGATGTAACATATAAAACATTCGGATACAAGTTCTTTTCTGCAGTAATGTATTGTAACAATAATAAAGTAAAAGACATCGTTACTTTATTATGGCATTTAAAAGTCTTTTTCTTCTCCCAAATACTGCAAAGTTCAGCTACTTCTTCTAAAAATAGAGGGTATTCGTTAGTAATCCCTGTTAATACAGTTCGTTTTGGTGAATATTGAAGCTCTGGCAACACACTTCTTACTTTTGCAATACAATAAAGACTAAACATTTTAATGACAAAGGTTTTATCATATAGAAATTCATACTCTAAATACTCTTTAAGAAAATGTAAGAATTCAAGAAACTCCTTACATTCATTTTGAGGAACATGTAAATGCTTAAAATTTTTATCTGCAGAAAATAGTTCTAGCGCTGTTACAATGTCAACTCTTGAATACTTTTCAAGAGCTAATTCAATGGAGTTTATATACTCTAATTCTGAAAATATTAATGCTAAATAAATGTATACTCGTTCTTTTATAGGAATTTCATAGTCTAACATTTCTTCCAATAATAAAAACAAACCATTAAACTCTTTAAAATACCCTTGCTGTATTAATTTCTCTTCAACACCAAAGGGGAGTTCTTCCGCTTCAAAGCCTTTCTGACTCCGTAAAATACAAATCGTTAAAAAGTTTAAAAATAGATTCATACCAAAATGAGTAAGGGTTATTCCATGTGTTGCCTCTAAATGAATCTTGAGCTTTAGCTTGAACTTTAGTGATATTTTCTGATGCACTTTAAAGCTCTGAAAATAAGAATTGCCACTTGTTAAAAATAAAATCTCGAATAATAATAAGCGAATGGCCCCTTCATTGCCCTCAATATAATAGGGCCTACTTTTTAAAGTTAAAAAAAATGGTTTAATCATCTGTTCCACTTTCTTGAGTAATTCAACAGTCATGTTACGATTTATATATAACAACTCTCCAATTTCTTCTGTTGAATAACTTCTTCTTTCAACTAATAAATTTAGTAGCTGAACTTCTAACTCCTTATGATCATGGATAAATATGCTAGTAACTGTTTCGTATTGGGGATGAATTAATTTCATACCATATCCTTTTTTCGTTTGCAAAATCCAACTTTCAGGAAGAGTTTTTTTTATGATTTTGATCTCATTTTGAATAGTCTTATATGAACATCCAATGTGGCCCCCTAGTTCTTCAGAGCAAACCCACCCAACTGCGCCTTCTAAATACTTCAATATTAAAAACTGCCTTTTAGTTATAATATGTTTTTCCATAAAAAAATCCCCTTTTTGATATATACTCATAAACTATTATTAGTCCCCATTGATTCATCATAAAAAAACCCTCTGCCTTTTGAACAAATGCAAGCGTTAAACCAGTACCTACTAATAATGCAACAACAGATAAGAATACAGCTTGTACTACTAAGTCATAAGCTAAATAAGGATTTTTCATACCAATCGCTTTTAATACACCTGATTTTTGTATTATTTGTAAATTAATAACATATGAGAACATAACAATTAACAACGATGTAATCACAAGTGAAAATGCAATAATCATTGTTAAAGTTTCTTGCTCTTCTTTATACCTAGGAATGTTCTCTGCTTTTATTTCAAAAATGGAAGAAGCATTTGTATTGGATAATCCATTAGCTAACCCCGATATGATAAGTACAAGAAATGATAATAAAATCATGATTGTACCAATTAATCCGCACCTTAATTTCGACTGTTTTAATTCTTTAAGAGCTAAAAACAGTACTTCTTATTTTGTAATTTGACTATGCATTTATCCTAAATAAGGAGTATGAACAGAATATGAATGGACTGTTACAGGTTTTTCAAAAATATAGGATTTATTACGTGATGCACAGGATAGTGTATCGATGGAAATCTGTTGAATAATTTCAGCTTTCAACAAAGAAATTTAGTAGCTGAAAAATTAACTCCTTATGATAATGGATAAATATGCTAGCAACTGTTTCATATTGGGGATGAATTAATTTCATACCATATCCCTTTTTCGTATGCAAAATCCAATTTTCAGGAAGAAATTTTTTTATGATTTTAATCTCATTTTGAATAGTTTTATATGAACATACAATGTAGCCTCCTAGATCTTTAGAGCAAATCCATTCAACTGCTTATTTTTAATTAGGATATGTTTTTCTATAAAAACCCCCTTTTTTGATATATACCCATAAACTATTATTAGTCCCCATTGACTCATCATAAAAAATCCCTCTGCCTTTTGAACAAAAATTGAACAAATACAGAGGAATTATTTTTTAAGCATGAATTTTTTTGTGAAAAAGGTAATGATTTCAAACAGAAAGTTATTAAAAACAATCCTGATTATATATTAAATATGTGTATGGAAATGTTATTTTTTTTCCCTTGTCAGGAGAAGAAAAAAGACTTTATAAGTTTTAATATCTTGTTAATCTAATAATAGAAATTTTAAAGAGTTGCTGCGAATGAATACATTGCCTCTCTAAGGTAAAAAGAAGAAAAAGAATCTTATAGATGAGCATATTATGAGTAATTGTAATGGTTCTCATATGGTTTGTACTGAATTCCTTGTATCTGTAATTTATTTAGATAGACATGCTATTATTCAAAAATTAAAATAAATCAATATAAGTAAGGGAGAATGGTGAGTACATTGTTAAATCAAGATATCCAAAGTGTGACGTATGAAGAAGAGGCATATTTGTTAAAAGTAATGGCACACCCAGTACGTTTGAAAATTATTAATGAAATAATTAAACGCAAAACATTGAATGTAACACAGTTAACCCAAATCCTAGGTATTCCACAACCAACAACATCTCAACATCTATCAAAGATGAGGAGAATAATTTTAAAGGTGGAAAGAAAGGGTACAGAAATTTATTATCAAATTAGTAATGAAAAGGTGGTGGAAATAATAAAGACATTAGGATGTCTAATGAAGTAATGGTTGATTAGGTAATCTGAGTTATATAGTAAAGGTAAAATATTTTTATATAACTAAAGTGAGTAATTAAATTTAAAAGATAAGCAACTGCTGTCTGTAGGAATAGAGGTAACTAATTTGAGAAGTTCACTTTCCCCGTTCCCCCGTGTCTTCTTAAAAGTAACTATAAATCAAGTTGCTTCTATTCCTATGTACAGCATTGTTACGCCAGCCATGTCATGGCTGTACATAATTTAGCAACGTGAAAAAGGATAATAAACAGAAAAGAAGCTATTTGGGGATAAAATAGTTTCTTTTTTGTTGAAACAATCTAGTTTTTAGCGAGTTATATCGATATTTCAAAGGTGTTTCTTGCTAGTGATTTTCCTTTTTTAAGTACTAGAGGGTGGAAATAGAAAACTAATCAGTGATTAGGAGGGGGCGATAATTGATATATGAATTAATTGAGAGTTTACTTAATTTATAATTCCATAGACTGTTATAGAATTATAATATTGCGTTTTATCATGAAAATGTTGTAGAAACCTTTTCTTATCTTTAGTAAAGCATAAATGTGTTCTTTATGAATTGTAGGGGCAAATCTCAAGTATAATTTCCTTTTGTTGCAAGCTAAGACATTCACTGGTATCACAAGTGAGTGTCTTAGCTTTTTTTGTAGTTAAATTAGGATTTTAAGATGTTGGAGGGAGTATTGGAAACTTCTAGATGAACAAATAAAATCCAACTTTGTTATTTGTTCTCTTAACCGTACGAAATCTACTATTACACGACAAAGGAAAGGTTCAAATATTGTATTGTAATTCCATCCCACTCTCTACGAAAGAAAACAAGACAATAAGATTGACCAAAATGAAAAAATCAAAGATTACGAATTAAGAAGAGGTACTATCATATGTAATTTTCAATATATACATATGATATGTTTATTATTTATTTTTATAGTTAAACCTAGTTCGCGGGGACATCAGATTAATTTAAATAGAATATATGAAAGGGCAAAAAAATAGAATTAAGACCATTTATAGTATTGCAAACTTGAAAGCAGAAGAGACAGGTAACCAGAAGGTTAAAATTGTGAAGTCAACTTAAAGAAACAATATTTACTTTGACACAGGAAATATTTATGACTGATAAAAGTACCACATACTGGTAAAATCCTTTGGAGAAAGTCATTGAAAATCCATATAAGTGGATTTTCAATGACCTTGATGATGGATGCATGTGTCAGATGAAACTTATTGGCGATGACGCTGTGCTTCAGCCACTTCTATAATCATTCAATCGGATTCAAGTTCGGTAAAAATGATGGAAGGTAAATCAACATGAGACGATACCTGTGTTTTCTAACAGGAACAGTTTTCAAATGGAAAATTCGTTACATTCTAGAAGAGAATCATGTGAGATCAGGCAGGAAACACAATCAAAAACATAGCTCAAGTGACAGGCAACAATGTACCATCACAAAAGTTAAATAAAGGGAGGGGAAAAGGTGTAAACCGTTAAAAGAATCTTGAAATTCTCTGAAAAGGAGGAATTTTTACAGTGAAAAAGTATGTTGGTAAAGCGCTAATTCTGATGATGTCGGTGCTATTGTTTTTTCAGCAATTTGCTATATCTGCAGTAGCTGCCACGTCAGAAGTACCAAATTTGGAACTGAATTTTAAAGCGCTACAACAAGAAGTACTTTCTGGAAAAACAGCTGATTTTGAGTTAGATGTAAAAGTGACGGGATCACAAACAACACTAACGAACGGCAAAATCGTTGTGAACTTACCGAAACATGCTGAAGTTCCAGTGGTCTATCCACAGATTCAAAATGGTGTTCCTGATAAAACTTTAACAATTGCAGGGGTTAGTCCAATTTATGATGCTAAGAAAGGTACATTAACTTATACCCTTCCAGAACTAAAATCTGGGCAAATCTATAAGACTACTATTCAGGCAGTTCCTGAATTAGGAAAAACACCTGTCAATGATAAAGATAAAAACATCAGAGAACTAGAATCAGATGTAAGTATGACGGTAGATCAATATGCAGATGTGTTGAATTCAGGAAAGAAAACAACAAAGGTAATTTCAAATGAGGCTGTTAGTGCTTCTGGAGCTAAAGCTAAACCAGAAACAGCAGCTGAAGAGTCAAAAGCTAAACCAGAAACAGCAGCTGAAGAGTCAAAAGCTAAACCAGAAACAGCAGCTGAAGAGTCAAAAGCTAAACCAGAAACAGCAACTGAAGAGTCAAAAGCTAAACCAGAAACAGCAACTCAAGAGTCTACTATACAAGAAACAGCAGCTCAGAGGTTTACAGCTACACCAGGAACAGCAAATCAGAGGTCTGCAGCTACACCAGGAACAGCAAATCTAGAGTTGTATTTAAACCCACTACAACAAGAAGTACTTTCTGGAAAAACAGCTAATTTTGAGCTGGATGTCAAAGTGACGGGGTCACAAACAACACTAACAAACGGCAAAATCGTTGTGAACTTACCGAAACATCCTGAAGTGCCAGTGATTTATCCGCAGATTCAAAATAGTGTTCCAGATGAAACGTTAACAATTGCAGGGGTTAGTCCAATTTATGATGCGCAGAATAGCACATTAACGTATAACTTTCCGGAACTAAAATCTGGACAAGTCTATAAGACGATTATTCAAGCAGTTCCAGAGCTAGGGAAAACACCTGTCAGCGATAAAGGTAATAATATAAGGAATCTCGAAGCGGATGCGATGATTAAAGTAGATGAGTATACGGCAGCGTTGAATTCCGGTAAAAAAACGACAATGGTTATTTCTAATGGAGCTGTTAGTGTCTCTAAAGCTTATACCAGTACAAAGAAATACCAAAATAGCGAATGGACTTTGAGTAATGACCCTGCAATGCAAGGAGACTTAGGTGGTTGGACGATTAAAGTTAGTATCCCAAAAACATCTGCAGGTCTTAGTTACATTCAAGAAAATAGTAAAATCCGCATTGTTGATCAATTGCCAGCAGGTCTTAATTTTGATCCGAATTTACAAGAAAAAGGGTTTTCAGGTGTATACGATGCAACAAAGCGAACTGTTACTTGGGAATTTGATGCACCAACGTTTGCTCAGCAAGATCAAGTAAGCGTAAATGGGAACTTATTTGAAAAAGAGTTGAAAATAAGTTTGTTGTTTGACTCTAATATTGCCTATAATTCAGTAATTGAAAACAAAGCTACCGCAACGTATCAACCTTATGGAAATATAGCTACTACACCAACGATTAGTATGACAGGAACAGCGAAAGTAAGGATCGTGAGTAGTGATGTTGATAAACCTGGTACACCTGGGTGGTGGATTTACGGATTTCATGCAGGAGCGCAAAATGGAACTGGCGGTTATACAAGCAATGTGAATTTGGGGTATGTACCAACTGTTACAGATGATGCTCAATTGCAGTTCGGAAATTATATAGCTATCCATCCGTATGGTTTATTATCCACAGTCAATTCTGTTCCTAACGCTAAGTATCCTGATTTGCAACAAATTGTAAATCAAGGATACGCGTACTATATGATGGAGTATACGATTGATCCAAAATTAGATTTGACACATATTCAATTAAAAGTTCCCTATTCATTTTATAATGCAGGCAATCCACCACATCCTCTTGCTAAATTACCGGATACTTTTATTCAATTAAAAGTAAATGGTAATTGGGAACAAGAATATCAAATTCAATACCCTATTGGAGTTTCTGGTACATTGACGGAGAAGTTTGAGGTATCAATATTCGGTAAAAATGTTGGTGAACATGTAGAAGCTTACCGTGTGATTTACCGAAATGCCTCGGGTCAAATGAACACCGAAGTTTACTCCTATTATGATGTGTATGCAGGTGCAACAGGGACTACTACAAATAGTGTAAAGTATGAATTTGAGCTAAATGATGGCACCAAAGTAGAACTTACACCAAATGATGATACATCCGTGCATGGTAATCGACACGTCAATATTGTTAACACTTTTGATACGGCACCAATTGTTCGATCTTCTATTCAGTTTGTAGAAGGTGGAAACAAACCGTTAGCGACAGGTTCAAACATACAACGCGGAAACAATCGTATCGAAATTCAGTTCCAAAATGATGCTGCATCAAAAGCGAATATTAGAGGACCACTGGAACTTGTTGCCCTATTACCTAAAGGGGTCAACATACTGGATCAACCCAATATGTTATACAGTACGAATTCAGATAATCCGAAATATCAAGTGATCGGTGAGGTTAACGGCCAACAACAAATCAAATTTACTTGGGACAATCGACGTGTATTACCTGGTGAAAAAATAACTGCGAGTTTTGATGTGGACGTAACTAGAAAGGCTTTATCAGATTTAAGCATGGAAGTCTATGGTTTCTCAGCAAATCAGAAACTGCAAGTACCTAGTTCTCAGGGAAATACAATTACGAAATCGGTTCTAGAAACAGATAAAAGTGATTTGAACAAAAATGGAAACATAAACGAGCCGCGTGTAAAGTCGGCAAATAAGTATTCACTTGTTAAAAACGATAACTTACAAATTGAAAAACTCGTAAAAGGTAGTTTAGACAATGAGTTTTCATTGTTTGGGCATACAAATCCAGATGGAAATGTAACGTATCGTTTCAAATTAACGAATACAACGAATGAAGTGATTGAACAGTTTATGTTTTTAGATGTATTACCTTCAGTAGGAGATTTAGGTATAACAGATAATAAGGCGAGAGATAGTAAGTTTGCAACCACATTAAAAGGACCAATTAGTTTTACCGATACAAAATGGCAGGATAAAGTTACTGTTTATTACAGCAAATCTAAAAATCCAAAGCGTGATGATTTATACACAACAGTAGATTATTCAATCGGTTCTACACCACAACCGAACCCAGCTGGTGCAGAGAATCCAAATTGGATGCCTGCGAGTATGGTTACAAACTGGAATGAGATTCATAGTTTTAAAATTGTAATGAAAGAAGGCGTTGATTGGTTAGAAGGTCAAAATGTTCAATTTGACATACAGGCAAAAGCACCATCTTTACCAGTTGATCTAGCACTTCTAGATGAAACGATTCCAGAAATTAATCGTGCCGCGTGGAATTCTTTTGCAGTGACGGCGAATGGACTGCTAGCTGTAGAACCATTACGGGTAGGGGTTGCAATGAAAGCATTACCTGGATCAATTGAAATTACAAAAGTAGACGATCAAACTGGTAAAGTTCTCCCAGGTGCAACGTTTGAACTTCGGAAATATGAATCAGGTAGTTCAACGAATTATTCAATAATAGCTAGTGGTACGACGGATAATTTAGGGAAACTGATACTTAAGGATCTCCCATTAGGTTCATATAAGCTTGTTGAAACGAAAGCACCAAATGATTATATGCTTTTAAAAGATCCAATCGATGTTAATATTACAACATCCGGAGACGTGGTAAAACTAACAGTGAAAAACACGAAGACAGGATGGGTAATACCAAAAACAGGCGGAAGCGGAACCATTTTGTTCTATGGAATGGGTGTATTACTTATGATAATTCCGCTTACTTTATGGCTTCGTAAAAAGAAAGCAAACAATTGATTTCATGGTCTGATGACCAGACGAAAAATGACTGAAGAAAATACAAAAATTAAATGGGATATCCTAGACGCTGGTGGTATGGGGATAACGACTTTCTACTTAATATAGGTGCTGTAGTGATAGTGTGTTATTTCTATATCTTTATAAGAAAAAAAGTAATAAATAGATTATAAAATTTATAGAAAGAGTGAGGAGAAGAACATGAAGAAATTATTTAGTATGTTATTAATTTGTGTATTAACGTTATCGATGTTGCCAAGTATGTTTGCAAATGCGGCAGCTCCAGAGAAAGGGTCTTTAACAATCCATAAGTATGAACAAGAAAAAAATGGAACAGCAGGTGCAGAAGGTGATGGTTCTGCAAATCAAACCATTCCTACAGATGCTAAGGCATTACCAGGCGTAACGTTTGAGATTAAACAAATTATGTCATTCAATAAGATTTCAAATGATGGGAAAATTGTTGAAGAATCTGTAAAGCAAGTCACAAATGCAACTCCAATTACAGTAACAACAGGTGCAAACGGTCAAGCTATATTTAAAGATTTACCATTAGGTCGTTATGAAGTAAAAGAAGTTTCTGGTCCACCACATGTTAATTTAAACCCAAATACGTATACAGTTGACGTTCCAATGACAAGCAAAGATGGTGTTGCGTTAAACTATGACGTGCACATGTATCCAAAGAACGAAACGAAACGCGGTGCAGTAGAATTAACAAAAAAAGGTGCAGAAAATAAAGATCTAGCAGGTGCAGAATTCTCTATCTTTAAAGCAGATGGCACAGCAGTAAAAACTGGTTTAACAACAGGTACTGACGGAAAAATTCGTGCAGAAGGTCTAGAGTACGGTGATTATTATTTCCAAGA
This sequence comes from Bacillus sp. BD59S, assembly GCF_007363175.1. Classification (NCBI taxonomy): domain Bacteria; kingdom Bacillati; phylum Bacillota; class Bacilli; order Caryophanales; family Bacillaceae; genus Bacillus; species Bacillus sp. BD59S. The sequence goes on from NZ_CP034685.1 coordinate 82,508, forward strand.
AACAAAAGCGCCAACAGGATATGTTTTAGATTCAACAAAATATCCGTTTTCAATTAAAGAATCAGGTACAATTAATGCAGACGGTACGATTAAATCTGGTGTTGTTGTGTCAGTAGAAATTACAAACTATCTAGAACCAACAATTGATAAAAAGATTAATAACGATTTAGAGTTTTTACCAATTAATCCGTTAACAGATTACAATTATGACATTAAAACATTAATTCCAGAAGATATTAAAGACTACAAAAATTATGTTGTAACAGATAATGTAGATGATCGTTTAAACATTATTGGTACACCAGTTGTGAAAATCGATGGTGTAGTAGTAGATTCTAGCGTAGTAGAAGTAGTTGTAAATGGGCAACAAGTAACAGCTACTGTAAAAGATTTTTCAAAGTTAGATGGTAAAAAAGAACTTCATTTGCAAATCAAGTCGCAAATTAAAGAAGGTACAGCGGCAGGAACAGAAATTCCAAATACAGCAACAATTGATTTTACAAACAAAAACGATGTAAAGGGTGAAAAAGGAACAAAACCAGTAATTGTTGTTCCAACAAGTGGTAGCATTGCATTAACAAAAGTTGATGGCGACAATAACAAAACGTTACAAGGTGCAGAATTTGAATTACGTGATAAAAAAGGTAATGTGGTAAAAGTAGATGGTAAAGAAGTAAAAGGTGTATCAGACGAAAATGGTTTAATTAAATGGAATAACATTCCTTACGGAGAATACCAAATTATTGAGACAAAAGCACCAACTTATAAAAAAGAAGATGGAACAACAGGTTCTTATCAATTATTAAGAGATCCAATTGATGTAACAATTAATGCAGAACATCAAAAAATTGAATTGAATGTGGAGAATAATAAGAACGGTTGGTACCTTCCTTCAACAGGTGGTATGGGAACAATCATATTCTCTGTAGTAGGTATTGCATTAATGGCTGCAGCAGCATTTGTTTTCTTTAGAAGAAAAACAGTAAATAACTAATTATTTAAACGTCTATACTTATAATATTTACATGTGAAAAGAGGAGGGGCCATTCGCTTCTCCTCTTTTCCATATTCCAATACATGTAAAGGGGTCGCTATGAAACGTAATATTATTTTTGGATGTATTTTTTTATTAGGACTGGGTATCTTCTTATATCCAACCGTAAGCAATTGGTTAGCGACTAGAGCACATTACTCTCAGGTGAGTTCCTATGATGAAAAGGTAAAGTCACTTCAAAAGAAAGAACTGGAACGCCGAGAAAAAGAAGCGAATGAATATAATAAACAAATTCAACATTCGAATAAATCGTTTTTAGATCCATTCGCAGACAAAGAAAAAAATGAGAGGAAATCGTATGCCGATGCCCTTAACATAGGGGATGTTATGGGGTATGTGGAAATCCCAAAAATTCATGTGAAACTACCCATTTATCCAGGAACTTCCGAGGAAGTTTTGAGCCGTGGGGTTGGTCATTTAGACAAGTCTTCATTGCCAGTAGGAGGAGAAGGGACTCACACCGTTTTGACAGGACATCGCGGTTTGCCTTCGGCATTATTGTTTACTGATTTAGATAAAATGAAAGAATCTGATGTTTTCTATATTCATTCCTTAGATAAAATTCTAGCCTATCAAGTTGATCAGATTAAAGTTGTATTACCAAGTGAAACAGAGGATTTATTAATTGTAAATGATCAAGAGTATGCCACTTTACTTACCTGTACTCCTTATGGAGTTAATACTCATAGGTTGTTAGTGAGGGGGCATAAAATTCCTTATGAACCAAAAGAAAAAGAGAAATCGATAAATTCTGAGCCATCTATGTTAGAAGATTGGAGAGTTATTGCCTCAATATTTGCTATTTTAGTAGCGGTTGTACTCCTAATCCTCATAAAAAGAAAAAAGAAAAAATTATAGTTAAAGAGTCTTGCTATGTCATTCATTGAAAGATTACTTGGAAATGATTAATAAATAGGATATTTCAGTAATAATAAGGGGAATTTTAGAAAGAGAGTGGACTATTCTTGGCAATAAAAATAGAGGGGATATATCGAGAAATATTAGATGGAAAAAGAAAAAGTTTTCCTCCTGGTACATGGAGCGAAGATGTGAACGGGGAATCAAAAAGGAGGGTAACGCGATATTTAATTGAGGATGTTTTAAAATGGAGCGATGAGGATATTAAAGAAAAATGGAACCAGAGTCTCATCATAAAATTCAAATTAACTAGTGTGATGCAGGTTTATCGAAGTAGTCCATATGAGATGTTAAACGCAGCATATCCCAATCGATTTGAACCATGGGAGTTAAAGTATACTCCTAGGTGTTTTTGGACATACGAAAAAGGATTGGAAATATTAAGGAGAATAATTGAAGGAAAAGAAAGATTAACAGAGTATCAATTACTAAATAAGTATGATTTGAAGTGGTTAATAGAAAATAAACTGGGTGAGGTATGTTCGAGCCATTTTAATGGTAGCCCCTATCAAATGTTGAATGCAGCATATCCCAATCGATTTAAAGAGTGGGAATTGAAATGTGTCCCTAAGAATTTTTGGACTAAGGAACAAGGGTTGTTGGCCTTACGCTGGTGGATTGAGGAAAAAGAAAAATTAACAAAAGAGGAGGTACTTGATGTGTATAGTGGGGAGTGGTTAAGAGAAAAAAACTTAGGTACACCACTCTTGAAGTATTGGAATAACAACGCTTATCAGATGTTAAATGCAGCATATCCCAAACAATATAGAGAATGGGAATTAAAAAGAGTTTCTAATAAATTTTGGAACGATAAAGAAAAGAGTTTAAAGATTTTTAAGCAGATTATCAAAGAAAAAGGCATGTCTCAGGACGATATAAAGAAACATTACAGTTTGAAGTGGATTGTAAATAACGGGTTGAGGACACCGCTTATTAGATTTTGGTCGGATAGCCCCTACAAGATGTTAAATGAGGCCTACCCAAATCAATTTAAAGAATGGGAATTAAAAGTAGTACCTAATAGGTTTTGGGAAAAAGAGAAAGCGAAAAAAATAATTAAGGATGAGATAGATAAAGCAGGGATATCTGTTTCACAGTTATTAAAAATAGGAGGAAGAAAATGGATGGTGAAAAACAAATTAAGTACACCTTTTAATAAATATTGGGGGGGGAGTACCTCTACGATGTTAAAAGAAATATATCCAAAAGAATTTGAAGTGGAAAATAGTAAGCGGGTGTACTAAATGTATGAAAAGATTGTTATTCAGTGCCATATTATTTATTATTGGGTTCGGAGTATTTTTATATCCAACTGTTTCAAATTATATCAATCATCGTGTGTATGAAACAGAAATAACAAATTATGAAAACAAGGTGAGAAACTCAAAGGAAGAAGACATAAGTAAGAAATCTAAAACAATGGAAGCTTATAATGAGTCATTAAAGGGATTAAGCTTCCCTACGGAAGATCCTTTTAGCAATAGCGACAAGAAAAATACAACGCTTGTCAATATGATAAAAGAAGATGATGTACTAGGCACTGTTAGTATTCCAAAAATCAATGAAGAATTTCCCATCTACTTAGGTGCAACCGAGAAGCATTTAAGTATGGGTGTTGGTCAAATTGGTGGAACTTCCTTTCCTATCGGTGGACCTGATACGCATACAGTATTAGCTGGACATCGTGGTTATCATGGTGCTAAAATGTTCCGACATCTTGATCAACTCGAAAATGGCGACAAATTCTATATCCGTATTTTAGGAAAAGAATTAACGTATGAAGTAACGGGACGCGAAGTTATTTATCCCAGCCAAGTGGAAAAGATCGCGATTGTGAAGGGAAAGGATAAGGTTACATTACTTACATGTGAACCGTACACTTCAAGTAAATACCGCTTGCTCGTTTATGGTGAGAGGATAAAAGAAGAAATACCTCAGAATAATACAAAAGCTCGAACAGAGAGTATTATGAGACTTAAACAATCTCAAGCACATGACTTTGTCCAAAAAATCAGTTTTATGATAATGGGACTGTTGGTTATTTTTATTGGATTGTTGGGGTTTCTAAGGAAGAAAAAATAAGGTTCTGGTGCAAAAAATAAAGATGCTGGCAAGTAATCTCTAAACCTTGAACATACTGATATTATTACTCTATAAAGGGTGTGTGATCAGTGTGGAAAAAGAAAAGATATTCAAGTGGAAACATTATCAGCCAGATATCATTCTTTTAATTGTACGTTGATACTTGCGGTACAACCTCAGATCTCGCGATTGGGTGGAAATGATGGAAGAAAGAGGGCTATCCTTAGCCCATACAACTAGTATGCGTTTGGTTCATCAATATGGGTCTGAATTGGATATAGGTATTCCAATCAGGCAAATAAAATATCTAAATATTATCGTGGAGCAAGACCACTGTTTCATTAAAAGACGCATACGATCTATGCTAGGATTTAAATCTTTTCGTACAGCTACATCTATTCTTGCAGGAGTAGAAGCCATGCATATGATAAAAAAGAACAGATTGATTTACAGGATTAGTCTGTTCAAAAGCAAAAACATAGCGCTACGTTGTCACTTTATCCAAAAGAATTGTGTTATAATATTTACAGAACATATGAATAGGATAACAACTACCTGCTTTTGGCAAGTAGCAATTTATCTAATAAAAAGATCACCTGTTTCCAAGACAAGTGATCTTTTTATATACATTTTCTATACTATTTTTGAGCTCCATTAGATATTTTAATCCCCTTATGACTCTGACTTACTACACAGGGTTTTAGGCTATTATTTTTCAAGTAATTGACAACTTCATCAACATCTTTCCCTGTTAAATCTTCACTATATTCATCAAATTCATTTAATCTATTTTTTATTACTAAAAAATCAAAAGCGATTGAAATTACTATAGCTGCAATACCTATAATGGTTCCGTTACAAAGTTTCTTAACACATAAAAGGTGAAGGAATTGTTGTTGAATTTTACGAATCCGTTAATAATTTTTGTAATTCGTTATACGTCGAAAAGACGAAGTCTGATTGGAGACTTCGTCTTTGTTTATATAGGGCATGAACCGTTTTGATTCCTTTTATTGTACGTGAAGCATGGCGAAGTGTTTGAAATCCTGAGGATTTAGCAAACCAGCGTTTCACATGGCGATGATCTTATTCTATGTAATTATTGAAATGTTTGATTGTAGAATGAGTAGTATTTTTATAAAAGCCTTTCATCTTTAATTTTTTGAATGCACAAAGTAAAGAAGGGGCCTTATCTGTTGTCAGAACCGTTGGTTCTCCAAAAGTTTGAACGAGTCGTTTCATAAAAGCATACGCAGCTTGTGTATCCCGTTTCTTACGAAGTTGAATATCCAGTGTTTGTCCCTCTTTATCAATTGCTCGATATAAATAGCACCATTTCCCTTTGACTTTTATATAGGTTTCATCCATTTTCCAAGATAGTTGTGCTCTTTTGTTTTTCTTCTTCCAAATTTGATAGATAAGATTTCTATATTCATGAACCTAGCGCATAATGGTTGTTGGATGAAACGAGATGCCACGTTCTTTCAGAATTTCAGATACATCACGATAACTTAAAGAAAAACGACAATAGTAGGCGACGGCTACCAATATAATATCTTTCTCGAATTGTTTTCCTTTAAAGTATCTCATCTGTTATGCTCCTCGTTTGCTTTTTTCAGAGTTTATCCTAGTTTAGAGAACTTTGCAACACAACCAATAAAGTTCTTCTTTTATTTGTAATTAAATCCTAGAGTGGCCCCTCATACCCAGAATCGTTTCCGTACCCCAATAAGTTTGAAATTTATCCCCTTTTTTAACCATAATAAAATCCCCTCCAAGTAAAAGTGTAACATCTATGTTTATTCATGGTCCTTTTACACTGTCTGTCTACCTTAAGGGGATAATATCAGTCTGCTATTCCACCATTTTGTTCTGTTAACGTCTAACTTACTTTCTAAAACTTTGCAACAGAGCTAAGAAAATCTTCATTAAATACATAAGTAAGCTGTCAATCTATATTAATAACACACTTTATAATTCGGGTGAAAGTTATTAGAAGAGATTGTAATTGTATGTTCATCTTTCGTTCATAATTATTTAGTATTTTAAAACAATACCAGGAGAGTTTGAGTGATTATACAAATATAATTTTATGTTCTATTAGATACTCCCTATAGCTAGGATCCCCTGCGATACTTTCATCATTGTCGTAGGAGAATATAATTTATTCTAATGCTAAATGAGTATGGTCATGAATTATAGTTTTTATTACTCTCAATAGGAAAATTGCTTTTCATATGTATGAAGAATAAATCAAAGTATTTACTGAATAAAAAATTCACTAAAGAGGAGTTGAAATAAAATGAGATCATTGTATGGGAGATTTGTCATTATATCAGCTGTTATTATGGTAATTAGTAGCATAGTGGCATTTCTACTTACAAATATATATTACCATGTGTATTTAAAACCATATAACAGTGAAAAAATTCTAAATTATGCTCTATATATAGAACATTTATATGAGGAAGACAGTGAACTAAATAAAGAGACATATCTACAATCTATTTCCAATCTTGGTTTTGCAATCTATATGGTAGATGAAAAGAAACAAGGAAAACGATATGGAGAGGGCTTTAAAAAAATTAATATTAGTGATGAGGCCATTGATAGTGTACTAAATGGTAATGTATATAACGGGATTGAGAACTATCCTAATCGATTGTTTTCCACTGGCTTTTTTGATAATACAGTAGCAAATAGTATTGGAATCCCTATTCATACTAATGGACAACACTTTGCCCTTTTCATTCGTCCGGATATTCAACAGCAGTTTGGAGAGTTACGAATTTTTTACGCAGTATTGTTAGGATTAATTATATTAATTAGCTTAATCTGTATTGCGATAGCTACTCGTTTTATTGTTCGTCCGATTCAAAAATTTACACAAGCGACACAAGAAATCGCGAGTGGTAAATATGATTTAGTATTACCAGAGTACCGAAAAGATGAAATTGGAGTGCTTGCAAAGAACTTTCGTAAGATGGCAAAAAGGTTGCAAAACTCAGAACAAATGCGCCAAGAATTCGTTTCGAATGTTTCACATGAATTTCAATCACCATTGTCATCTATTCAAGGATTTTCTAAAACAGTAAAAACAGAGAATTTAACTGAGTTAGAAAAATGTCGTTACTTGAGTATTATTGAATCAGAAAGTCAACGTATGTCTAATATGTGTAAACAATTATTAACACTTGCATCACTTGATCAGGAAGAACTTACTTTACGTAAAGAATTTTTCAATCTAGGAAAACAAATAAGAAGTATTATATTTATGTCTGAATGGGAATGGCAAGAAAAAGATCTTGCAATTGAAATAGTTATTCCTGATATAAATATTTATGGATATAATAATCTACTTCATCAAGTATGGACGAATTTATTTACTAACAGTATAAAATTTACAGAAAGCGGGAAAAGTATTTTGTTTGAAGCTGAAGAAAATGAATTAGAGTGGCGTATTGCTATTACTGATAGGGGATGTGGCATTCCGAAGGAAGAGATAAAAAGAATTTTTGATCGATTTTATAAAGTCGATTCAGCTAGAAATAGAAACATTAAGGGTAGTGGGTTAGGATTGTCTATTGTAAAAGAAATCATTGAACTTCATGAGGGTGCAATAACAGTGGAAAGCGAGGTAGGGAGTGGTACCACCTTTACTATTTATCTTCCCCAAAATAAAGAAGGAATGGATTTAGATGATTAATAACTAAAAGATTTCTTTAGAACGAGTCTCTTTTCGTATATATAATGAAAGCTTTGTACTTATAAGAGGTGAGGTTTCATTTTAAAATTGTCTTTTGTAATGTTCCATTCATAATCTGTTCATATTCCTTATTTATGATAAGTGCATAGGCAAAGCACAAAATAAGGAGGAAAAAGGAATGTTTTTAGCTCTTAAAGAATTAAAACAGTCAAAATTAAGGTACGGATTAATTGGTACGATTATGATTTTATTATCATTTCTTGTACTTATCATATCAGGGTTAGCGAATGGATTATCCAATGCAAATGCCTCTTCCATTCTTGAAATGAAAGCAGAAAAATTTGTAGTATCAGAAGATGCTGAAGGAAAATTACTACGATCTCAAATCAAGAAAGAAGATGTAGATAATGTATTAGCACAAGTTAGTGAAAAAGAAGCGGTTCCAATGCATATTACAATGTCTACATTTGAGAAAGAGGGAAGTTCGAAGAAGGTTGACATTGCCATCTTTGCAAATAAACAAGATTCATTTATTACTCCAAAGGTTATTGAAGGAAAAGCGATTGATTTAGAAGATAATGAAATTATTATTGATGAATCAGCGAAAAATAAAGGGATAGCATTAAATGATAAAATTGTAGATCCTATATCCAAAAAGGCATTTAAAGTAGTTGGATTTACAGAAAATGAAATGTTTAGTCATGCACCAGTTGCCTATATGAATGAGAAAGTATGGGAAAGCATTGCACTTCCGCATCAAAAGGAGTACAACGTTATAGCTCTAAATACTGATAAAGAAATTAATAATGCAAATGTGGTTGAGAAAAAAGAAGTACTACAAAGTATTCCTGGGTATAAAGAAGAGCAAGGAACTTTAACAATGATTATTGCATTTTTACTTGTGATTACAGCGTTATTAATTGGTGTGTTCTTCTATGTTATTACTTTACAAAAAACGCAACAATTAGGTGTATTAAAAGCAATTGGGACGAAAAACTCTTATTTAGCTAATAGTTTAGTAGTACAAGCTGTATTCTTAACTGTTGTTGCATTAATAGTAGGTATTGGTTTAACACTCGCGGTACAAACTGTGTTCCCTGAAAGTATGCCGTTCTTGCTAACAACGACAATGATGGTGCAGTATTCTATTATCTTTATCGTAATTAGCGTGTTAGGGACATTGATTTCTCTATATCAAGTGTTGAAAGTAGATGCATTAGAAGCTATCGGAGGTGGGATGTAATGGTGACAGATTTAAAGTGGGAGACACCAGCATCATTATTAAAACTAGATAAAGTCAGTAAAGTGTATGGGGAAGGCGATACGGAAGTGACAGCTTTACATCCCATCACACTAGATGTAAAGGAAGGGGAATTCATTGGTATTGTTGGGCCATCTGGATCAGGTAAAAGTACATTACTTTCCATTGCGGGAGCACTTTTATCTCCTTCTAAAGGTAATATTTATGTATCTGGTCAAGATATAACTAGTTTATCGGAAAAAGAAATGACGGATGTTCGTTTGAAACGAATCGGATTTATATTTCAGTTTGCAAACCTTGTGCCATTCTTAACAGTTAAAGAACAGCTTCTATATATCGCAAAATTAAAAGGCGAAAATAAAGCTGAAGCCGACACATTTGCCAATGAATTACTAGAGACATTTGGCTTAACACATCGAATTAACCATTATCCTAGACAACTTTCTGGTGGTGAAAAACAACGTGTAGCCATTGCTCGTGCTTTTATGAATGATCCAGATTTAATTTTAGCCGATGAGCCTACTGCTAGTTTAGACTCAAAACGTGCTAGAGAAGTTGTTGAAATGATGAAGCATGAAGTAAAGAAAAATAAAAAAGCAGCAATTATGATTACGCACGATGAAAAAATGCTTGATGTATGTGATCGTATATTGACGCTTAGAGATGGAAAATTACTACGGAAAAATGAAATTTGAAAATAGGTAAAGATAAAAAGGCTCTTATAGAATTAGATATAAGAGCCTTTTTATCAATGTTAATTATAATATACAGAAGTTAAATGGTGTAATGTAATATTCCATTCATACCCTGTTCATAATCCTTAGATAAAATAAATCTCGTAAAAGGAAGAGAGAGTTTAGAAAAGGGGGGATTGATGTGTTAGCATCAGCTATTACATTTATTACGGCAGCACTTATTTTTTATTCAATTGGGGTCTGGAGTGAAAAAATTCAAAAAACATTAAAACCTTGGCATGTGATTATATTTTGGGTTGGATTAGCATGCGATACGATTGGTACTACATTAATGGAGAAAATGGCTTCAGAAGGTTCTCTATTCAGCTTTCATGGGATAACGGGTTTATCGGCAATTTTACTTATGCTATTTCATGCTGTTTGGGCCACTTTAGTTTTAAAGAAGAAGGATATAAAAATGATTGCAAAGTTTCACACATTAAGTGTAATTGTGTGGTTCATTTGGTTAATTCCATATATTTCAGGGCTTGTATATGGAATTACAAATAACTCATAAAATAGATTTAAATTTTCTAAACAAAAATAATGTAGTTCATACATTTGGAGGTAAATAATGAAGAAATTATTTAATGCAGCGTTCTTTTACTTAGTAATAGGATTATTGTCTGGTATATTTGCAAGGGAGTTTTCAAGCGCAAAAGACATTGAAGGTTCTACAATGCTGAATGTTATACATACTCATGTACTGGTACTTGGTTTTGTATTCTTTTTAATTGCATTAGCATTATCAAAAGTATTTACAATTCATGAAGCAAAAAGTTTTAATAAATGGTTTATTGTTTATAATTTAGGACTAATTTTAACGGTTGTAGCAATGCTAGTTCGCGGGCTTCTTCAAGTGAATGGTACTGATTTTAAAGGATTAAGTCATATGGCTGGACTGTCTCATGTAATTATTAGTGTTGGTTTGGTTTGGTTTATGATGTTACTTAAGAAATCTTATAGGGGGCACCATACATCGCCATCAAGCTAAAAAAGTGTATCCATAAAACGAAATAATGCTATTCTTTTTGTAGAAATATACAGAAAGGATGGCGTTTTTGTATGAATCTATCGATTCAAGATGAATTTCATTTATTCGCTGAAGAGGGATCACCATATATGCCCATCAACTTAACATTTTGAAGTATCCCCCAAATGAAAAAATTGCACTGTTAAAGGTAGATATAGAATTAGAATATGGGTATCTTTGCCCATCCTCCGAAAAAGGGGAATAAGCTTAATTCATACGAAATTTAAATATAATGTCAAAAAGTGTACCTTTCGGTGTACTTTTTAAGTGGTGAGAAGATTAACTTGTTGCTATTATTTATCTAATTATTTTGAAAGAAAAAATGAATATTTTGTTACTTTTGAATTTGTAATATTTGAAAAAGAGGGGGGGATTTAAGATGATTAAATATTTTGGCGTGAAGAATAAAATATAAATAAATCAAAAACTAAATAAAGGATAATTGTCATCTTTTGATATAAAAGAACCCTTTGAGGCAAAGGGTTCTCATTTACATCCCTTAGCATACCTTACAGAAAGAAATATATTTATATTCAGGATTAATTAACTATAAGAAAATGAATTTCATATTATCGATACATATAATTCGTAAACATATTGAAAGTGCTATGATTCTTCATAAAAAGCACGTCACCCTTTCTCATTAACATAAGAAAATAGTAACGTGCTTTTAAATTCAAAAATAGTCTAAATCCTTAAGTTGATGGATGTGGGGTATAGACACATCGCTATCAAGATAAGGGTATCAAGAGAGTATATTTGAATGTGTTTTTGAAATTTCTACGACTACATTAAAGATGTGCATACCAATTAAACCTTGATAAGGTGTATTTATAAAGATTATGCAGTTTTCTGCTTGAGATTGGATATAGTACACTGATAAACGACACCCTAAATATCAAAGACTGTCTTTTTCTCATATCGATGGGATTTTCGTCCATTTTTCTGTAATAGGTCAAACAGACGAAGGAAAATTTTTGATACTTCTTGGGTGTCTTTTTGTATAGATCCATATACTAAGTATATATAATCTTGAATCATATAAATTGCTTTATATTTACATAATTCTTTTTGTTTTTCTTATGAGAAAAAAGGATAGATAAAGCCTGAAAACGCTGGAAGAAAGGGGATATCCCTATTCTTTACTCAGACCAAGGTTGGCACTATCAAATGGATAAATACCACCATATCTTAAAAGAATACAATATAACTCAAAGTATGTCCCGTTAGGAAATTTACTTAGATAATGCAGTCATTGAAAATTTCTTTGGCGTATTAAAGTCTGAATTACTTTATCTTAAAGAATTTGAAAGTATGGAACACTTTAAGAGTGAATTAGAAAATTATATTCATTATTACAGCCACAAAAGAATCAAAAAAAATTAAAAGAATTTCACCCTGTGAAATACAGAGTACAATCCTTATTAGTTGCTTAAATATATGTCCAATTTTTGGGTTCAGTACATATCAGTATGTCCAAAGTTCAGAGATTCCTTGCAAGCATCTTCAGTTTTTTGCACCAGAACCCAGCAAAATGAAATAGACTTTTTAATTTCTTTGTCTTGTTTACGTAACCTTCAATTCTTCATATAATAAAATTAACATTTTTTTAAAATACAAAGGTGGAATACTATGGCTAAGACAATTGCAGATATCGCTAAATTAGCAGGTGTTGCAAAAAGTACTGTATCCCGTTACTTAAATGGTGGATATGTAAGTGATAAAACAAAACAAAAAATTGAAAGTATTATTGAAATGACTAATTTCTCTCCCAATACATTTGCACAAAGTTTAAAAGCAAAAACAACAAATTTAATTGGTGTCATTATCCCCCGATTAGATTCCTTCGCCACAACAAAAACACTTATCGGGATTGATAATACTTTGCGAGAAAATAACTATCAAATGCTAGTTGCAAATGCGAATCAAAAAATCGAGACAGAAATTCAAGCAATGGAAAACTTTATAAAACAAAAAGTAGCTGGCATAATTTTATTAACAAAAACTTTAACAAAAGAGCATAAACAAATCATCGCTAATTCTACTACCCCTATTTTATTTGTTGGTCAACAGTATGAGGATCAATATTGCCTCATTCACGATGATTTTGACGCTGCTTATGAGCTAGGCGCATACGTATTATCACAAGGCCACCGTCATATCGCCTATTTAGGAGTAGAAAAAGATGATATTTCAGTTGGTGTAAATCGAAAAAATGGTTTTCAAAAAGCAATTAGAAATTTAGATCCTACTTGCATTGTTTCTTATTACGAAACAACTTTCCGAATAGAAGATGCGATGAAACAAGTACAGCATATTTTAGATCACAACCGTCCTACTATTATCGTATGTGCTACAGATAATATCGCTCTTGGAGCAATGAAAGTAATTCATTCCAATCATCTTTATATACCAAACCATATTTCTGTAACAGGATTCGGTGGATATGATATTTCTGAAATGGTACACCCTAGCTTAACGACAATCGCATTTGATTATGAGTATGCTGGTAAGCTTGCTGCTACTTCCCTTTCGCAGCTTGTTGAAAATAAAATAATTCCTAAATTATTACACTCTCGCTATACATTAAAAATCCAAGAAAGCGTTGACAAAATTTAAAGGCGCTCTATAATAAAATTAAAACCGGTTCCATATTTTAAAAACAGGATTTTCGCATCACGTCCCTGTTTTTTATTTTAACTAAAAACGGAACCGGTTCCATAAATAAAAGGTGTATTAGTAAGGGGGAATTTTTATGAATATGAAACAAATCGCAACGCAAGTTTTACAGAACATCGGCGGAAAGGAAAACATTATTCGCGCTACACATTGCGCTACTCGCCTTCGTCTTGTACTAAAAGATGAAACAAAGATAAACGCAGTAGAAATCGAAAACATCGATGGGGTTAAAGGTGCTTTTGCAACGTCTGAGCAATATCAAATTATTTTTGGAACTGGTGTAGTAAACAAAGTATATGATGAATTTTCAAAACTAATTGGAATGGCCGAACTTGATTCTCCAGTATCAAACGATATTCCTAAGAAAAAAATGAATCCGTTTGCTCGACTTGCAAAGACATTATCCAATATTTTCGTTCCAATTATTCCAGCTATTGTCGCAAGCGGTTTACTTATGGGTCTACTCGGAATGTTGAAAGCGTTTAAATTAGTTCCTGGCGATCACTCACTTATCCAATTGCTTGATATGTTCTCCAGTGCAGCCTTCATTATTTTACCTATTTTAATCGGGGTTAGTGCTGCTAAAGAATTTGGCGGAAATATTTTCTTAGGTGCAGTTGTTGGTGGCATATTAACTCACCCGAGCTTAACGAATCCTTGGACGCTTTCAAATGCAAAACCAAATGTTTTACATTTCCTTGGTATGGATATTGATATGGTTGGCTATCAAGGTACTGTTTTACCTATTTTATTATGCGTATATGTTATGAGCACAATTGAAAAAGAACTCCGAAAACGCGTTCCGAACTCTTTAGATTTATTAGTTACACCGTTCTTAACAATTATTATAACTGGCTTTTTATCACTTATTATTATCGGACCAATTGGATATAAAATCGGTGACGGTATTACGTACCTTTTAAATACAATTTATCAATTTGCAGGACCAGTAGCTGGCCTTATATTTGGTGGTCTATATTCAACAATCGTTCTTACTGGCTTACACCATAGCTTCCACGCTATTGAAGCGGGCTTACTCGCAAATAAGGATATCGGGGTCAATTTCTTACTCCCTATTTGGTCAATGGCGAACGTTGCTCAAGGTGGTGCTACTTTAGCAGTTTATTTCAAAACAAAAAACAAAAAAACGAAAGAAATTGCAATTCCAGCAGCAGCTTCAGCATTTTTAGGAATTACAGAACCAGCTATTTTTGGTGTCAATTTAAAACTTGGTAAACCATTTATTGCAGCAGCTATTGGTGGCTCAATTGGAGGTGCTTACGTTGTTTGGATGCAAGTTGCCGCGAATGCATATGGTTTAACAGGTATACCAATGCTTACAATTGTTGCACCTCTTGGCATGATGAATGTGATTCACTATGTAATCGGCTTCGCTATTGCGGTTATTACTGCTTTTGTTGCCACATTAATTTTATATAAAGAAAGTAAATAACAACGGGGTGAAAACCTATGGCGAAATATAAAACAATACTACAATCTAATAAAGAAGAATTACATTCTTTAAATGAAATTGCAAATCAAGATTCATGGAAACCCATTTATCATATCCATCCACCATATGGATTAATGAATGACCCTAACGGTGTATCATACTACAATGATGAGTATCACGTTTTTTATCAGTGGTATCCATTTGGTCCAATACACGGAATGAAACATTGGGGGCATGTAAAATCAAAAGACCTTATTAACTGGGAGCGCATGCCAGTCGCCATTATCCCGACTGAAAGCTATGAATCACATGGCGCATATTCCGGTAGTTCTATTATAAAAGATGGGCTCCTTCACTTATTGTATACAGGTAATATAAAAAAATCTGATGGTTCTCGCGATTCTAAACAATGTATGGTAACGATGGACTCTCAATATACGATGACTAAATATAGTAATAATCCTGTTATTGATATGATCCCTGATGGGTATACGAAGCATGTACGTGACCCAAAAGTATGGAAAAATAACGATGCATACTATATGTTACTCGGAGCACAACGTGAAAATAAAACGGGGACTCTATTATTATATAAATCACTAGACCTATACAGTTGGAATTTCCAAGGTGAGGTTAAAACAAATTTAAAAGAATTTGGATTTATGTGGGAATGCCCCGACTACTTCCAACTATCAGGGAGAGATGTGTTACTCTTTTCGCCACAAGGAATCGAAAGAGATAAGGAAAGTTTTCAAAATGTATATAATGTCGTATATACAATTGGAAATTTTGATATCGAAAATTTGTATTTCCATATCGATGCGTATTACGAAGTTGATAAAGGATTCGACTTTTACGCCCCTCAAACTTTAGAAGATCAATCTGGGCGCCGCCTTTTATTTGCTTGGGCGGGCTCAAGCGAAATAACATATCCTTCTGATGATTATATGTGGGCTCATTGTTTAACACTTCCACGAGAACTAGCATTAGAAAATAATATATTAAAACAAAAACCAGTTTCAGAACTAACCAAGCTAAGAACAACCAAGAAAGAGATTTCAGGTGACATATCAACGGGGCTAAACGTATTAACCACTCTGGGCCATGAATACTCATATGAATTAATTGCCACTCTTAAAACAGATGATGCGTACAAATTCGGCCTTTCCCTCTTCCATAATGAAGAGGAATCTTTCCCGATTACATTTAACCGTGAAAAAGGAACTGTTTTCGTAGACCGAAGCAATTTCCATCACCAATTCGGTGGAGATTATGGGTATGAACGTTGTAAAAAAATTGATATTCGCGATACGATAGAATTACGAATATTTGTAGATAATAGCATCGTAGAAATTTTCTTATATGATGGTTCCACTGTCTTTACGTCTAGAGTATTTCCGCGAAAAGGAATGAAACATCATATCGCAATCTTTTCAGATGCACAATTACATTTTACAATTACACAATATAAACTTAAAAGAGGGATCGTATGAGAAATGTTTTTTGTATAGGTGAATTATTAATTGATTTCGTTTGTCGAAATTCCAATATGTCTTTAGTTGATGGTGCAGATTTCGAGAAAAAAGCTGGTGGGGCTCCAGCTAACGTTGCCGCCGCTATTACAAAATTAGGTGGACACGCTACATTTATGGGACAAGTAGGAAATGATCCATTCGGTGAGTTTCTAGAGCAAACTTTACAGCGTGCACATGTTGATACTTCAATGCTCATAAAAGATAAACAAACCACGCTTGCTTTCGTATCCATCGATAAAGATGGCGAACGAGATTTTATTTTTATGCGCGGAGCTGATGGTGAATACACTTTTAATAAAATTGATTTATCGAAAATAAAACGTAATGATCTAATACATTTCGGTTCAGCAACTGCCTTATTATCAAGTCCATTAAAAGAAACATACTTTCAACTATTACAATTTGCGAAAGACAATAATCATTTTATTTCTTTTGATCCAAATTATCGAGATGCACTGATTACAGATATAGAGCAATTTTCTCAAGATTGCCTATCCATTATAAAACACGCACATTTTGTAAAGGTAAGCCAAGAAGAAGCCACAATGCTTTCTAAAGAAACTGATTTACAACAATCAGCCCTGAAATTACTACATTACGGGGCTAAAGTTGTAGCTATTACACTCGGAAAAGACGGCACCCTTCTTGCAACACAGGACTCTCAAATCATTGTACCTTCTGTTTCCATTAAACAAGTAGATGCAACTGGTGCTGGTGATGCTTTCGTCGGAGCGATGCTATACCAAATTGCAAAAAGTGAACAAACTCTTATTCATAACTTCAAAGATTTAAAAGAGTTTATCTCATTTGCAAATAAAGTAGGTGCTGTAACATGTACAAATTACGGAGCAATTGCTTCCCTTCCATCATTAACAGATGTAAAAGCATACGATTAATCAAGCACTCTGTAATGTATGAATACTGAAATTCGTACAAGATAGTAAGAAATGATAGAAGTACAAAGAATAGTCCTTCACCTTATCCTTTTTGGCCAGGTGAAGGGCTACTTTTTCATGTTTTGGCAATTAGCTTTAGCATTCGGAGACGAATTCTATCCTAAATTACAACAATTATACTGTGCAATACCGTACGAAGAGTTACCTAAAACGGATGATGAGAAAATACAAGGTTTCATTTATAATGCATCTAAAGTAGCAAAATAGAATTTACTTCCATGCTTTGATAAATGGGGATTAAAAGCATCGGAAGAAACTAGACAAAAAATAGAAGCGTTGAATTTACCAACATTAACTGCTCCTATTTAGGACGCAACTGATTTTAAACGTGTTCCATTAAACACATTACCTAAAGAAAATATAAAAGTAGTTGCAAGCAGTAAAGAATTAGAGCAAGAACCTGCAACGAATGCAATTGACGGAAACCCATATACAATATGGCATAGTAAATGGAGTGAACCAAATCAATATCCATACAATTTAACAGTTGATCTTGGCAAAACTTGTACAATTACACAGTTGTCATATCTCCCAAGACAAGACCAAGATTGGTCGGAAAATGGTCGTATTTTAAGCTACAATATTTACACAAGTACAGATGGCACGAACTATCAAAAGGTAACTTCTGGAACATGGGAAAATAGTAAGAAACAACAATTTGCAACATTTAATCCTGTAACTGCTAAATATGTAAAATTAGAGGTACTAAACAGAGTAAATGGATATGCTTCGGCAGGAGAAATAGATATCTTAGGACATTAATTTCTTTTGTAATTATTTATTAGATAATGAGCTTTAGAATTGATTTTTCTATAATATTTGAGAAAAAGTGCATAAAGAAAAAGTAGAGGGTTCTGTTGCGAAATCTCAAAATATATACACCAAGTCTAGTAAACTTGGACATACTGATATTATAACTCTTTAAAAGAGACGTAATCAGTATGGAAAATGAAAATATATTTAAGTGGCAACGTTATTTCTTCTAAACAATAGTCTTGTTTAGGAGAATAACGTTTTTTGCACTTGGGGGGAGTGAATATTCTTAAGTTGAGGGGCATATTCTTCTATCCCTAAAGGTTTTATCGCAATAAAAAAACTAAAACTTATATTTGATATGCATTTTATTAGAGTTATAATTATTGATATTCTTAGTATTAATCTTTGCTAAGATAATAAAAAATGAAAGGGGTACAGCATGAATCAACAAGGAAGTAAGACTAAAAGTTACAAACTAAGCCATGATAAATTTTCTAAATTATTACGCATTTTATTCGCATTCATGGTAATTTTGTTGCCACAGCAATTTTATCCAAAAATATCTTATGCGGAGCATGAGGGGAAGCCAACTGAAAATCAATTACAGGCAACAGATCGGAGTGAAAAATTTGTTTTAAAACCAAGAGGAAATGCAAATAACAGAAGATCTTTAGAAAATCGCACAATGTATCACACTGATTTAGAACCAACAGGAATTTTTGTTAAAAAAGGAGAACATATTAAAATTCAAGTTCACAATGCTGATAATGCAGCAAAACTGTATGCTACTATCGGCAGAATTGGGACATATGAATATCTAAATGACAATAAAGACATTGGCTATACTAATTTTGAATTAAAAAGTGGAGATAATGACATTGTTTTTGATAAAGGAGATGGAATGTTATATCTCAAAAATACATCTGAAACAAATACGATTACAGTTTCAATATGGGGGGGAGAAGATGTACCTAAATTCATTTTAGAGGAAACCACACAGGAAGAATGGATAAATATGTTGGAAAAAATGCCAAAGGCCCCATTCGTTGAACTAGTTGGTAAACATGTATTTGGTACATTTCAATATACAATTGCTGCTGAAACGTTAAAAAATAGATCAGTAGAAGATTTATTAAAATACTGGGACAAGATATATTTAATTCAAAATGAGGTTTCAGGATTAGATTTGAACGCCAATGGTGCTGCCAAAAAATATGATAATAGAATACACATTGTGAATCCGGATAACGGTGCCGGATATGCTTATGCAACAAGTGAATATATTTCTTTCCAAAAAAATACTGGTGCAGGTAAAGATATTTTGAGTACTCCCTCAAATCAACAGCAATGGGGGGTATGGCATGAGATGGGACATACATATCAAAATCCAGATTATACATGGGGTGGTTTAGGAGAAGTAACTGTAAATATTCCAGCGTTAGTCATTCAAGAAAAACTAGGAT
The DNA here is from genome assembly GCF_007363175.1 of Bacillus sp. BD59S. Classification (NCBI taxonomy): domain Bacteria; kingdom Bacillati; phylum Bacillota; class Bacilli; order Caryophanales; family Bacillaceae; genus Bacillus; species Bacillus sp. BD59S. The sequence continues at coordinate 102,138 of NZ_CP034685.1, forward strand.
TTCCTAATCGTCTGAAAAATTCCGAGAAAGAAATAAAAGACTTTTTAGAATCAACTGATCCTAATAAAAACTTTGATAATGCAGATGTATGGGTTAAGCTTGGAATGTTTGAGCAATTACGCCAAGCATATGGAAATAATTTTTATCCAAAACTTAATCAAGAGTATCGAGTTTTAAAAAATCATAAATTGGGTACTGATGATAGTAAAAAGCAATTATTTATTCAAATGACAAGTAAGGTTACTAACAGGAATTTATTACCTTTCTTTGAAAAATGGGGGCTATACGCAAACGACGAAACAAAGAAAATAGTAGAACAATATCCGAAAATAACACGTCCCATTTGGAAAAATATAATAGAAAAAAATAAAATAGTAGATAGAGAACTCAGTCCGTATATTATTCCAACAGCTAATATAAAAGATATTCCAACAGTATTATTAGGAGAACAAGATGCTTCTCATTTAGATGCCTCTAAATTTTTTACGGATATTCATAATTTAAACGATGATTCCAATGTTAATATTTCTGTTACCACATCTTCTATTGAAGCTTTTAAGATTGGAAAAAATGCGGGGGATTTATTAGTAAAGTTAACAAACACGTATGGAAATAGTAATCTTATAAAGATTCCGGTTAATGTGGAGTATGGAGACACACTAGAATTTTTAGGATTGGGATCATATTTAGTAGGAAACTTAACGGTACATCCTGAAACAAAAAAATTAAGCTTTTTAGGAACAGATGCTTCAGTGCATAGCTATTTTACAAATAAAGAATATATAGGTGTAGAAATATATGACAAAAACAAAAAACAAAAAGTAAATGTGAAAGTACAAGGACATGAGAGTACTAAAAATACATTGGAAAGAGCTATTAACGGTTTAACATATGAAGAGGGAGATATAATTCAAATATATCATGCAGAACCTTCGCGACTAAAATATTATTATGGAAATTCAGAAACGACTAAGGAAGGGGATAAAACTTATCTATTCAGAATAAAAAATAATCGATTAGAGCAAGTAAAAGCAGAAACAGATTCACCAAATACAGGTGAGAAACCAAATACAGGTGAGAAGCCAAGTACGGATGAGAAACCAAATACAGGTGAGAAGCCAAGTACGGATGAGAAACCAAATACAGGTGAGAAACCAAGTACAGGTGAGAAGCCAAGTACGGATGAGAAACCAAATACAGGTGAGAAGCCAAGTACGGATGAGAAACCAAATACAGGTGAGAAGCCAAGTACGGAAGAGAAACCAAGTACAGGTGAGAAGCCAAGTACGGATGAGAAACCAAATACAGGTGAGAAGCCAAATACAGGTGAGGAACTAAATACGAGAGAAGATGGAAAGATATTACCAAAAACAGGACATGGAATTTCTGTAGGGTTATATATAGGAATACTTTCTATATTAATAGGTTTAGGTTTACTTTTATTGAGCAAAAAAAGTACGCAATGATTTTAATGTTTAGGTAATAACAAATAGGGGTCACCTTACATGCCCTCAAGCTAACAAATGTAAATATGCCCAAAACTAAAAAATGAGCTTTTTTGTTACAAATTAGCACAAAATTTCATTCTGGGGGTACTATAAAATTTTACAATAACAAACGTTTCCAAGAAAGATTAAACGGCTTAAGTCCATTGGAATACAGTGTTCAAGCCGCTTAAAGTATTTTTATTATTTTCCCTGTCTACTTGAAAGGGAGCTGTTCATCTTTGGTTAAAATGAATTCTTTTCCTTTTAGTTGAAATTAACTTTTATAAGGTGCTCTTAATCAATTTTTATTTGTCTTGATGCAACATTCACGGCAAGTTTATGGGGAAAGTTACAGTGAGAGAATCCTAAAACTATGTGGACTTTCTTTAATGATAGATAGTGAAAAAAGACCCTCTTGCCAGATACTCCTAGCAGGGGGGCCCTTTTACATTTCTCTATCAATGAAACTATTATTTTACTCCTACGTCATTCCAAGCTTTTTGCACAGCTTGATATGTCGCACTATTAACACCATAGTAATCAGCAGCGGATTGCAATAAAGCAGCACGTGCCTTGCTGAAATCACTTGTTGGTGTAAGGTACGTTGTTAAAGCACGGTAGTAGATTTTTTCTGCTTTTTCCTTACCAATAGCATTGATTGTTAAATAAGCAGCTTTATTTGGAATACCGCTATTGATATGTACGCCACCATTGTCTCCTTCTTCTGTTGGTGGTAAATATTGATAGTCATTCATATGAGCAGGTTGTCCATACTTTTCAGGATTTGATAAGCTGCGAAGTGCATCTCCTGCAACTTTTGGCGTAGTTACAGCTTCTCCTAAATCCCAGTTGGCTGGATCAACGAAATATCCAAATACATCAGAAAAAGATTCATTTAGTGCCCCGGATTGATTTAGGTATTCAAGCTCAGCTGACTTTTCAGTTACCGCATGTGTTAGTTCGTGTGCAACAACATCTAGAGAACCTGACAGCGGTGCGAATTTAACACCATCGCCATCACCATAAACCATTTGTTGTCCATTCCAGAATGCATTATTGTAATTGGTTCCGAAATTGATTCCAGAACGAATCGTTGCACCTTTTCCATCAAAACTGTTACGGTTATGAACATTCTTATAATAATCATATACTTTTCCTGCATTAAAATGAGCATCAACTGCAGGAGCTTGGCTCTTATCTATCCAAGCATTATCTGTATCGAATAGATAGTAATTATCTGGATTTTGCCAATCAGTTCCATGATTAGTTGTAGTTGTCTCAATAACGCCACCATTCATCGGCTTTGTTGTGTCTTTTAAATAGTATTTTCCATATTGACTACTGTAAGTTGTATTCAGGTTTTTTCGATCCCCAAATACGCCGTTTCCATAGCCTTTTTGTGGAGTATCTGCATCTGTAACTGCATTATATGAATTTATAATTGTTCCATCTTCTGCGTTTACATAGACTTGCCAGTTTGCTCCATAAGGTTTAATGAATTGTAATTGTACTTTATAAGCTAAGTAATAATTCCCGTCTTTTTCATAAACAACTAAATCTGCTTTTTCATTTGTAGATTTTGCTTTTTCTTTTATTTGTTCTAACGGAGTCCCATTTGTTTCTACAAGTGTATCTTTTTTTGCTAGATTAATATGTTTCCATGCATTTGAAAGGGCAGTTTCATTTGAAATCTTTGCCTTTGTATTTCCTTTCAAACGGTCAGCGGCAGCGGGATGTACGTCTCCGTTTACCGTTGTTACCTTGCCGTCACGATTTGTATGAACAATGAAACGTGCACCATCAACTGGAACTTTATTAATAGATTGAATGTACACATAATGTTTCATTCCTAAATCATCTGACTTTACTTCTTTCAGTGTTAAGTCAGTTTGTGGGTTGATTTTAAATAATTCTTTATTTTCTTCAAGGAAAGATTTTACAGATTTTTCAGAATACACTCTTTTATCAGATAATTCTCCTGAAAGGAAGGATGGATTTCCTTGTTCATCATTCCACTTTTTTTGAACGACTTCCATTTTGTTCAAAGCTTCTTGCTGCGATACTTGTTCTTCTGCAAAAGCACTTGAAAATGGAGCACCTAAAACCATTCCGGTTGCTAGTAATGTAACGACAGATTTTTTCATGTCTATTTCTCCCCTTAATATTCCGTATAATAAAGATGCATCTTATTAAGGAGTATACAAAAAAACCATTCTTTTGAGATTATTAATGTAAAATTGCATATATTATTTTTTGACTTTTTAATATTTTTTGATAATTAATTCTCTATTCCTTGTTATATAAACATCCTTCTTCATAATGATTTATCATTTCATCCAGGAAGACTTCCTCCTCAAAAAACGTAAAGGATCAAATGGAAGATTTTCTGGTTTTCAATTATCATCAATATGATACTTCCAAAATCGATTTACATGTGCTGTCATGTAGGGACTTAAATAATAAATTAAAGATTTTCACCAAAGGACAGTAATATAATTGAAAATCTATATAAAAAATTAGCACCACATAGCAAAAATATTAAAGTTTTACCAGAAAGAATTGAGCAGATAAGGAATGATTCTAATAATTTTTTGTTTGTCTATGAGGAAAGTGGTAACGTCAAAGGAAGTATATTTATGACGTTTTGCCTTAATCCTGGATATCAATTTAGACCATATACTGTTTTAGAGTATGTGATTGTAAATGAAGATTTTTGAGGTAATGGGATAGGGGAAAAGTTATTGAAACATGTAGAACAGATATCGATTGCAAGGAGATCCACAAGAATTATCTTATTAAGTAGTGCATCTAGAATAAAAGCACATAAATTTTTCACTAAAAATGGATACAATGGAACCATAAGTAAGGGTTTCAAGAAGTATATACCAATTAATTAAATTTTATTTATAGGTGTTTTTTCTTAGAGTGTTTAGAAAGAATAACGTTTTTTTGTACTTAGGGGTAGTGAAAATTCGTAAGTTAATGGATATAGATTATTAACTTAAAACATCATAATTTCAATGGTGTAAAGACAACGGCCTTTCATTAATATAACAAATGGAAGGTTATTTGATTCCCTATTTTCGGATATGCAGAATTGCATAAAAAAACATGTTTAAATAAGACGCGCTTTTATATATAACTAGATGTAGAGAAGGGAAATTATTGTTTAAGGTTAATTTAAAATTTTTAATTTAATCAATGTGTGTTTAAATTCCTTTAAGAGAGAAATTAAGCAGTTAGCCTTTGCTAATCGCTCTTTTATTAGAGCTATTTAACTTTCGTTAATAAGATGAATACCCCCATAAGAATCTTTATATTTAGAAAGGAAGAAAAAATGAAAAAAATCATAACAACACTATGTGTAGCTGGACTGACTTTAACTATTTTAGGCGTATGTCCTCAAAGTAGTTATGCTCATCTCGATCAAATTGATTTAAATGAGAACGATCCTATTACTGCGAGATGGTCTGCAGAAGCTCCGTATCATTCTGATAAAAGTACACATTTATGGATTGCAAAACAAGCTATTGAAATTATGAAAACAGAATCTAATATTGAAGCAAATAAGCAGGCTGTGGACTTTTTAAATTATCCACAATATAAAGATCTATTTTCTAAAGGATTATATGATGCAGATTATAATGCAGAGTTTAACGATGGTGGAACAGGTATAGGCGGCGTTTTTAAAGGTGGATGGAAATCTCATTTTTATGATCCTGATACTAAAGAAAATTATAGAGGAGAAACAAATCCAACGGCTCTTACACAAGGTAAAAAATACTTTTATGAATCTGGAGAACATTTACGAAATAAGGACTATGAAAAAGCTTTTTATTATTTAGGAGTAGCCACGCACTACTTTACAGATGCTACTCAACCTATGCATGCAGCAAATTTTACCGCAATTGATACGAGAGCTATAAAATATCATAGCTACTTTGAAAATTATGTTACAACCATTCAAAATCAATTTGCAGTCAATACTGGAGGGAATTATAACAATTCTCTATCTACACCTGAAGAATGGATTGATTATGCAGCTCGAGTAGCTAAACCTGAAATCCAAAATATTACTAATGATAAAACATTTAAGTATTATAATAGTGGTAAGGCACAATTGTGGCAAGAAATGGTTACCCCAGCTGTGCAGCGAAGCTTAGGAGAAGCTCAGCGCAATACAGCAGGTTTCTTAAATCTGTGGTTTAAAACTTTTACTGAAAATGTGAAAGCTCCAAGTATAGAGACTGCATTAATCTATGATATAGAAGGAAATGTCATAGAAGCAGGGAAAAACTATTATATCGTACCAAGTGAATCTCCTTATCAAGGTCTAACGTTTGAATGGTATATAGCAAATCGTTACGATTATGTCACACTTGCAAATAAAGAAAACAATGGTTTATCTGGTACACCTATGGAATTTGAATTCTACAAAGAAAATGATGCAAAGCTACACCACGGGGAGAGTATATATCTTCGCATGAAGCACTCAAATTACGACCAATTCCAATATTTAAATTGGTCTAATTATTCTAGTTGGATTCACCTTGCTCAAAAATCCGATAGTTTAGCTGATTTTAAAATTAAAATTAACCTGGATAATCCTACAGAATATAATATTTTTACAGATGACTATCCATTAAATTATGGAAATATAAATGCAAAGAAAAATTGGATTGTACTAGGTGAAAAAACACAAAAACCTAGCTCATGGAAGTTTATCCCTGTTAGATAATCTAAAAAGAAAAACACTCGTCCTTAATCAGAACGAGTGTTTTTCTTTTTAACCATGAAGGCTTCTTCCTCAAGGAACGGGAAGAGAGTAGGCGGGAGATGAGTTGGCTTCGGACAAGGGATGGCAGGAAGCCATCTTAATCAATTGAAAGATAAATATTATATATAACCAAACATATACAATGTCTTCTAAAAAGGTATCCATAATTCCCTTATTTCATCAAAAAAACATATTTGATGAAATAATAATTAAATCACTGAATACATTCGACAAAAATCTACTGTTTACGCATTGGGAATTTAATGTTTTAATAAAGTTGTAATTGGTATGACCATTATGGAAGAAGAAAATGAAAAGCCTTCATCTATCCTAGAAGCTAGATGAAAAAACTATATAAAGTTCAAAAAAATGGTGTTATCTATATCGTGCAATCAATAAATATGGACGTATATTAGAGATTCAACTTCGAAAAAAGCGAAGTTTTTTGAAATTCACAGACTTTCAAAATCGGGGTCATACTTCTCTTACGATTAAAGGAATTGAAACGCTTCATGCTCTATATAAACGAAACCGAAGTTTGCGACTAAACTTTGGTTTTTCAACGTGTAGTGAGTTACAGCGATTCCCTACTATTAATAAAAAGTGTTATAGGTTTGTTAATTTACACAATGAATACTTTTTTACATTTTACAGTAGATAAAAACTATATTTTAAATAGGATGGATGAGTTTTGACATATATGAAAAATGATTTCTCTAAAATCAACTTTAACAGTTTAGAAGAGTTTGCTGACACAATTAGTGAGATTCTACAATGCCCAGTTACAATTGAAGATGTGAATCATCGTCTTCTGGCATATAGTACTCATGCCGAAAGAATAGACTCCGCGAGAGTTGCAACTATTATGGGAAGACGTGTACCTGAAAAAGTAATTAACAGTTTGTGGAAAGAAGGCATTATCCCTGAACTTTTGAAAAAGCGTGAACCTATTCGTGTAAAGAGGATAAATGGTGTCGGTCTTAGTGACAGGGTTGCTATTTCTATTTGGAACAAAGAAGAAGTTTTGGGATTCATCTGGGTTATGGAAGACGAACATTTCTTAACTGAGGAAAATTTCACTTTGCTGAAAAAAGCTGCAGAGGCCGTAAAAAGCAAATTAATACAGCTTCAAGCTCGTAAAAATAAAAAGGTTGAACAAACACAAGAATTTTTCTGGAAATTATTGACCAATCACATACAAATAAATGAAATGATTATTGAAAATTTCCATCGTCTGCATATTACTCCTGCGTCTGTATTTACTATCATCGTATTCCAGTTTGAACAAGAAATTATAAATAAAAAAGAAAGACAGATTTCTTATTTGCTAAAAACAAGCCAATATTTAGAAGTTTTACTTACCACAATAGATCATAATCGATTAATTCTTCTTACTTCATTGGACTGTGTGAATCGACCATCCTATGAAATCAACAATTTCGTTGAAATGTTTGTGCATAAAATGGAAAAACGATTTGGAGTTAAACATATCAAACCAGCGTTTAGTAGTGTTTATAGTAACTATCAAAAAGTTGGTAAAGCTTATAAAGAGGCTCTAACTGTTTTATCTATAAAGGAAAAATTCCCTTGCGACACAGCAAACATCCACGGATATCAAAATATGGGTATTTATCAATTGATTGACCTTCTCCTTGAGAAACGAAAGTGTGAAGAGTATGAAAATCAAGCGTTACAAAAGCTGTATGATTATGATTATAAGCATAATTGCAACCTTGTTGAGACGTTGGAGACCTTTTTGAATAAAGACAGTAATGTGGGTGAGGTGGCCAAATCTTTAAATATTCATCCTAATACATTAAGTTATAGACTTAAACGTATTTGCGAAATCGGTGAGATTGATTTAAAAGATCCAAACAAAAAAATGATTATGTTCTTGGATCTCAAACTAAAAAAATTCATGTAGCAGCATCCTTTTGTGGAATCCCACAAAAGGATGCTGCATTTTTCTTTTTTCCTAACAATGAAAAAAGATTTTTAATACTCTATACTTGGACTACAACTAAGTAACCTAAAGATTAGTATAGAGGGGAAGATCATTTCATGATTATTGGAGTACCAAAGGAAATAAAAAATAATGAAAACCGTGTTGCACTTACACCTGCAGGAGTTATTGCGTTTGTCAAGGCTGGACATAAAGTATTGATTGAAACAAATGCCGGTGTTGAAAGCGGGTTTAACAATGTAGATTATGTATATGCCGGTGCTGAAATTATTCAAAGTGCTGCAGAAGTATGGAGACAATCAGAAATGATTATGAAAGTAAAAGAGCCCCTCGCCAGTGAATACACATACTTTCGTCCAGATTTAGTTCTATTCACTTACTTGCATTTGGCTGCAGAGCCAGCTTTAGCCCAAGCTCTTAAAGATAATGGTGTTACTGCAATTGCTTACGAAACTGTAGAAGTGAATCATACGCTCCCTCTTCTTACACCAATGAGTGAGGTAGCTGGACGGATGTCTGTACAAATTGGCGCACAATTCCTACAAAAATCAAACGGTGGACAAGGTATTCTTCTGGCAGGTGTTCCCGGTGTAAATCGCGGAAAAATCGCTATCCTTGGTGGAGGCATTGTAGGAACAAATGCTGCGAAAATGGCAATTGGCCTAGGTGCTGATGTAACAATTATTGACTTGAATGCAGAAAGATTACGCCAACTGGATGACATTTTTGGTACCCATATCAAAACATTGATGTCCAACCCGTTTAACATCGCGGAAACAGTAAAACAAGCAGATTTATTAATTAGTGCTGTTTTGATTCCTGGTGCAAAAGCACCTAAGTTAGTTACAGAAGAAATGGTAAGGGCAATGAAAACCGGTTCTGTAATCGTGGATGTAGCCATTGATCAAGGTGGGGCCGTGGAAACTTGCGATCATGTTACAACGCATGATAACCCGACATTCGAAAAATATGGAGTACTTCACTACTCTGTTGCGAATATGCCAGGGGCAGTTCCAAGAACTTCCACCATCGCTTTAACTAATGTAACACTTCCATATGCTTTACAAATCGCCAATAAGGGTGTGCAAGAAGCAATCTTTGAAAACAATGCATTAAAACTCGGTGTAAACATGCTGAACGGTGAAGTTACATGTGAAGTGGTTGCAAAAGAACTCGGCTATGCTTGTGTTTCTATAGAAGAAGCTCTTGCGAAAAAATAAACCAAATTAACATGAGCCTTTCATGTATTAAATAAGATAAAAAAAGAAGCTAAGTTGTTGTCATTTGATTTAAGAAATTAGCGGTAAAATAGTTAAACTATCTGAATCGCTCAAGAAGATTGGATAGAATTATTATCTAATCTTCTTGTATTATAAGAAAGCTTTAATCGATTTAATAGTTAATATAAACATATCGGGAATCGTTTTCATATCCGTTAATGAAGTTTTAAAAATTATATGAAGGATAAACGTCTTTTCCTCCAAATACTTCAAAAGGTTTATCTGTAAATCGTATCAACGCAGAAAAACACCCTCAATGTAGCTTTGGACATTGTATATATCCTCAACAACTTATATCTCTGCTATTAAAAAGAGAAAAAATTATTACTTTGATTTGTTATTTATAAATGTAATAGTAAATCAAATGTGAATCACATAATAAAATTAATATATAAAACGAAAGGGATTACTATTATGAGAAATACTACTAATATACAACGTATATCTATTACAATTATAGCAATTATTGCAGTAGCAGCTTGCTATTTTATGTATCAATCTCTTACTTCACCAGCAAGGTCCGTAACGAAGCAAGAGAATTCAGTGCAATTAGCAAGTGAACAAGCAAAAAATGAAATAAAGAAAGAAGCACCAAAGCGCTTTAATGGCCAAGAGAGAAAAGTTGCTTATCTTACTTTTGATGATGGACCTGGAAAATATACAACTGAGTTGTTAGACATCCTACGACAAAATGGTGCGGAAGCAACATTTTTTTTAATTGGTGAAAATGTGAAGCAGTTTCCGGATTTAGTGAAACGAGAGAAAGAAGAAGGCCATTATGTGGGCATGCACAGTATGACACATAACTTTAAGAAATTATATACCGATGGTGAGTATGTAAATGAAATGAAGGAAGATCAAAATTTAATAGCAAATATTCTGAAGGAATCTCCCAAATTAACACGGCCACCATATGGCTCCATGCCAGGACTAAATGAAGAACTTCGCAATAAAGCAGTAGAAGCTGGTTTTACAGTTTGGGATTGGACAATTGACTCTTTAGATTGGAAGTATAACAAGATGCCAATTGATTCAGCTTCAGCTCAAATTGTTCAAAATGTACTAGCAGGTGCAACAGAACCACAAGAAGTTATTTTAATGCATGATATTCATCCGCAATCTGTTGCTGCTGTACCAGCTATCATAAAAGGATTAAAAGAAAAAGGATATGAACTTGAAGCGTATCATGAAGAGGAACATTTTCCGTTAAATTTTTGGCACGATAAACGTATTTGACATTGTAGGAGGGATTGAAATTGATTAATAGAAAAGCGATTCTAATAGGAATCCTATCAATTGGATTTCTAGGGGGATGTTTAGGAGCAAAGCCAGAAGAGAAATTATATGTTGCTTTTGAAAAGGTAGCAGATCAAGAAAAAACGTTATCTGATAATGTAAAAAAATTAGAGCAGTTAGAAGCAAAGGGACAAGAATTGTATAATCAAATTATACAGAAAGGACAAGAGAATAATGAGGAAGCACTACCCCAAGTAGAACAAGCTGTTGCAAATGTATCTGAACGTGAGAAAGAGTTAGATAATGAAGCAGATGTATTAAAAAAAGCACAAACAGAAGTAACATCAGTTCTTAATGATATAAATAAAATCGAGGATAAAAAATTACAAGAACAAGCCAAAGCAGTAGAACAAGCTTATAAAAATCGTTATGATGCTTTTCTAAAAATGAATGGAAGTTACAAAAAATCATTAATAATTGAAAAGGAACTTTATGAAAAGCTAAAAGAAAAAGAAACAAAACTAAAAGAGATTAGTGAGAAAGTAAAAGCTTACAATGTAATAAATGAAGAAACACTAAAGGAAAAAGAAAAGTTCAATCAATATACTACAGAGTATAATAAGGAGAAATTAAGTTTTTATAAAGCCGCGAAGATAAAAATAAAAGAGCAAAAGCCAGAGAAATAATTATGAATTTAAGTACCTTAAAATTCTTCTATCTATAGACAAATCAAAGTTCTACACCGAGCTTTTTATATTGAAAATCTGTAAAAAGGATAAATTGGGATTGTGTAATATTAGAAGGGGGTATTCAAGTACTAATTAACTAAATGATATAATGTAAAAGTCGAAAAAGCATTTTATAATGCTCTTTCGACTTTTTGGCTTGGTAACAAAGAACGAAATTACAAATTAAGGAATTTCTATATAAAAGTTTCGTTGTATAGATATACTTTTTCTCATATTCATAGAGTTTTCATTTGTTTTCTGTTGATAATCACTTATGAGAAAAAGTAAACAAACATATCAGCAAAGTTTAAGGGAGGATTATACATGCCCACACCATTAAAGAAAAATAATCGTTATATGGTCGGATTAGATAGTTTAAGAGGACTGGCTATACTAGGTGTCGTGTTATATCACGTCAACTATAAGTGGATACCTGGAGGATTCCTGGGCGTTACAGTCTTCTTTGTGCTCTCTGGTTATTTAATTACTGATCTTCTTGCTACTGAGTGGGAGAAATATAAAAGAATTAATTTAAAAAATTTCTGGATACGTAGGGCAAGAAGATTACTTCCAGGAATGTTTGTTATGCTCCTTATTGTTTTTGCATGGGTGACGTTATTTCATAACTCCTTACTAGGAAAAATGCGGGGAGATTCGTTAGCAGCAGTATTATATATTAGTAACTGGTGGTACATTTATCATAAGTTATCATATTTTGATAACTTTGGCCAACCTACTCCTTTAAATCATTTTTGGTCGTTGGCTGTTGAAGAGCAATTTTATGTATTCTGGCCATTCATACTTAGCTTAGGATTCTACTACATAAAAAAACGATCACGTATGACACTATTTATTTTTTTAGGAGCAATTGCTTCAGCAATTGCAATGGCTGTACTGTATGAGCCAGGAAGTGATCCAAGTAGAGTTTATTATGGTACCGATACAAGAGCGTTTTCTCTGTTAATAGGGGCAGTACTCGCTCTACTTTGGCCAAGTAATAGACTTTCTAATAAAATTATTCCGTCAGCCCGTCTTGTTTTAGATGTAGTTGGGGGAATCGCTTTAATTATTATTTTAATTATGTTTTGGGAGACAAATCAATATGACTCATTCCTATATCGTGGAGGAATGTTATTTTTATCAGTTGTTACTGCTTTATTAGTAGCCAACCTTGCTCATCCAACTAGCAGAATTAGTGTGCTTTTAAGGTTTAAACCATTACGTTGGATTGGTATTCGGTCCTATGGAATATACCTTTGGCATTATCCGATTATCACATTAACGAGCTCGCAAGCTAGTACAGAAGGACCTCATCTTACTAAAGCTATTTTTCAAGTTTTTTTGATTCTACTTATGGCACATCTTTCGTGGAAGTTTATTGAAAATCCAATTCGTCAAGGTGCATTGAAGAATCTTCGTTTAAAGGACTTGAAAATAAGAGACTTATCATTCGTTAATAGAGTTGCTTTAGCATGTACAATATTCCTCTCCATAACAGTTATCTTTGGTTTCTCAACAGCTGACAAAGTAAAAGACAATTCTAAACAAGTTAGGACAGAGGCGGTACAAGTGAAAAAAAATGAGGAACCTGCTCATCCAGTTACTAAGGAAGAGAAACCGGTTGATAAAACATTAGAGGACGAAAATAAAGATTCCTCTAAACAAATTAAACAACCTAAGACTGTTACAGCCATTGGTGATTCAATTATGATTGATGTCTCTCCGTATTTAAAGGATGCTTTTCCTAATATTACAATTGATGCGAAAATTGGAAGACAGATGTCTCAAGCATTAGGTATAGTAGAGGGAATGAAAAAGGAAGGCACTTTAGGAAGTCATGTTATTATTGGATTAGGTACAAATGGGGCATTTACTACTGAGCAACTAGAATCGTTAATTCAGTTAATAGGTGATGAGCGTGAAATTGTATTAGTTAATACTAGAATACCTCGTCCGTGGGAGTCCGTAGTTAATGAGAAATTAAAAGAAGTCTCTTCTAAATTTCCAAATACTGTGCTGGTTGATTGGTATGCAGCAAGTGCTGGAAATCAATCATATTTCGAACCAGATGGAATTCATTTAAATCCAACAGGAGCAAAAGAATACGCTTCACTTGTTGTTCAACATATTGATAAGTAATTTGATTCTCGTCGAGATAATTTACCATTTATTTTATTTTTAAAGTAGAGGTAGTCAAAATGTCTTTTTGTTATATCTATCAGTAAAATTTAGCTGTAAGACAAGTTATTTAACTCCATAATTAACTAAACTCAAGGGTTGTTATAATAAAAAACATAAGCATGTTATTAGTTTAGAATAGAGTTTAATCAGAAAAATTAATATTCCTTGATTTTATGTCAAACAAAAAGACTCCATTTTGAAAAAGATTAATCAAAATGGAGTCTTTTTGTGCTAATCAGTATATACATCAGAATAATTTTGTTACATTCGTATCCTTTTAAGTTTATATTTTCTGTTTCTATGTAATTTAGAAATATCTTGTGATAAAAACATAATTGTAATGATAACTAATACAAGATTAACTATAAAAGTCGTTATTACTATTCTATCTGTCAAAGAGAAAAAGGAGACATACATGAAGAAAATTACAGTAATGAAAGGAATATTTTGTCTCAATCGTTTGATAGAATGCGGTTTTTTCTTATCATAATATGTCATAATTGTGCCTATAATTAATAGTACAGGTGTAGTAATAAAGATTCCAATCCACCCAAATCCTTTTTTAATAAACCAAGGAAAAAATGGCACATTTGTGGAGCAAATAAATAGGGTAGTTACTAAAGTGAATAGTTGAATGAATGTTAGGGTTATAATTAAGTTGGTTTGTTTCATCTTTTTACACCTCCTAATGAATCTGTACATAAAATTATAAATAATTAATATGTTTTTATATTATTACAGTGGAAGTTTTATCTAAAATAAAAAGGTTAGCTAATCTTCTACTTACTAATAAAACGATTCCTGATAATGCTTCCAACAGTTTTTGTTAATCACTTTTAGTAGTAACCAGAGGATACATTTTCCACTCATTGTTTTCTTCCATTCCACCTATATCCCTTTCCCCATACAGTAATGAGAAATTGGGGATTAGAAGGACTAGGTTCAATCTTCTGACGAAGACGATTGATATTTACATCTATGGCCTTTTTGTTACCTACACAATTTATACCCCATATTTTATTTAAGAGTTCATCACGTGGGATTGGTTTTATGGAATTTTCCATTAAGTATCGTAAAATAATATACTCTGTTGGAGTTAAGTCAATTTTTATTCCATCCTTATATAATTTTTCTTGCAGAATATTTAATTTAAATGGTTCTGAGTGAATCAATGCCATGTCCTTTTTAGTTTCTTTTACTCTTCTTAGCAATGATTGTACACGTGCTACTAATTCACTTATACTAAATGGCTTTTTAATATAATCATCTGCCCCAATTGTCAAACCGTGAACCTGATCTTTACCTTGCACACGTGACGTTAACATGATAATACCAATCTTTTCGTTGTTTTTTCGTATTTGTTTGCATACCTGAAAACCATCTATTCCTGGTAACATAACATCAAGTATTATAATATCAACATTATGATTTTCTAGAAGATCAAGAGCTTTTTCACCTGTATCGGTTTCTAGAACATTGAAACCAGCATGCTTCATCTTTAAAGTAATAAAACTACGAATTGTTATCTCATCATCTAATACTAAAATTGTTGTCATACTCTCTGCTCCTTTATTTTTGTTGATAATCAGCCATGGATTTGATAAAAGATTTAAGAGTCTGGTAGTTGGAGTTTTTTGGGATTTCATATACATGCTCTCTTGTTTTAACTGCCGCTTCATAATTTTTGATCTTTGGCCATTCCTTATGATTAAAGGTATAAACTACAAGCCACGTTTTATCTGCATCAGTATAAAGAAAACGTTGAGTAGTTCAATGTAATTAGAGTATAGAGTGTTCAAAACGTTTTTTCATTGTTAAGAAGGGAGAAAAATACATCTCACTTTTGTGGAATTACACAAAAACTTTATTTAATCAATTGCATCCTTAACACCCTGAACCAATACTCTATTATTATTTTTGCTACTGTTGTTTTCTATATGTATTACCTCCTAGCGGGCACCATAGATGTCCATCAACCTAAGAATCTAATAAAAAAACGTTATTCTTTCTAAACAAGATTATTAGAAAGAATAACGTTTTTTATGAATTTTTTGATTTAAGAGGGATTACAAGTATTTGCTGAAGATCTGCGAAGACATTTAACTCATTCTCTTTTGGAAGAACTCACAAAAGACTTAGGTTTTATAATCTGAAAGGATCATGTTTTACAACTCATAAGACATGTCTTCAAACCTTCGTGACCTTATTATAAACATCGTATCTTTTTTCAAAGCATCGTGACTTTATTTAAAAGCGACACCATTATTCTGCAGAGATGGATACCTCTCATATATATATAAAAATGACGTAGAACATATTCTACGTCATTTTTATATAAACACTTTAAAGAATTAGGGGCCGTACATTTTGTATTTTTTTACATATCTGAATGAATTAAATTTATATTACCCGTTTAAGTGAGCCTGTAAAAGCAAAGGATATTGTAGTAACTGTATTCTTTGCTTCAACTTTCCTGATTTATATAAATTTAAATTCGCTGCTTGTTTACAGATTTTGTAGCCATCAGAGTAGGTTCTAGGGTATGTTTACTTGATATAACACTGCTACGAATATTTGGGATCAGAGTCATTAGCGAGATTCCATTTTTGAGATACTGCTTATTCTTCCTTTAAGAGATATTTGTCCCAAACTTATTTTAAAATCCCTAACTTACTTCGATTTTCATTACACCTTTAACACTAAAACCAACCAATTTATACCCACTATATGAGCCAAATATAGTGAGTATAAATTGTCATATCTGTTTTAACTTTAAATTGCATCTCATACCTTAGACTTTTGCAGAAATTCATGCTGATTCACAAGGTGTCACTCTATTTATTGCCTTTTTTTGGTGAAATTTTGCGCTTCAGGATTATTTAAACGTTAAGCAGGACAAGTTTTAAGAAAGAACTCCAATAATTCCATAACAGGAACTTAAATAAAGGTTCTTCCATAGTGTTTCTAAATATTTTTGCTTCACTGTACCCCAAAATTTCAAAACACAATAAAATCTAATTGTATATTGAAGAGGTGTTACTTGTTTAGTTTGAGGTAATACCACAGATGATACTTTTTGCTTTTTCACTTATCGAATAATCTACAACACATACATACTTATTAAATATTTACTAAGCTTAAATTATAGATACAAAAAAATGAAATTTACTTCTTTTGTATCTTATAGAATGTAAGGACCTTACATCCAAAATTAAAACATCTATTTTTCGATAAGTAAATGATGAAACCTTATTTGTAATCATTTGTTACTTTTAAATAAAACAGTAGTGCTAAATTCATCATATGAGAGAATTCAGCACTACTGTCTGCCTAAAGGACAGGATACTATTCTCTAAAATCTTTATTAATAACTAAAGGATTTAAAACTTTAGAGGCAATTCTTCTAATGATCTCATTAGGTAGTTTTCTTGCCATTTTATTCGCTCTCTTTCACCTTGTATCTGTATATCTGGCAAACGGTGTAACAGTGTAGAAATTGCAATTTTTGCTTCTAAACGAGCGAGTGGTGCACCAAGACAAAAATGACTCCCATGACCAAATGCAATATGACGATTGTTTTTTCTTGTAATATCAAATACATCAGCGTCTGGAAAAATCTTTTCATCACGATTAGAGGATGCTACGGATATAATAATTCTATCTTTTGATTGAATATCTTGTCCATGCATTGTAAATGGTTCTGCTGTCCAACGTAAAGTTGTTAGTTCAACAGGGCTATAAAACCGTAATGCCTCTTCAATTGCTGAATCAATTAAATCGGGATTTTGACGAAGTTTTTGTAACTGAGCTGGGTGCTCCAGCAAGGCCAAGGTCATATTTGTAATTAAATTTACTGTTGTTTCATGTCCAGCAACAATAAGTAACGTAATTGTCGAATATAATTCAGATGTATTTAATTTCGTTCCTTCACTTTCAGCCTTTATTAGTGCACTAATTAAATCGTCAGCAGGTTGTTCTCTCTTTTTATTAACTAAATGCTGTATATATTCAGCAAATTCTCCTAATTTTTGCTTGTTTTTCTGCTTGTCCTCTAACGTATGTGGGGTACTAATAATTGCCTGTGACCAAACTCTAAATTTATGCTGATCTTCAAGCGGAACACCCAACATTTCACTAATTACCATAATAGGTAAAGGGAAAGCATAATCACTTACAAGGTTTATAGAATTATTATGTTCTATTTTATTTAATAAAGTATCAGCAATATATTGAATTTGGTCTTCAAGTTGTATGATCATCTTAGGGGTAAATGCCTTTTGAGCAAGTGATCGTAGACGATTGTGATCAGGGGGATCTGAGTTGAGCATATGATTTCTTAAAAGGTCCCTATTCTCTAAGGAAATAGGGACGTCCAAGTCTTCTTCGTTAGAGAATACGTTTTCAATATTTTTCATTAGTTTAGCATCTTTCAATAAAGAAATTGCGTCCTCATATCTTGTAATCAACCAACTTTGACTATTTTCTCCTGAAGATAAAGGATAAACAGGGTGACATTCGCGCAATTCTTTATAGATATCATATGCGTCCTGTTTAAATACAGGGGAAGATAACTGTGATTCGAATAATAGCTTAAAATTCAGTTCATTTTTCGAAGACATTTATATAACCTCCATCTTTATAAAGATTTAGGTCGCTGCAGCACCTAATTTGCATTATAAACCATCCAACTTTGAGAAAGGTAAGAATATTCCGATAAAATATTACTTTACTTGGTGAAATAAACAATGTAATCCTTTGATATATACCTACTTTAATATAATTTATATGTACCAAAGTTTTAAAATTACAATTATTTATAAATAGCATAAAATATTCTTTAATGCAAATCTCTCTCTTATTATCATAAAAGTATCGAGAAGAATATTGGATCTAGTTGGTTTGACTTGCGACATGGCAAAAAACTATGAATTCTTTCCTTACTTACTTGCATGGAGAAAAAGGGTACTGGTGCAAAAGCTTTAGGACAATTACAATAAATCTACAAACCATGGACATACTGATACTACTAATCTAAATAGGATGCGTGATTGGTATGGAAAAGGAAAATGTATTCAAATGGAAGTATTATCAGCCTAATTGTTTTGTTAACGGTAAGATGGTATCTACGGTACAACCTCAGTTTTCGTGATGTAGTGGAAATGATGGAGGAACGGGGCTTATCCATTTCTGATACAACGTTTATGCGTTGGGTTCATCAGTACGGTCTTGAATTTGACAAATGAATCTGACGTCACCTTAAACAAACAAGTGCCCCCTGAAGGGAAGATGAAACATTTATGAACATAAAAGGTCAATGGATGTACCTGTATCGTGCTGTTGATTCGAAAGGAAATACAATCGATTTTACCTGAGTAAAACAAGAGACCTGAAGGTTGCAAAACGCTTTTTCAAGAAGGTCTTGCAGTCTTTTCATGTTTCAAAACCTCGTGTTAAAACAGTTGATAAAAATCCGGCTTATCTTATAGCAATTGAACAATTGAAAAAGCATACCTGGTGGTATGCGACTTAGACAACAAAAGTACCTGAATAGCATAGTAGAACAAGATAATTTCTATATAAAGAAGCGAATTCGATCTATGCTAGGATTCCAATGTTTTGACACAGTTACATCTATTCTTTTTGGAGTAGAAGCCATACCCATGATAAAAAAAGAATAGGTTGATTTACGGGACCAGTCTGTCCAAAACGAGAAAGAATTCATCCATCAATTGTTTGGACTTACAGCATAAGATACGATTTCGTTAGAAATCTATGCGCTTTAGTATCTTTTATTCTATTTTTACACCAGAGCTCTTTGCAATGCCCAGTACAGTTGCTCTTTCTAGTGCTCATTAAAAAAAGTAAAACCTACCGCGCCAAAGGGTCCTTTAGTCATAAGCTTCACTAATTGTTGTGCAGTATATTTCGGTGAATATTTCATATCATTTTGAAGCCACCAAATTGCCATCCCAACAACACAGGAAGTGAAGAAACGTAATACCATATCCTTTGGAATATCTGATTCATGTTCCCCAATTTTAAGCTCAATGTAATTTCGTTCAAGGTTATCCATAATAGTCTGCTGCATTTGTAGATTAAAATCATGAATGCCATGAGGCCCAAACATGGTTTTATAAAAGTCTGCATGTTTTACCATACACTCAAATATTGATTGTAAAACTTCCTCGAGTTTCGAAAAATCTATTTGATGTCCCTGCACATGGGCATATAGGACCATTTTACTTGTCAACTCTTCTAGTACACCCTCGCTAAGCTTTGTTAACAAATCTTGTTTATCCCTGTAATGCGAGTAAAATGTTGCCCGATTGATGAGTGCCTCATCCGCGATGTCTTGTATGGTAATAGCATCGTATCCCTTTTCCGCTATCAGTTTGATAAAAGCATCATATATAAATTTTTTGGTTCGTATAATCCGCAAATCCGCTTTTTTCAACATCTTATACCTCTCCGTTCGTTATTGTCATTATAGACAACAGATTTTATCTTTTTGTTTTTTATCTTACATTTATGCCTTAAATGTAAATTGAATTTTATGGAAAAAGCGATATAATTCCATTATAAACAACATGAATTTATTATCAACTACACATTGTTTGTTATCTATCTGTTTGTTAAACAAATGCTAGGATCAATAATTTAAAAGATATATAGTAAAGCAATTTTTTAAACAAAAGATGGTTCTAGTTATCCTTTTAGGCATTGTGGCTGTTGTTATCAACGCTAGTTTTGCTTTTATGAAATATTAGATAATCCAATAATTTAGCTTGTAGAAGTGTAGTAAATATAGTTCGAAAGAAAGATACAAACAAATAAAACCAAAAATATGAGTTAAGGCTATGGTACCTATATGCCTGAAAAAAACATACTAACGATTTTCTAGATGAAAATAGAATAAAAGTAAAAACTTTCATATCGACTGTATTTTTAATACATATATAAATATATATTGTTAATGTGATTAAGGGGGATGAGAATAATTAAAAAAAATATTATTTTTGCACCAGAAACTTTTAACTTGGCCGAAACTACCAGATCAATAGAAGTAGCAAAGAAATGTTCCGAATACTTCCATTGCATATTTATAGGATACTCTAGAAAATACGCTTATCTGATTGAAAAAGCTAACTTTGAATTTATCCACCTTGAACCAGTTTTAAGTGAAGATGATATCACTCAACTCATGAAAGTAGATCAGATGAAGGGCATAAAACATCCCTTTACATACGAACATCTCAAAAAACGAATTGAGAATGAGAAAAAAATTATAAATACTTACTGTCCGGCGGTTGTCGTTATCGGAACCACATTAAGTATGTTTATTTCGGCGAGAGCTTGTCAAACACCACTTGTATATATTAAACCACTAGCATATACAAGAACTTTTTTATTAAAAGGGCACCTAGAATTACCTTCTATAATTAATAAGCTTTTCTTACCTAAAAAATTTACTATGAATCTTTATAAAAAGGTTGCTTTAGGTATTACTTATAAACCAAAATCTTTCTCTAAATTGGCAAAAGAAGAAGGAGTAGAACTTCCAAAATACACCATAGATGCACTAGATGCCGATTATAATTTAATTACAACCATTCCTGAAATTAGTGGTGTGGAAGATCTTCCTGCTAACTATAAATATATTGGCCCGGTTTATGCAAAACTGGATACGCCCATACCTTCATTTGTAGATAGTCTTCCCACTAATCAACCAGTTATTTACTTTGCAATGGGGAGCTCTGGAAGTAAAGAAATTGTCATGAAAATCTTACATGTTTTAAAGAAGCTACCTGTAATAGTTATATGCCCTATGAAGAAAATACTTGGACCTAGTGGTAATGTTTTTTCTAGTGATAAGAATATAATCCTTTGTGATTTGCTTCCTGCTCATAAATTGGGAAACATAATAGATTTATCTATTATTCATGGCGGGGAAGGTACAGTTCAAACAGCTTGTTTGTCCGGAAAACCATTCCTTGGGCTTGGATTGCAAGCAGAACAAAAAGTCAACATAAATGAATGTGTTCTCTTTGGTAATGCATTAGCTCTTAAACGAAAAGATATAACAACTAAAAAGCTTGGTGAACTAATAGAATTTTCTTTAACAAATAAAGAGATGCACAATAGGGCAGAAAAAATGCAGGAGCTTTTAGAAAATATTGATGGTCCAGAAAATGCTGCTAACTTCTTAATAAATCATTTCGCTACAACATAAAAGAATAATGGGGGTTTACCATGAATAAAGTATACGATAAAATCATTAGCCATTTGGCTGAAATAACAGGTTATGATCAAAGTGACATTGCTGTAACTGATTCATTAGTTAATAATCTTGGCCTTGATTCAATGATGATTATGGATTTTCATAGATTAGTAGTACATGACTTTCCTGAGATGAAAGAAGTCGATTTGGAAGAAGTTTTTCAACAAGAGGATACAACTGTAGATGATATTTTATCTTTAGTATATAAAGAAATAGGGATAGAAATGAATCAAAATACAGCTTCATTGCTGGATGATTTCACTGAAGTTAAAGAGTTTCATAAATATCTTAAAAGCAGAGAATACATTCCTTATTTCAGAAAAAACCATGGAATAGCATCAAATAGAATTATTATAGATGGAGAAGAGAAGATAAATTATTCCACTTATAATTATCTAGGTATTAATGGTTCAAATATAATTAATCAGGCCGTAATTGAAGCGATAAATCGTTATGGAACGAGTGTTTCTGGTAGTAGATTACTTAGCGGAGAAATTGAAATCCATCAAAAGCTTGAAAGAAAAATTGCTGAATTCTTAGGTGCAGAAGATGCTCTAATTCAGGTGGGAGGACACAGTACTAACGTTAATACCATAGGGAATATTGTCAATCAAGAAGATTTAATTCTACATGATGCATTGGCTCATAATAGTATTATACAAGGTGCAATTCTTTCTAATGCCAAGCGAAAACCGTTTAAACATAATGATATGGATCATCTAGAAGATGAGCTAAAAAAGCTAAGGTCGAAATTCCGCAGGGTCTTAATCGTGGTAGAAGGTGTTTACAGTATGGATGGAGATATCTGTAAATTACCAGAATTAATCAGAATAAAAGAAAAGTATAATGCTATTCTCATGGTGGATGAAGCGCATTCGATCGGTACTATTGGTAAGAATGGTAGAGGTGTAACAAGTTATTATGATGTTAATCCTAAATCAGTAGATATTTTAATGGGAACATTAAGTAAATCCCTTAATAGTTGTGGGGGATATATTGCTGGTAGCAAATCCTTTATAAAATATTTAAGATTCAATTCACCTGGATTTATTTTCAGTGTAGGAATGACACCAGCTAATGCAGCTGCGGCATTATCGTCGTTAACACTCTGTGAAAGTGAAGAAAGTTTATTTATAAGATTAATAGAAAACCATACTTATTTCTTAAATGAATTAAAGAAACTAGGAGTTGATACAGGTAAAAGTTATGACACGCCAGTTGTACCTTTAATCATTGGAAACTCTGATGAAGCTCTTAAATTCTCGGAAATATTATTTAAAAATGGAATAAATGCGATGCCGATAATTTACCCTGCAGTAAAAGAGAGTGAAGCTAGAATAAGATTTTTTATCTCAGCTGCCCATTCAAGAGAAGACCTGGATATGACTTTAAAAGTAATTAAAGAAAACATTCAAAGTTTATCTACTTATAATGAGTCTGTGTTAATACCTTTATAAATTACGTGGAAATTTATATAGATAGGAAGCTTTTTGCTTCCTATCATTTAATTTTAAAAGAAGAGGAGGTTATTAAATGCAATATAGTTTGTTAATGAGCAAGTATCAATCATATTCTCCAAACAAACGTTATAAGTTACCGGAAAAATCCATTCGTATAAATATTTTAGTTCGATTATCTAAGATTATAGGGATAAGAGATACTCCTTTGTTCCAATTACTTTTATTTTCAAAAGTTAAAAACTATATAAGGTTTATTGTATTAAGGAAGGTATATGAAAACTTTGATAATGTTCAAGCAATGACAAGAGGGAATATGCATCATAATATATTTCATTCATTTATGGATCTAGGTATCCAGTTGGGTATGATTTCACAAAAAGGGAATGTATACACATTAAATCAAGAATACCTTGTGGCAGTAAAGAGCAGAAACAGCTTAGTTGAATTTGAAGACGAAAATTATAGTGAGATTGTAAATAAAATACAAAGTGATTACAAGTTCATTGAGCGTGTAATTAATGAAGAACATAATACAACATTAGGGAAAATAATGGAGAAACTAGATTATATATATATTAAAGAGGTCCTTACCTATTTACAAGAGATTAATGAATTGGACTTTTTTAAACAAATAGCCCCTAGCTTCTCAGAAGATTTCTACACGGATCTTGGAGAATTAGCGTTTAATATATACACAAAAGAGAACTATGCAGCTTTTATTTCTCAAAAACAATTTAAGTCAATTCTAGACATTGGGTGCGGAAATGGTAATTTTATTGATGTTCATTTGAGGTCTGATGATAAACAAATTGTTGGTGTAGAAAGACAAAAAAAAGTGTTTGAGAAACTACAAACTAAATATAAAGATAAGTCAAATGTTGTTATACACAACGAAGACATTATAAATCTTTCTTTTGATAGCAAGTTTGACATGATCAATATGAGTTATATGCTATTTTATCTTACTCAAGACGAAAAAGAAGACCTCTTCAAGAAACTAAAAGAAATTTTGCATAGGGATGGTTCTATAATAATTTGTCAGTATTATCCTAATTTTGAAGTTTATCAAGAGCTTATTGCTAAGCATAATAAGGATTGGAATCTTATATCTCGCTTTAAATATGATATTTGTAATAGTATTCTCCAAGCTGAAGTTGTATTAAATAATATGCTTATTGATTTTGCTCAAGCGGAGCAGTGGAATCTGTTCCTTCCTCTATTAGATACATGTGGATTTGAAGTGAGTGAAATTGCACCAGCAGATGATACATATTATTCGTATTTTATTACAATTAAACATAAAAGTGGAGGTACAAATGATTAAAGCTACTAATGTTATAAAAGTCTTTAATGCAAATAAGCAAAATGAATTAAAAGTGTTAAGAGGAATTGATTTAGGTATAAATAAGGGTGAACTATGTACAATTATTGGGAAATCAGGATCGGGTAAAACTACGCTTCTCAAATGCTTATCTGGGCTAGAGAGTGTTACTTCAGGCGATATTCAGGTAAACAAAAGAAGTATAGGCAATCTCACTAAAAAAGAAGTAAATGTTTTTAGAAAAAATGATATTGCTTTTGTTTTTCAAGAATATAACTTAATTGATGATCTAACTTTACATGAGAATATCTATTTAGAACATGATGTCACTGAGGAAATTGAAAATCTTATTGATGATTGGGATATTCGTAAAGCAATTAATTTATTCCCTAATCAATGTTCAGGAGGTCAACAACAAAAAGCTGCTATATTAAGGGCTTTAGTGAAAAGAGCAAAAATACTGTTTTGTGATGAACCTACAGGGGCGCTTGATGGTAATTCATCTAAGGAGGTCCTAACAGTGTTGCAAAAGCTACAAAAAAGTCATCAAACTACAATTGTTCTTATCACCCATAATGAACAAATTATAAAAATTTCTAATCGCACTATCACTATCCATGATGGGAAAAAGGTTAATGATGTAGTAAATGAAGATATTGAATTAGCGGAGAATTTAGAATGGTAAATCAATATATTAAGAAAAAATTTAGAAAACGTACAATAAGGAGATTAAACACTTATAAATTAAAGCTTTTAGTTATATTTCTTGTTATTTTTGCTACAACTGGTATCTTTATAAGCTTTTTTGTTGGTACTAGTAGCGTTCTACAATCGGTTGAAAAATTTAACAGCGAATATAACGTAGAGGACGGTATATTAATAACCAATGAAGATATTGATGAGAAATTTGAGGATATTTCCTTCGAACAAATTAAAAATGGGGAAGTGAGGGAAGGTGGCAGTACAGTCCGAATATTCCAGTCAAGAAAAAAAATTAATAAATATCAAGTGACCAGCGGTCGTGATATTCAAAACGATAAAGAGATTCTAATTGACAATAACTATTTAAAAGCAAATAAATTAGCACTCAATGATGAATTGACCTTTAATGGAGAAAAATTAAAAATAGTTGGAACTGCAATATCACCTGATTATATTACAACCAAAAATAGTAATCTAGTGTTGCAAGCTAATTCTGAAGTTTTTGGTATAGCATTTGTAAATGAAGAAACTTTTAAAAGGCTATTCGGTAATAAGTTCTCTTCATATTATGCTTATACTAGCAATCTAGATGTACAAGAGGTTTCGAAAATCGTGAAACCAATTTATATTAATAACTCTCAAAACAACACGAGGATACAACAAGTAATAGGTGATGCAAAAGCGCCAAGGGATCTAGCGTTGCTTTTAACATGCTTACTATATCTAATAGTCGGGGTTCTTTTAAGTGTTTATCATTTTGAAGTATCCAAGAAAGAATCAAATAACCTAGCAACATTTAATAAGTTAGGCTTTAACAAATGGGTTCTTTTTAAACATTATATAACTGAAACGAGCTTAACAATTTTAATTGCATGGTTAATCGGTGGTACAATCGGTATATTTTTGATTGAAACGATTATGCAAATGAATAGCCAAATATATAATTATCCAATTCTAAAAATTGATTACGCGTTATTGACAGAATCTTTAGTCTTCTCACTAACTATTGTTTTAGTGATTAACTTTGTTTTAGTTTATCAGTTTTATATAAAATTTAAAAAGAAGAAAAATAAAGTTAAATCTATAAGAAAAAGAAGTAGCAAAATTATGAATTTCATTCCTTTTACTTACCGGTATCGGTTAAAGCGGATAAATAGAAATAAAAAGGAAATGACTTTGTTTATAGTACTGATTTTCTTTGTAGGTTTACTGATTAATTTTTCGTTTTTATTGAAAGGCTCTGTAACTAAGTATGTCGATGATTTAGCATCAGAGAATACTTTTAAAGAAATTTTGTTTTTAAATCCACCTAATCAATATGATATCAAAGGTGAAGAGTTTAAACTATATAACTTATATGATGAAGGAGGTATTACACAAAATGTTTATGTAATCGGTTCTGATTCTAAGTATTATAATTATAATCTTAAACTGGAAGATGGAGATGTAATAATTACTCAAGCATTCTCTGATAAATATGGGAAAAAAGTAGGAGATAAGTTACTACTAAAAGATGTAACTAATCAAAAAGATTACTCATTTAAAATTAATAAAGTCAACAATGTTACTACAGTGAGTAATATATATTTAGTTTCCAATAATGGAGAAATGTTCAACCATAAAACATATTCAGTACCTGCAGTAGCTCTATCAAAACCATATGATAATGCTAACGATAGTGGGATAGAAGCTACGTTGACTAGGAACGAGATAATAACTTCCGGAAAAAATATCTTAGAAGTTATAAACAAACAGATCACACTTATTTTAGGGCTTGCTATAGTTCTACAAGTTGCATTACTTTACTCACTTCTTGAGTTCAGTTATCAAAATAGTATCAAGTCAATTAAGACATTAAAATTAGAAGGTTATTCATTAAAAGAACTAATGAGAATGCATTTTGCCTTTAGTTTTCCTATTGCGGTCCTAACAATTATTGGATCATACCTTCTATCAAGAATAGGTGTAAGAGTGTTTTTGGATCAAATTATGTTTGACTTTGTTAACTTTGTTAAAGTTACTGATAACCTAAATATTATATTTGTAAGTAACGGAATGATAATTGCCGTATTTACCTTCTTCTTAATAAGAATAAGATCAAAAATGAAATGCATTTAAAATGACAATGGAGGCAGACGAGTTTATGAATAGAGTCGTAGTAACAGGAATAGGTATTGTTTCACCAAATGGTATTACTAGAGAGAGTTCCTGGGAAAGTATTGTTAATCTTGAAAGCGGTATTAATCTTTCCAAATATAAAAATACAAACTTTGTTGGAGAAGTAGATGACATTTTTAATGAATCACTTACTACAAAGGATAAGCGGTATATGGATCGTTGTACTCAAATGGCGGTAATTGCATCAAGAGAAGCCGTTAAAGATGCAGATTTATTAATTAATGATGAAAATAATGAAAACGTTTCTGTGTTTGTTGGAAGTTCTGTTGGGGGCATTCGTGCCCTCGCAGATGAGTTTGGAACTGCAGCTTTGAAAGGTGTAGATCAAATGACAATGCTTGTAATACCTAGAAATCTAATTAATATGATAGCAGCAAATATTAGTATTGATTTAGGTATAAAAGGTGAATCTCTTGCTTACTCAATTGCCTGTGCTTCAGGAACAGTAGCGATAGGAGAAGCATTTAAAAAAATTCAAAATGGTAGCAAAAAAATAATATTAGCAGGTGGAGCAGAAGCATGTGTTATTCCACAAGTTATAGAACCTTTTAGAAAGTTAAGAACCTTAACAAACTCTAAATTCTTAGATAAAGCTAGTGTCCCTTTTTCAAAAGATAGATCAGGATTTGTAATGAGTGAAGGGGCGGCCTTTCTTATTCTTGAAGAACTTAATCATGCAAAGGAGCGTGGGGTTCATATCTATTGTGAAATAGAAGGTTATGGAAGTTCATCAGATGCTACTTCATTATTGGCGCCTGACCTTAATGGTGTTACAAGATGTATGGAAAATGCAGTAATTGATGCTAAATGCAGTTCCAATGAGATAGAGTACATAAATGCTCATGGTACATCTACCAAACTAAATGACTTAACTGAATCAAAGGCTATAAAGAAGCTATTTAATCAAAATCCTTTAGTATCCTCGACTAAATCTATTCATGGACATGCTTTAGGAGCAGCTGGAGCAATTGAAACAGCATTATGTTGTATGATGATTAAGAAAGGAAAATTAATTCCCACTATTAATGTATCAAGAGATAGTGTGGGAGAGGATATAGAAGTTAACCTTCTTTTAGAAAAGATATCTAATTATAATGGTGGTAAAATCTTAAATAATTCATTTGCATTTGGTGGGCATAATGCCTCAATTTTATTATCGAAATTTCAGGATTAATTATGGATATTTTCTTCTGTAAGATAAATAAAAACCAAAGTAATCTTATATCAACAAGAATTCTCACCAAACGAGCTATACAGAGATTAAAAAAAACTACACACCCTAAAAAAAGGCTTCATATTATGTACAGCGATTTACTTATACAGTATGTGCTGTTCAAAAAACAAAGAATGAAATATCCGTTGAGTATAACCTATAATATGCGGGGGAAACCTCTATTATCAAAAGGCTTCTTTAATATTTCAAATTGTAATGAATGGGTTATGTGTACTTACAGTAATAATGCTGCCGTAGGGGCTGATATTGAGGAATATAAGCGGTGCAATCATGAGTTAGCTGAATTCTTCTTTACTCAAGAAGAACTAAAACACTTATTAACCTTAGCGCAAAGAGAACAAATCAATTTTTTTACGGATTCATGGACTTTTAAAGAAAGTTATGTGAAATGTAAAGGGATTAGTTTATTCGATATTAAAAACAATATCCATTCACCTTTAGTGAGTAATTATTTTATTAAGGGTTACACAGAAATTGAAGGTGAATTATTTTATTATGTACGTGGAGTTATTGAAAATTATAGTTGGTGTTTGTTAAGCGAAGAAAGATTTACTAAATATAATATTAAGTTAGTGTGCTATTCGCAAATTATAGAAACTTTAACTAACATATACAGGGGGAATTATGCAGAGCATTTACATGACTAATCACTTTAACAAAATTTATCAACAAAGAGAAGAATTTGCTAATGAAATACAGCATTTCAAAAACAAAGAATGGGAAAGGCCTTGCAAAGATAAGTGGTCTTTTGGAGAAACATATTATCATTTATACTTAATGGTCAGGCGTTTTCGACAATTAAATAAGTTATATTTACCATTGTTTAGACCAATTGCTGCTGCAAGAAAAAAATTACCTTACAAAACGCATAGTACCGACATATATACTGAATATAAAGAGAAACACAACAAGCCAATGAAAGCACCTTTTATTTTGCTGCCACCTAAAGGAATAGAAGTTAAAATTTCATTTGAAAAATTAATTAAAGAGTTAGATAAAGAAACGAAGAATTTAGAAAAAATACTTTCTAAAATCGAAGATGACATTGCTGGCCACATACGTTTCCCTGATCCAATCGCTCATAACCCAAACTTAATACAAAGTATTCATTTAATAGGTATACATGAAAAACAACATTTCTTTTTATGCAAAAAATATTATCATTTAAATTAATTTGCCTCTATTAGAGATATATTAATGTAGGTCCTGGTGCAAATAATACACAAACTAAAAATAGCAATATAAATTCCTAACGGAATCGCATGATAAGCAGTTAATTCAAACAACTGTTTGTTAACTACTTATCATGCTTGAAGATCAATCTGTACGAGTAAATGCTAGCAAACATGTCGGCCTATGCCAACCGACATTCATCTCCCATCTAAAATTGGTGTTTCACACCTTCACATTTTTGAGGGGGAGTCTTCTGGTAGAAAATGATAAATGAAACAGTTTGTTTTGCAATTGCTGAAAATAAGCAATTATGCATTTTATATTAAATACAAATTATGTTCCAAATGGGGGAACTATGATTAAATGCCGAAAAGGTAACGATTTTGTTACCTTTTGTTGATATGTGTCGATTTTAATGTTATATTCATAACAACAAAGAAAGAGCAAACAAAAACCCTTATCTAGTAAGAAATCAGAATTTTTAGTTTTCTCTACCAATGTACTTCATGTGTCGAAGAAGTTTGTGCATTTTTTTCCACTCTTTCTTTGTTTTACCCTACATAAGAAAACAATCTGTTTTTATACAGGTTGTTTTCTTTGCGTTACAACGTACAGCAAAAAAATGGATTGTCGTTGAAACTTGTTTTGTAATTAAACTTGTAGTCTACTTCAGTTACGGTTACAAAAATAGTACGTTACAAAAGGGACAAAAAGAAGATGTAGTATAATGACAAAAATAATATCACTGTTTATACTGAAAGCAATGAAAAAAGCACGTCGCTTTTTTTCATTACTATGATATGGTTTGAAAAGAATTATGATTAAATACCGAAAAAAGTAACAATTATGTTACCTTTTGTTGATATATGTCTTTTTGATGCTATATTCATAACAACAAAGAAAGAGTAAACAGAAACCCTAACAAGTATGATGTCAGAATTTTTAGTTCTATCTAATCGATCTACCTTTTGTGCTTTATAAGTTTGTGTCTTTTTTGCCATTCTTTCTTTGTTTTACCCTTAAAAGAAAACAACCTGTTTTTATATAGGTTGTTTTCTTTTGTAAAAATAAAATTTTTTTAAGGTATTTTAGCAAGACATGTACTAAGAATTATAATGTTCATCAAATATTAATCCTATAATTATTATATAATAATTATAGGATTTTTTATTTTTAAAATTATATATAATATATCTAGTATGTTATCTTTTTCTTCTTTAAGAAACAAAAAGAAGACGTAGCATAATGAAAAAGCTGCTGTCCTAAAGGGACAACAGCTTATTTTTATACTGGTACAAAAAAATTATAATTTCATTGTGCAAAACAATGGTTATTTAAATTGTCTGGTTTCCATAAACTTTGCTATGATTCTCTTATAACAAACATACAAAAATCAGTAATATAGATTAGGACATTGGTTCGTATGACTGTTTTTTATGATACTTCGCGTCCATTAATTGGTTGAACTGGTCGGCTATTCGTTGGGAATAATTTATGGAACGCTTCAATTTGTTTTTTGGACATCTCTATTGTTTGTTTCAACACAATCCATTGGACATTTTCAGTACAAGGAGGTGTTGTCAAAGACCCCATGTAACGGAATGATGAATGATCTGAAGGAAGAATCTGTTTTATATCAATGGTATGTTGCACATCGTCTTTTATATTTTTTCTGTACGGGAGATTTTCCCACATTGCTGCAAAACCTTCGTTTTTTTGTCCTTCTTTTATCATAATACCTACTACTGCTAACTGACCTTGATCATTTTGATGGACTAGATGTAATTCCATATCTGCATATTTCCCTTCAAATTGGTGCTCACTTGGTGTATGAAAATGGAATTGTTTTAATGTGTAACGATTTCCTCCTAGCATGAGATAATCATCAGGACTATTTGCTTTTCCCTCAATACTATGCCCATTATTTTTAATAGAAAATGATATTGGTTGATAATTTATTTGCAAAGGATTATTATCAACTGTTGATTTTATTTGCTCTGTTTTGATATCTATTGGAGATTGTTCTTGCCCATTTAAACACATTTTGTATTCTGGTTTCAATTCTCCCCAGTGCTCTGGACCAGTATTCCCCTCATATGACCACTGCGTATTTTTCTTAGTAGATTGTCTTTGCGGAGCTTCTTGTTTTGCTGTGTTACATCCCATCAACACTACACTCATTGTTAATATAAAGGGAGTTTTATAAATAAACTTTAAGCCTTTCATACTGTTTCCTCCTTAGATAATAAAATATTGTATTTAAAGAATATTGCTTGTAACTAAAGGTTCTGTTGCAAATTCGCCAAAAATATTAAGAATTTAGAGAAGCATCCCTCGATTGTTATGCAATTTAAGCTATTAATTAGAAAAATGGAATACGGAAACTATACAGTTAACTTAGGAGAAAAGGAATAACTATGCTTCTTACCTATACCCAAAATCGATTATGTAATCTAATTATGATTCAAATTACTTAACCTGGTCATATTTTGCTGGCACTACTGTATTCATTCCGAAGCATGGATGTTTTGTCATTCTTATATTCATTATCCTCATTTATAATTGATATCGATTTTCATTTTATATTAATTATAATTATATATAAATTATTAAAAAAAAATCAATATAGATTTATATTCTTTAATGTGATACTATGTATTTCTGGTTATGTTGAAGAGTTTTCAACAAGAAGTTATTTTCCTAAATTTACGAAATAGAGAAATCAGTTTAATTGGATCCACCTTCCCTCAACATCAAGCTAAAAAAATAACCAAAATATAAAAAGATTGAATTCTCAAGAGGAAAATGTACAATTTTGTTTTAAGTGCGTCATAAAATTTTTAAGTTGATGGAGAGATAGGGTGACCTCTATTAGTTAGTGGTAATATTAGTTTGCGGAAAAATGTCGAATTTGTGAGAATTTTGTGATTTTTTGTCTTGTGATACTTTATATTTAGTGCTAAACTCATAATACAAAGAAAGAGTGGCTGAAAATATCTCCATCTGAACAAAAAAGACTGAAGATTCAGTCTAATTATTAAATGGATAATATTCATGTTTATTACTCTTTCTTTGTTTTATTTTATATATAATATTGAACATTATGAATAGATAGCGGGGTGAATGGAATGTAATTATTCGGTAAAAGTAGAGAATAAGTATTCTGTTGTTTGTATGACATCTTAATGAATAACATACTTATTACAAATATTTGTTGAGAGAATTGAGACGTTTTTTTTCAATTTAGCAATGAAAAATTTGAGTTCATACAAATAATTATGAATCTAGTCAACAAACTGAGAATTTCATTGAAGATTCGGTATAACGAGATTCAGCCATGGAGTTTATTATTCATGCAGATTTTAATTAAGATTCTAAATGCATAAGTAGACTAAAAGTGATAAACGTTTTTTGTGATCTTTTTGAAAATTATAAGACTATCTAATTAAAAATCTGAGAAATGATTTCCAAGTGACATTTGAATAAACAAAATTATTCGTAATTTATATTTTTACTAAATGAATCAAGAATTAGGTAGTGGTTTAGAACAATTACTTAAGGACAATATTTTGGTGTATATAGGGGGGATAAAATAAGAATCTTATCTCAAGAGGGGGATAAATTTACGTTTGGTTTCTTTAATTACAAAATCAATTACAAAAACTACAAAAACTATCTTTGGCATTTAAAAAGTCCTATATTACGGATGGGAGCATGAAAGAATGCCTATAGGAGGGGGAAAAAATTCTGGTGAATAATGTTATAAATCATTTAAAAGCGCGATTGAAAAACTGAATATATTGATATTATGAATATAAAAACAATAAAAAGTAATATTAATAAATTAATAGCGTTGAAATAAAAGCATTATTAATCAGAAATGTATGCTCAAAATAAGACGGTAGATATGATATAAAATCTCAGGATTTTATAGGGATGATGAAAAACGTAACTTCACCAGTTACAATTATATCGAAAATTGTTTAACTTGTAAATATTAAACTTAGTGAAAGTAATGTTACTTTTAAAAAATGAAGTTTAGTAGAGTACAAGAGAATTATTTATAGAAATTTGTTTTCAAGCTTTATGTGTATCACGATTAAAAGAAATGGAATACCATCAGCCTATAAAGTCATTGTCATTGCATATTCATATTAGAGCCATCTAATTATAACTGATAGGAGAATGACATGATCAAGAGAGTAACTTCGATTTTTTCGATTCTAATGCTTTTTATATTTACTATAGGTCAGAGTTTTACATCCATAATAGCAAATGCACAGGAGTTAAATACAACAGGATTTGTTGATAGTTTTACAATTGATAAAACGACGCTTAACTCCGGAGAAACAACAAGAATGGCAGTACAGTTTAGTGATAAATCTGGGAATCAAATGAAAGCTGGAGATACACTAACATTAACTTTACCTTCAGAATTGAAAGGATATAGCGGAACTATTCCATTAAATAATGATGCAGGTGTTAATTTTGGTACTTGTCAAATAAAGACAAATAATGTTGTATGTACATTTAGTGATACAGTTGAGAAACTTCAAAATATTAGAGGGAATTTTTATTTCCAGGTTAAAGCAATTAGTGTTGCACAAGGACAAACAGTAACAACTGAAACGAATTTAGGTACACAATTAGAAAAGAAAACGGTAACGATTATCGGCCCTACTGGTGGTGGTGGTGGATCTTCACCGTTTTCGTACAAAACAGGTGATATTAAACCAGAAAATACTGATGAAATACAATGGGTTTTAAATGTAAATACGTCAAAACAAAATGTAGATAATGATATTGTTTTAAATGATATTTTACAAGAGGGGCAAACGCTTAATCAAGATAGTCTCCGTATTGGAGGGTTTGCCACTCCAATGACACCACAAGAATTCCAAGCGCAAGGTTATGGAACGGTTACATTTATTGGTGATAATGGATTTAAAGCTGTTATCAATAAAGATAAAGCCAATGGTCTTACTTTTGTTTTTGAATATAAAGCAAATATTACGGATAGCGGAAATAAATTGGCGGAATTTTACAATAATTATAACATAGACTACAAGGTTGCGGGTGAAGAGCAAGTATCTAAATCAGATAGTGTCAGTGTTAAAAATATAGATCAGGGCGGCGGTGCGCAAGGCGATTTACCTCCTAAGGGAACGTTAAGAATTGTGAAGCACATTGCCGGTGATGAGACAAAATTTATACCAAATGTTTCATTTAATTTGTATACGGATTCAGGTCAGCAAATTGGTAGTACGTATATAACGGATGGACAAGGTATGGTCGAGGTTCCAAATTTAGACCCAGGTAATTACTATGTACAGGAGATTGCAGGTCCAAACTATTTGGATTTTGATCCTCAAGTAAAAGTACCTTTTACCATTGATGCCAATGCTGATAAAGGTGTAAAGCTTACTATTCCGAATAAAGTAAAAACGACAACTGTTTCAGGGACGAAAACATGGAATGACAACAATGCAACAGATCGTCCAAGCTCAATTCAAGTAGAGTTACTGCAAAATGGAAATTCAATCAAAACACAAGAAGTAACAGCAGTGAATAGCTGGAACTATACGTTTGCAGATCTACCTGCATATGATAATGATGGTAATGTTTATACGTATACAATAAAAGAGCAACCAGTAGCGGGATACAAATCAGAAGTAAATGGCTACAACATTACAAATACAAAAAATGCAAAGACATCTGTTTCAGGAACGAAAACATGGAATGACAACAATGCAACAGATCGTCCAAGCTCAATCCAAGTAGACTTATTGCAAAATGGGAACGTAATCCAAACAAAAGAAGTAACAGCAGCAAATAGTTGGAATTATACATTTGCAGACTTGGCACAATACGATATGAACGGTGTTGCTTATACATATACAGTAAAAGAGCAACCGGTAGTGGGATACAAATCAGAAGTAAATGGCTACAACATCACAAATACAAAAGTAGCGAAAATGACAGTAGAAGGAACGAAGAAGTGGAAAGACGGAAATGCAACAGATCGTCCAAGCTCAATCCAAGTAGATTTACTACAAAACGGAAATGTAATCCAAACAAAAGAAGTAACAGCGGCAAATGATTGGAAATATTCATTTACAAATGTAGAATCATATGATGTGAATGGTAGTGCCTATACGTATACAGTAAAAGAACGACCAGTAACGGGATACAAATCAGAAATAAACGGTTATGACATTACAAATACAAGAGTAGGTCAAACAACGGTAGAAGGAACAAAAACGTGGAAGGACGGAAACGCAACAAATCGTCCGACAACAATCAAGGTAGACTTACAACAAAATGGTCAAGTAGTTGCGACGCAAGAAGTAAGTGAAGCAACAGGCTGGAAATATGGATTCAAAGACTTAGCAGCATATGATGCCGAAGGAAATGCATATAAGTATGAAGTAAAAGAACAACCGGTGGATGGATATAAAACAGAAGTAAACGGTTATGACATTACCAATACAAAAGATGCAAAAACATCTGTTTCAGGAACGAAAACATGGAATGACAACAATGCAACAGATCGTCCGAGCTCAATTCAAGTAGATTTACTGCAAAACGGAAATGTAATCCAAACAAAAGAAGTAACAGCAGCGAATGGTTGGAATTATACATTTGTAGACCTAGCGCAATATGATGCAAATGGTGTTGCTTATACGTATACAGTAAAAGAAAAACCGGTAGCAGGATACAAAACAGAAGTAAATGGTTACAACATTACAAATACAAAAGTAGCGAAAATGACAGTAGAAGGAACAAAAACGTGGAAAGACGGAAATGCAACAGATCGTCCGACAATGATCAAAGTAGACTTACTACAAAATGGAAATGTGATCAAAACACAAGACGTACTGGCAGTAATAGGTTGGAAATATATATTTGCCGATTTAGAAGCATACGATGCGAATGGAGTAGCTTATCAATATGAAGTGAAAGAACATCTAGTAGCGGGATACAAATCAGAGATAAGCGGTTATGATATTACGAATACAAAAGTAGGCCAAACAACAGTAGAAGGAACGAAGACGTGGAAGGACGGAAATGCAACAAATCGTCCAGAAATGATCAAAGTGGACTTACTACAAAATGGAAAAGTAATTGATACAAAAGAAGTGAGCGCAGCGAGCGAATGGAAATATGCGTTTACAGACTTAGCGGCATATGATGCCGAAGGAAATGCGTACAAGTATGAAGTAAAAGAACAATCAGTAGATGGATATAAATCAGAGGTTCATGGTTATGACATTACGAATACAAAAGTAGCGCAAACAACAGTAGAAGGAACAAAGACGTGGAAGGACGGAAACGCAACAAATCGTCCAACAACAATCAAGGTAGACTTACTACAAAATGGAAAAGTAATTGATACAAAAGAAGTGAGCGCAGCGAGCGAATGGAAATATGCGTTTACAAACTTAGCGGCATATGATGCCGAAGGAAATGCATACAAGTATGAAGTAAAAGAACATTCAAATGCGTCAGTTTCTGCTTGAAAAGAAAAAACAAGAGCTGAGTGAATACAAAGCGATTTATATGATTAAAGATTACTTTCCATTACTGTTTCAAGCGATAGCCGTTGGCACAGAAAAACTTTTGAAAATTTTGCATCGCCTTTATCAGCTGCTCAAAAAGAACGGTCGTAAATGTCATAGGTATAAGAAGATGACCGTCTTTGATATTCTAGGGATTGTGTATAAAACGACAGTGAAGCATAGATAAGCTGCCTAGCGAAAAAATCACGTTTTAATAGGCTTCTTTAGCATGCCTACTTTTCTATCAATTACTAGTTTTGAACCAAGAATCGTTTCATATCTAGTAAGTTACTTGTTTAGCTTGATGGACATGCGGAGTGACCCACATAACTAGATTTATTTCTGTCCCTAATAGATAGCAATCTGTTTTCTTCCTCTTTTGTAACTGATTGAACAAAGTAATATTTAAGGAGTACCCCAAATTTAAATTTTTACATGTAATTTTAAAAAAAATATATAGATTTATTTATGATTTATTTGTATAGTTTAATTGTCTGTTATTTCTTTTAATTCGTTTGTTTATATTATTTTTTGAGTGCTCCAGCAATGGAGCCTTTTTTTTGCAATAATCCATTTTCTGTACGTATCTATATAAGGTTTTACTTTCTTTTATTAAGTGTTCCACCATATGTTCATCACCTTAATATTTTGAGATATTTTCAAAATCAAAAAAAGAATACTTTATAGCTATACAGTGATTTATGAGGATTCAGCTCATCTTGTACATTTTAGGGAGGAGTGTATTTCTTAGCTTGATGGCAATGCGATAGATTAACTTTTAGAAGTAATTTATAAGTATTTTGTGAGAAGTATAAGTTGACTAAAATAACTATTTTATACTTCTTGCTACAAAAGTAATGAAAATATTGAATTTCTCTTATTTTTTATTATGGAATAAATTTTACAGCTAATCAAAACTCAGAAGAAACGATAGAAAAACTTCAAAAATAACGAGTAAATTTAAAGTATAATAACAGCTTACTTATTTTATATTTACCAAAGATCGCGTAGAAGAATTAGAGGAGTCAATGAAGCGATGAAAAAAAGGAAAAAACTATTGGATTTATGGAAAATAATCACATTATTAGTGTGTACAGTTGTAATGTTTTCTTTACTTGTGACAGATATATTAATTAGTCATAATGTAGAACGGGCAACAGAGGATAGCCAAGCAGAGAAAGCAAAAACGATTGCACGTATTGTGGCGAATGATTCAGTTGTAATCGATGGTTTAACAGGCAAAGCAGATACTTCCGCAATCCAAACGTATACAAATAGGATATTAAAAAATATAGATGTTCAATTTATTGTCGTTATGGACATGGGCGGAATAAGAAAGTCTCACCCAGATCCAAAGAAAATAGGTCATCATTTTATTGGAGGAGATGAGGGACCTGCATTGAAGGGACAGGAACATGTTTCACTTGCAGAAGGAACTTTAGGGATTTCTATGCGAGTATTCGTACCTATTTTTGCTGAAACAGGTCAGCAACTTGGTGCGGTCGCTGTTGGCATTTCAGCTGATAATGTGAAAGAGAGTGTGAAAAAAAGTAGACATATTATTTATATCGGTGTTGGAGTAGGAATATTAGTTGGTATTATAGGGGCGATATTGCTAGCTAGACATATAAAGAAAAGTTTATTTGGTCTTGAGCCACATAGGATAGCAAAAATTCTTGAAGAAAGAAACGCGATGTTACTTTCGGTGAAAGAGGGTATTATTGCTGTAGATAAAGATGCCAATGTAACTTTAATAAATAATGAAGCAAAACGAATATTAAAGAAAGGTGGACTTACAGGAGATATTATCGGTAAAAACCTTGAATCATATACACCAAATTCACGTATAAAAGAAGTGTTGCAAACAGGAGATGTTCAATTAAACGAGGAACAGACTGTTTATGGGATTACGATTGTTACGAATCGAGTTCCTTTATATGTAAAAGGAGAAATAGTTGGTGCAATTGCAACATTTCGTGATAAAACAGAGATTAGACAATTAGCAGAAGAACTAACTGGTATTAAGCTATATGCGGAAGCATTACGGGCACAATCTCATGAGTTTATGAATAAAATGCATGTCGTTTTAGGCCTTACACATATGAAACAGTATGAAGAATTGCAGAAATATGTAAGTCGTATGGTATCAGAACATCAATATGAGATTGGTGGTGTTATGAAAAGAATTAAAAGTCCAGTATTTGCTGGTTTTTTACTGGGTAAACTTAGCTATGCTAGGGAGAAAAATATAAAGTTAATTATAAGTGAAGATTCGGACTTACCAGATATATATGATGAGTGTATCATCCATGAACTTATTACGATTGTTGGAAATTTAATCAATAATGCATTCGACGCAGTAATGAATTGTGAGAAAAAACAAGTTGAAGTTGGAATACAACATGGAGATACCTTAATGATAACAGTACAAGATACAGGAAGTGGAATACCAGAAGATATGCTGGATAAATTGTTTACAAAAGGTTATTCCACAAAGGGAGATAATCGCGGTTATGGCTTATATCTTGTAAAGGAAAGTACGCAGCGAATAAATGGGGAGATTTATATTTATTCATCGTTAGGAGAGGGAACAAAGATAACAATTGAGATACCTAAAGGTAGGGATGAGAGGCAAATATGATTAAAGTTTTAATTGTAGAAGATGACCCGATGGTAGCAATGTTAAATACGCATTATTTAGAGCAAGTAGGAGGATTTGAACTTGTTCAAGCAGTTAACTCCGTAAAATCGGCGCTAGAAGTATTAGAGGAATCACGAGTAGATTTAGTATTACTTGATATCTTTATGCCTGAAGAGACTGGATTTGAGCTCTTAATGTATATTCGAAATCAAGAAAAAGAAATCGATATTATAATGATTTCAGCTGTACATGATATGGGGAGTATTAAAAAAGCATTACAATATGGCGTAGTAGATTATTTAATTAAACCATTTACATTTGAAAGATTTAAAGAGGCATTAGCTATATATCGAGAAAAGCTTACTTTCATGACAGAACAACAAAAAATTAGTCAATCGGAATTAGATTCGTTAATTTTACAAAAGGAAAAAAGAGAGCCTATTGTCACTAAAGAGCTTCCAAAGGGATTAACAAAACAAACGTTACAATTAATTTGGGAGAAAATCGAGTCACTGAATGGACGGACGTTTACAACAGATGAAATGGCGCAATTAGTAGGGATTTCAAGAGTCTCTATCCGAAAGTATGTCATGTTTTTGACTGAAATCGGAATATTAGAGAATAAAATGGTATATCAGCATGTGGGAAGACCTGTAAGTAAATTGAGATGTATTGACCAAAATAAAATAAGTTTTTACGTATAAGCGACTTATGATAAGTCGCTTATATTTTTTGTTGAGAGATGTGAGACTCATTTAGCAAGGTGAGAAAATTGTCGAAAAAAAGATATAATTGTCAAATTATGTTGCAGTAAGACTTGTTCGATGTTAAATTCTTATTAATAAGAAAATAGGAAATAGGTTCGTTTCATTCTCATACCCTATCTTTTTTAATTATTTAGTATAAACAAGGTTGAAAATTTCTTTTTTCTATTGTGTTTTATATTTATTAAACAATAGAAAGATTTCTGAATTTATATTTCTGAAATTTCAGAAATATAAATTCGCCAGGAGATTGAAATTAATTAAATTCGTTCAACAAAAGGATTTTAACAGAAAAAATTGAAAAAGAAGGGATTATTTATATGCAGAAAAGGAATCATTATATATTTCAAAAACCGATGAAAGTACTTGCGACATCTGTTATTTTGACAACTACATTATTTACACCTATCATAACAAACAATTTAAATGTACACGCTGAAACAGTTAATCAACCAACTACAAATCAATATGAACTAAGGGAGTTTGACCTACCAGCTACAGGAAGCTATCAGGATGAAGCAACAAGAGAGAGAAGAAGTGAACAAAAAACCTATATACCAACTGGAGTTTATATACAACCGAATGAAGAAGTTACAGTTGAAGTATCAGGAACGAATAAGATTAGAGCAATTATTGGAACACATGGCTATGATAAAGAATGGGGAAAAGAAATTAAACTTTCATCTGGTACGAATAAGATTTCATCTCCAAATGGTGGGTTATTAGGACTTGATAATAATCAAACAACAGGAACAGTTAAGGTGAAAGTCACACAAG
Organism: Bacillus sp. BD59S; assembly: GCF_007363175.1. NCBI lineage: Bacteria > Bacillati > Bacillota > Bacilli > Caryophanales > Bacillaceae > Bacillus > Bacillus sp. BD59S. The sequence goes on from NZ_CP034685.1 coordinate 143,877, forward strand.
GCGGGAGCCATGTCCCGTTCTTTGAATTAGGAAAGCATAGGAAAGCAGACTGGATTGCGATGATGGACAAGTATCCAAATGTACATGCTGTTCAATTAAAATCAAAGAAAGCAGTACTTACGGTTACTCAAGATAGTGCAAAGAGGCATATAGTAAATCAAGATTCTATCCCATTATTAGAAACATATGATGAAATGATTCGAGCACAAGATAAAATATCTGGATTATCTGAAACAGATCCTAATCCTTTCCATCATTCGACTGAACGTATTTGAGCCTTTATAGAAAACCCTAACAGACCAACATGGGGCATGTATGCAAGTCTAGATGGAGGTGCATTTACTACTGCTGGTAACGCAATTGAAAGTGCTTTAAATGTAAATAAATTTGGATGGGGACAAATGTACGAAGCGGGACATGCAAGACAACAATACCCATGGACGTGGAATGATTTAAGAGGGATGGGTGAAGTAACTGTTAATCTATATTCTTTAGCTGCACAAAAGCGATTATTCCCGAATCAACCGACGCGTTTAGAAAAATCCGGTGATTACGATAAAGTCTTTGTATACTTAAAGCAAACAAATAAAGACTTTGAACTACTCACCACTTAACGTCCTAACGGACTGTTTGAAGTGGGAGATTCCTGCGAACACCAATTATCCACCGGTTATCTTAGCAGGCTCTACCCGTAGTCCCTACGGTGAGAACATAAGTATCTTGTACGTTGACTCACCACACTCCATACTTTTGCTTGGTTTTCGCAACTTCGGCAAGTGTGGGCGATAGAATGTTGAAGATTTTACGGTTGAAACGTTTTTCTGCAACCAACCTCATATCTTCAGTTTTCAAAGAGCAATCTGTACAAGTAAATGATAGCAAATATGTTGGCTTATGCCAACCGAAATTCATCTCCCACCTAAAATTGGTGTTTCACACCTTCACATTTTTGAGGAAGGAGTCTTCTGTCGGAAAACGATAAAAGTAAGACTGAATCAGGAGCTCAAATTGAAACAATGGAGAGATTGACACTCCCACGTCTAAAGAAGGACTAAAGTCCTGTGTGGGCTTTCTCGTATCGTAAATTCTGTAATTTTTTTGTTACCTTCAAATGAATCAGCTATATGTTAAAATATTTATATTCCTCCTAATCAATTCATGTGATTAGGTGAGCCCTAAAGAGTCCCTATCTCCTAAGGGCTCTTTCATAAAGTCTATTATTCTATCTCATTTCTCTACTCTATCAAGCAAATTGAAGCATACCCACAAATTATCCTCCTCAATATCAGATGCCTTGAAATCTCTCTTCAAGATATTAGGTATTTACCATGACGAGAAGTATTAAGCCATTATTAATACTGTTTATAGGTATGTATTTTTTACATAATTAAAATTGATTAACTATCTGTTTTTCAATATTTATTCTTATAAAGATCAAGTATAAATTAGTTTTTCGCCAAGATTCCCTAAATGAAAATATATCCATAGGGAAGCGTGTAGAACCTTGCTATCACGATAATAAGAAAATACAGCTAATATATGTTAGCTATATGCCTGCATTGCAATTGTAGGATTAGCAAAAACAAAATAATGATTTGGAAATGCTGTATAAATTGTATGAACAAATATTAATAATCCTATCTATTGTTGAAGAGAACTAAAAAAAGAAGTTGTCCCTAAAAAGTCGTTTTTTAACGAATTTTTGAGACAACTTCTTTTCTCACATATTGTAAGTTAAATTTGAGAGTAAAATAAAATTAAGCATGCTATTATTTTGTAGAAATTCCTACATACGATGAAATATCAACATTTAATGCTTCTGCTAAGCGAATACCATATTCGCGATCTGCACGGAAGAAGTTACAAATAGCTAGTAGTTTCGTACGCTCATTTACGTCTTTCAAGTCATTAGTTAAGTTTGCAATTAAATTGTCTTGCTCTTCTTTAGAGAATGAACGATAACGCTCACCGGCTTGTTTGAAGTCGTTCGGTTTCTCATTTTTTTCACGAGATACATAGCCTCCTACTCTCATAGTTGAATCGCGGTAAGTTGGGTCTTCAACTGGATTTTCAGTATGGCGGCTCGGTTCATAGTTTATTGTAGATGGGTTTTGATTTACTTGCATCGCACCATCACGTTGTTGATTACGAACAGTTGCGTATGGACAGTTTACAGGGATTTGTAAATAATTTGCACCAAGTCGGTAACGCTGTGTATCTGGGTAAGAGAATAAACGACCTTGTAATAGTTTATCTTCAGATGGTTCAATACCAGGTATAGTTGCACTTGGTGTAAAGGCCACTTGCTCTACTTCCGCAAAAAAGTTTTGTGGGTTGCGATTTAGTGTCATTGTCCCTACTTCAATGAGTGGGAAACAATCTTCCGGCCATACTTTTGTTGGATCTAATGGGTCGAAATCTAAAGAATCCATTTGATCTAATTGCATCACTTGTACGTATAGATCCCATTTTGGATGATTTCCTTTTTCAATCGCATCGAATAAATCGCGAGTTGCATGATTGAAATCTTTACCTTGTACTTGTTCCACTTCTTTTGTACTTAAATTTCGTACACCCTGCTGTGGTTTCCAATGATATTTAATGTAAACAATTTTACCTTTTACATTAATCCATTTAAATGAATGGACACCGAAACCTTCCATTTCACGATAGTTTGCTGGTGTACCGTAATCAGAAAATACCCATGTCATCATATGAGTAGATTCTGGTGTTAACGTCATAAAATCCCAATAACGATCTGGCGTTTGAATATTTGTATCAGGTGCTGGCTTTAAAGAATGCACCATGTCAGGGAATTTAATTGCATCACGAATGAAGAAAACTGGTAAATGATTACCTACGATATCGTAGTTTCCTTCTTCTGTATAAAATTTAACAGCGAATCCACGCGGATCACGTGCTGTCTCTGGAGAGCCTTGGCCATGAATAACTGTTGAGAAACGAACGAATACAGGCGTTTCAGTTCCTTCATTTTGTAAAAATGCTGCCTTCGTATATTGCTTCATACTGTTTTTAGTTACAAATACACCGTGAGCACCTGCACCACGTGCATGTACAACACGCTCTGGAATACGTTCACGATCAAAATGAGCAAGCTTTTCTACTAAATGATAGTCTTCTAATAATACCGATCCACGGCGACCAGCTGTACGAGAATTTTGGTTATCTCCAACTGGAGCACCTTGGTTTGTTGTTAAGCGATTATTTGGATTCATGAAGTGGAACCTCCTATGTATAAACGATAATATTTTTTTTATGATAATTATTATAATTTAATATATATTTAGTTTTATTTCTTGTCAATAATTAAAAATCGTTTTTATTTCGTTTTTTGAAATAGGATCCGCGAATCAATCTATAAATATATCTTGTATATTCACCATAGCCAACCTAACATACTCTGCAAGAAATCCATGACTCTGTTTTATCGTCTAAAATTATCCAACTGATTAGTAATCTTTTAAACTAGAGCATACTAATCAAACATCTTTTCTGCAGTTTCATTCCCCTTATATTTATATAAATTAATCCGTATGAGTACTTGTCCAGCATTTTGGATTTTTTAAAGCCCCTCCAGTGATAACTATATGCTCAACTAAGTAATTATTTCATGTTATGTAGTATGTATATTAAGTTGTAATTATTATAAATTGATAATTGATAAAAGTAAATAATTTGTCGATAAATGTCATAAAAAAACCAATATCAATTCTTTTTTTATAATTTTTATAAAAAAAGAATTGATATTGCATGGAGATTATATTAATATCATTCGAGGATATTATCTACTATTTGGGGCTACCGCTAGCATTTTGGAACAACCAAGCTTCTTAAATGAAAAGATCTCTAGCGTACAATATTCGCCTTTAGGCTAGGAAGATATTAATTTCTTAGGAGAATATAAGTTTGGGAGATTACACCCAATAAGTTTACATTGCTTATGCCTTTTGAATATTAAAGAGCCGATTTTCTCATAACGAGGTAAATTAGGCTTTTTTCTTCTCTGAATTTTCTTAGCTTGGTTTTTTTCTGAAATAAACGTTAATTATGAAGAGAGAATGCCGATGCTTAGAAAATGCCGAAATATAGGGAGCTTATTATTAATTCTTACTTTGCTAATTATAGCTTGTGTATTACAGGCCCTGGGAGAGGAGAATGAGGAATGACGGATGCAATTATAGAAATTTTTATGAAATTCATTGTGATTTATTGTATAGGCTGTTTTGGTGGTAGTTTGTTATGGAAAACGAAAACAGATTGAAAGATAAGGAGATTCACTATGAGCCTTCCCACCCAAAAAAAGATGTTGCAGCGAGTTAAAAAAGAGGCAACGTCATACTGTAATGTTGATCCTTTGGCTTTTGCAATAGGGATTAGAAATGGATTTTTAATGGTAATGCCATTTTGGTTAGTTGTATTGTATTTAGTTATATGAAAACGCGATAACTATGAAAAGGTGAAAGAAATGATTGCTTTGGATATCCATTCGAAAAAGCAGGCCCAAGAATTCACAATAGAAATGACAAAACAAATGCTTCATGAAACCGTTGGATTCATGTGGGGGAGAACTACATAATCATTTTTAAGTGGAACCATCTTTTTTATTAATGCTAAGTATAAAGAACATGCTCATTTATCCGAACTTAAGGTGTTTGTTATACAAAGTGAGAAGAAGGACAGCTTTTTAGAATATATCACTAGCCATTTGAGATTATCCTTCCTTTCATGCTTTTTAAATCATGTTAGCTCGTAAAGATTCAATGCGTGCCCTTTGTTCCTATCCTTTCTGGATCGTATATGAGGGCAATAGAGGGGGAAATAACAAAATGAGTTTAATCACTCCACATTATTTGCTTGTAGGGGGATGTTCGAAAGACAAAGTGTTACAGGCACATAAAAAAGCAAAAGAAATATTTAATCTGAATAATGAAATGAGCAAATTGATAAGTCCGTTGAAAAGCGACTCCTTTTTTATACTTTACGACGGCAGCCATCACAGATGGAAAAATGAAGATGAATATATGAAGGCGAAAACGGCATATATTCAATACCTTGTAGAGTCTGATATTCAGTTTGTAGAAATGGCAACACAAGAATTGATTTCTTGAAAGCATGCAAAAAGTCCAAAAAAACTAGAACAGCACATCTATCATGTAGAAAGAAAAAAACGGTGCATCATTAATCAGCTAATCAATTGGGGAGTTTCAAGAGGCTCAACTTTATTTAGGTGAATCCGAAGAGAACTTGGATTATCTATTCAAAGCGTTTTGAGGTGTATATAAAAACGTGGGAATTTAAGAGTAAACGATGAAAAATATTTCGTTTTCACGTAATAAATTATGTGGTCGTAGAGTTGACAGGGGAATGAAATTAAGGATGAAAAAGTCCTATCACTTTATTAATATAAGGCGAATAAACTAGAGATACCACTCCATGTCCACCAACTTAAGAATCTTTACTAGCTCCACGTTATTCTTTCTAAAAGACTAAATAGAAAGGATGACAGTTTTTTTACTAGATTTTTAAGTTAATGGACATATATAGTGACTCCTAGGAGTTGATACATATAAAAAAAGTGCACATGTATATACAATTTTTTGAAAATAAACTACCAGAATCTTAGAACTTATATCAAACCAATAGCCGTTTATCAACAAGAGTAAAGGAGCGGTGAGTATGACAACAATTTTAGTATTAGAAGATGATATAACCATCCGTAGTTTTATTACATTGAATATGAAGCGTGCTGGTTTCAATGTTTTAGAAACTGATACAGGTGAAAAAGCTCTTGAGCTTTTAGAACAGCATAATGTTGATATTGTAATACTTGATGTTATGTTACCAGGAATAGATGGATTTCGGGTATGCAAAAGCATACGAAAAAACAATGAAGATATAGGTATTATTATATTAACTGCACTTGTTCAAGAGAAAGATCAGGTACACGGTTTAACAATTGGGGCAGATGATTATATTAAAAAGCCATTTAGTATGATTGAATTAGTAGCACGTGTACAATCATTGCTAAGAAGAATTCAAAAAAATAAAAAGGATTTGGAATTGATTCATTCGGGACCATTTCAATTAAATCTGCTGCTAGGAGAATTATATAGGAATGAGATAGTAATTGATTTAACTCCAACAGAGCATATTATTTTACGATATTTAATGGAAAATTCCATGAAACCAATTTCACGGAATGAACTCTTAAATAAAATATGGGGTATAAATTGTGTAGGTAATACAAAAGTCATTGATGTGAATATCAATCGTCTTCGTCAGAAGATCGAAACTAGTCCTTCTAATCCTGAGTTTCTCCTTACGGTACGAGGAAAAGGATATAGATGGAACGAAAACAAACATTGCAACTAATTTGGCAGAAAATCGATTCGCTTGTACTTTTTTTTAATTACAAAAGTATTTACAAAACTTACAAAAACTATTTTTACTATTGAAAGCATTTTAATATTAGTGTTAAGAAAACAAGTTTTTTGTGGATAGGTTGTTTTCTTTCACCCTTACAGAACTGTCATCTTTATGTAAGGTTATTAGATAGTTAATTTAGCTTTTAAAATTAATAATAGGATTATAGCCATCAACAATAACTTTTTAAAATTATAGGAGTGTGTTAATAATGATCGCAACAACAACTAATACTATTCAGGGTAAAGAAATTATTGAGTATATAGACATCGTAAACGGTGAAGCAATTATGGGTGCAAATATCGTACGCGACATCTTCGCTTCTGTTCGTGACGTTGTAGGTGGCCGTTCTGGTGCTTATGAAAGTAAATTAAAAGAAGCTCGTGACATTGCCATGGAAGAAATGAAACAACTTGCAACGCAAAAAGGAGCAAATGCAATTGTTGGTATCGATGTAGACTACGAAGTCGTTCGTGATGGAATGCTAATGGTTGCAGTAAGCGGTACAGCTGTACGTGTCTAAATAGCAAGTAAACTATAACCTAATTGGTGAACTGCAACTCCAAATGTTAGACATAACTAACAAGTAGAGTTGCAGTTTTTTATAGAAAAATATTCTTTGAAAAAAATTAGTTACATGTGGTTCTGGTGAATAGTTAATATGTATCAAATACGTCGATACATTAGGTGTAGAATTTACACAATTGCTATTAACTATTGGAATTTCTGGCCTAGCCGAAAAAGGATTCTTGCGAAAGTACATGAAGGGAATCAATTCCTTGGTAAAGGTCAATTTCTGCTAATAGAAATCGCTGATTTGGTTAAGACAAGATACCTAAGTACAAGCATATGGTTAGAAACCATCAAAGGTGATTTTAGAATTATGTATTATATGAAAAAGCCAAATGCAACATTTTTAGATGAATTAAAGCAAGTAAATATACAAGTAAAAAAGAGAATAAGAGTGTCTGGAGCATACCGGGTTATGTTGAAGAAATAATAAACTAATTAAATCAAAAAGATGATGCAGAATAAATTATTAATATTATAAACATATATCGATTCAAAAGGAGATGTTTAGTTTGTTAAATTATGAAAAAGACGCAGAAGTTTTTAAGGCATTAGCTCATCCAGTAAGAATTGAAATTTTGAAAGAATTGATTATAAGAGGGGCATGTAATGTAACACAAATTGTAGATATACTGGGTATCCCACAATCTACTGTTTCACAGCATTTAGCAAAGATGAAATCTCAAAAATTAATTAGAAATGATAGAAAAGGATTAGAGGTTTACTATAGTGCCCAAAACAAAACTATTAATTCCATTGTTGAAATACTACTAGATTACAAATCTACTAATTGTAAGTAAAAAATAATAATCTTTGTTCCAGAACCCCCTAAGTCAATCAAGGATTCTTAGCGGATTGATGAGACGTATGTAAAAATTAAAGGTCAATGGATGTACTAATACCGTGCTGTTTATTTAAAGTTAATACAATTAATTTGCATGTTTCAAATACGTCAATGACTCCTTATGATTGAACTACCCCCACTTTCACTTCTTTTAGAAGAGGGGGATTCCTAAGTAAAGAGTTCTATTGAACTCTAATTTATTAGGCTATCTCCACAGTCCTTGCGGTTAGAAGCCTTATCGCTTCATTCTTTAGATTGATACTTGCGTTAATATCCCTATCATGGTGTGTACGACAAGAAAGGCAGTCCCATTTACGTAGGTTTAGATTTTTAACGTCTTTGTTTTGATATCCATAACAAACGTATGAACAAGTTTCTCTCGTTTTTTACTAATAAATAGATAAGGGGAATGTGGTACCACACTGCATTTTTTTCTTTCTACGAAATAATTTCTAGGAGCATGAACGACTTTACTATTTAACAACACAACTTGTTGTTTTTCTCCTTCACCGTTTCGAATAATACATTCCCCAGTTTGTAAGTTAAAATCCACCATTTTGATTGACAACGCTTCAAAGATTCGAAGTCCTGTATAGGATAATAGAATCACAATTGTATAATTACGGTTGTTTTCATCCTCTAACACATCTTTTGAACTACCCCCTAAATGAAAATTTTATTTTTCTAAAGTTAGTTATTTTGAGAAATGAGCTCATTTTTTTGTACGATACATTTTTTAACTAATTTTGGTTAAGTTATTTTCAAAGAGGTTATTGCTAATTCAATGGATATATTTACATATCACTATACCCGCTTTTTAAAATAGAAATTTCTTAAAAACTATATGTAACTTCTTTCTGAAAGGAAGGGTATTATCAATTGAAACCGTATGAAAAAATACCTGATGAATCTATAAAATCTTTGCAGGATTTAATGCAATTACTAAAAAAATCTAAAGATTTTATAACATTGGAAATCGCTTCAAACAATTCCTCTATAGTCATTTCATATTTTAGAACATTAATCGATATAAATATATTTCATGAAGAGGTTTTAACTTATATAAAAGAGAAGAGCTTCGATTCGTTACAAGATATTCAGTCTGTCTTACCCTTTGAAAATTCAAAAGTAACAAATCAAATGAAAGATATTCAGGATAGTATTTTAAACGGCTATATACTTATTCAGTTCGATACAGATAAATTAAATGGCTTGTTAATAAATGTGTCAAAGAAAGAAAAAAGAGATATTGCAAAAGCTGAAATTGAATACAATATCGTGGGTCCACAAATCGCGTTTGTTGAAGATTTAGATGTAAATTTAAATTTAGTACGTAGAAAGCTTCCAACACCTTATTTACAAATGAAGGAATTGAAAGTAGGCTCCCTATCTAACACAACCGTTGCAATTGTATTTATTGAGGGAATTGTAAATGATCAAAATCTACAAGAAATTATAAAACGGGTGAGTCAAATAAAAACAGACCATGTTTTGGATAGTACTTATTTGATTGAGTTAATTGCAGACAATCCTAATACTATATTTCCTCAATTTTTGAATACAGAACGTCCAGACCGTGTAGCAGCTGTATTGGCAGAAGGGAAAATTGCACTTTTTGTAGATGGCTCACCTTATGCAATCACTCTTCCAACAACATTAATTGACTTTTTTTCTACGACAGAAGATTACACCATGCCTTGGATTATTGCCTCTTTTTTTCGTCTATTAAGGCTTTTTGCTTTTATGTTTTCTGTCTTAACGACTCCATTATATGTTGCAATCTTAACATATCATTACGAGCTTATTCCAAAAGAACTTCTTGAAACGTTAATCATATCGAGAAGTAAAGTACCTTTTCCTCCATTAATTGAAGCGCTTTTTTTAGAAATAACGATTGAATTACTGAGAGAAGCGGGGGCACGTTTACCAACTAAAGTGGGTCTAACTGTCGGTATAGTAGGTGGTATTGTAATTGGACAGGCATCTGTAGAGGCAAGTCTTACAAGTAATGTACTTATTATCATTGTTGCACTTTCAGCGCTTAGCTCATTTACAGCACCAATATATCGAATTGGTAATACAATTCGAGTAATTCGTTTTCCTTTTATAATATCTGCACACCTGCTGGGCTTATTAGGAATTGTTTTAACAAGTTCTTTCCTTTTAGCACGCTTATTACGTACAGAATCATTAAAACGTCCTTATTTGTTCCCTTTTTATCCTGCACGCCCTACAGATTGGAAAGACAGCATTATCCGTTTGCCGATCTCAGCGATGTTTCGACGTCCTATTTTTTCAAGATCTAAACAGCGTTTTCGTTTTAATCCAGAAGAGGTAGAGAAAAATAAAATCAAATCACGAAATGATTTTGATGATTGAAATTAACAGGGAGGAGCATTATGAAACAGATCCCAATTGAGTATCAAGTCTCTCCATATATGGTGTTTTTTTTAATTATTACTATACAGATGGGGGTTGGTATGCTTGGTTTTGAAAGGATTAGTGCAAAATTAGTTGGAAATGATGCGTGGATTAGCACGCTGCTTTTTGGAATATCTGTTAATCTTATGATTTGGATTATATATCAGATTTTAAATCAGGGTAATGGAGATATCATTGCAATCAATCAAGACGTACTTGGAAAATGGATTGGTGGATTGTTCAACTTCATTTTTTTATCTTATATTGTATTGTTAGGTGCAACAACACTACATACCTATATCGAAGTAGTACATGTTTGGATGTTTCCTTCCATTTCATCTTGGATTATAGCAGGGGCTTTTTTGGGTCTATGTTATTACATTGTGACTGGAGGATTTCGTGTAGTTGCTGGAATCGGCTTCTTTGGAATCGTTATCCCAAGCATTCTAATCTTCACATTTTTTTATCCTTTGCAGTATGCAGATTTCCAAAATTTATTTCCAATTGCACAGCATTCATTCCTAGAAATTATGAAAGGAATGAAAGGAAATATGTTTAGTTTTTTTGGATTTGAAATGTTATTGTTATACTACCCATTTATTAAAAAGGCAAGAACGTCTCAAAAATATGCGCACTATGCAAATTTAGTAACGACTATTGTCTACACATACCTTATGATTTTAACTCTTGCGTTTTTTAGTGAAAAACAACTAGCGAGCGCGATATGGGCATATTTAAGCATGATTAAAATTATACAATTTCCCTTTATAGAGCGGTTTGAATACATTATTGTTTCTGTTTGGGCTTTTTTTATATTACCCAATGTTTCCTTTACATTATGGGGAGTAAGTCGTGGTATAAAAGAGGCACTGGGAATAAAGCAAAAATATGTTTTGCCAGTTATCATCCTGTTCATCTTTGTTTTATCATTTTTCTTGAATAACCGTAATAAAATTAACTTATTAAATACTTGGACAGGTCAAATTGGCTTTGTATATATATATGTATACCTACCTATATTATGGCTAATTCAAACCGCCAAAATAAAGTTAAGGAGATAAACATGAAGCGATGGATACTTTTCCTTATAGTAAGTGTCTTCTTAATAGGTTGTGCTAAAACGAAAATTGTGGATGACATTGACTTAGTTCAAGTTGCGGCATATGATACCGAAGCAAAAGGTAAGCTAAAAGGAACCTTTGCGATTTCAGCTTATAAAGGAGGCGGGGAAGGTGAAACGAAAATCTATTCAGCATCAGGCCAGACTGGTAGAGAAGTTCTTGCAAGAGCATCTGAAAAATCTTCTGGACCTCTAGAGTTGGGGCAATTGCGTGTTATTATATTTAATGAAAAAATAATTGAAAAGGGAATGCAGGAAATTTTAGAGACTTTGAACCGAAATCCTAGTGTAGGAAATGCAATTTATTTAGCAATTACAAATGTAAAAGGGGAATCACTATTAAAGGGGAACTATTCTAAAGAAAAAGAAATTGCTTCCTATTTATCCTCTTTACTGGAGCAAAATATGGACAATGGAACGCAACCAAAAACAAATTTTTTTATGTTTTTAAACCAACTTTATGATGATGCGAGAGATTCATATTTACCGATGATATCTAGAAAAGGTAACGTGTTGGAGTTAAATGGAATAGCCCTTTTTAAAAGATGTAAAATGGTTGATACAGTGAAACCTAAAGATTTATTTGTATTTAAATTGTTGACTGATAATTTTAAACAAGGTACATACCAATTCAAACTACCTGGTTCTTCAAATACCTATGCCACGATAGAGAATATAAAGGCTAGAACAAAATATAAGATGGAGGGGAATAGTAAGCATCCATTCGTAAATGCTCATATTCAAGTTAAAGCTGAAATTCAAGAATTTACAAAAACAAAAAATCTAGATAATCCTAAAGAAATAAAAAAATTAGAAAAAATCATGGAAACAGAAATAGAAAAAAAAGCAACTACATTGATAAAGAGATTTATAAAAAAAGGCACAGATCCTATAGGACTTAGAAAGCTTGGTAGAACTCATGTGAGAAAATGGAACAGTCAAGAATGGGAAGAATCCTATAAACATTTACTTTTTCGTGTAACAGCTGATGTAAAAGTAACCCAATCTGGTGTTACAGAATAAATAAACAAAATAAAATATGGAAAATTTCAATAAAAAAATATGGCCTCGTAGGAGATTAGGGAGAAGAGAAACTAGTAACAAAGCATCTCATAAACATCAAGATGCTTTGTTACTAGTTTTTTACCTGTATAGCCGTATCGCTTACGTAAGCATTGGATCACTTCATAATCTACACCAAATCTAACAATTACCTTATTTTTTGCATCATAACGAAAAAAGCTGTTTCCCTAATGGGACAACAGCTTTTTCATTATGCCACGTCTTCTTTTTGTTCCTTTTGTAGCGTACTATTTTTGTAACCGTAACTGAAGTAGACAATCAGTCCAATTACAAGCCACACTGCAAAACCAATCCATGTTGTTGCTGGAAGTTGTAATGCTAAGTATCCACAGAATAGAACCGCTAAAGCCGGAATCCATGGCACAAAGGGTACTTTAAAAGCACGCGGTAGTTCTGGTTGTTTTTTACGTAAAATAACTACTCCAATTGAAACTACGCTGAATGCGAATAATGTACCGATATTTGTTAATTCAGCTAGTTTATTTAAAGGAACGAAACCAGCAAAGAAAGCAACCATAGTAGCAGTAATCCAGCTATTAAGAACAGGTGTTTTCGTTTTTTTATTTACACGAGAAAGTGCTTTTGGTAGTAATCCATCTCGGCTAATCGCGTAAAATAAACGTGTTTGACCATATAACATAACGAGTAATACGGTTGTAATTCCGGTAATTGCTCCTAAAGAAATGAAACCAGCAATCCAATCTTGTTGAATGTATTGTAGTGCAAATGCAACAGGGTTTTTCACACCTAACTGATCATAAGGTACAATTCCAGTTAAAACCAATGAAACAACGATATATAAAATCGTGCAAATTGTTAAAGAAGCAATGATACCGATTGGCATGCTTCGCTGTGGGTTTTTGACTTCCTCGGCAGCTGTTGATACAGCATCGAATCCGATGTAAGCAAAGAATACAGTTGCAGCTCCAGTTGTTACACCAGAGAAGCCAAACGGCATAAATGGTGTCCAGTTTTCAGGTTTTACATAGAAAGCTCCCACACCGATAAATAGTAAGATGACAAATAGTTTGATAGCCACCATGATAGCATTAAAGCGTGCAGATTTTTTGGCACCTCTTGTTAATAACAGCGTTATTAGAAAGATAATACAGATTGCTGGTAAATCTACATATGTTCCAGCTTCTGGACTATATGCACTTGTTAAAGCAGTAGGTAATGTAATACCAAATCCACTTAATAGTCCTTGTAAATATCCTGACCAACCAGATGCAACAGCTGAGGAAGCTAATCCATATTCTAAAATTAAATCCCATCCTAAAATCCAAGCGATTAATTCTCCAAATGTTGCATAGCTATAAGTGTAAGCACTACCGGATACTGGTACAGTTGATGAAAATTCAGAATAGCATAATGCTGCAAATACACAGGCTAAACCTGATAAAATAAACGACAAAACAAGGGCTGGTCCTGCGTGTTCTGCTGCAGCAACACCGGTAAGAACAAAAATTCCAGTTCCGATAATAGCGCCAATCCCGAGCATAGTAAGATCAAAAGCACCAAGTTCTTTTTTCAAAGATGCCCCTTTTTGTTCCGACTGTGCTAATAATGCTGAAATAGATTTTTTTCGAAATAGATTCATATAGATACCTCACCTCTTAGTTGTTTTAATATTCCGAAAAATAATTTCGTTTTGTCGTATAATGTCGAATCCTTGTATCTCGCATTTTAATTCAAATAAATATTTTTGTAAATGTTTATTTTCAGAATATTAATTTTTTTATTATTCCTTTATTTCTTATCATTCAATTCCTCCTTTAAAAATGTATCCCTTTAAGGGCTACCGCCACATCTCTATCAAGCTAAGCTCATACAACGTCACTTATAGTAGAGGTTATTTCTTTTTTTCTAGAGGATACATGTAGGGAATTTAAAGATTTGCATACGAAATAAACCCTGACGGGTTTCATTTTTTGAATTAAGCCGCTTGATTATCAGACATGGTACAATTGTAAACGACACCTAATATATCAAAGACTGTTTTCTTTTCATATCGATGAGATTTTCTCCCGTTTTGCTGTAGGAGGTTGAACAGGCGAATTAGAATCTTTGATAGCTCTTGGGTGTCTTTCTGTATTGCTTGGAAAAGAAGAAGAAAGTAATCTTTAATCATATATATTTCCTTATATTCACTCAGTTCTCATTTCTTTTTCATAAGAAGTAATTGTCGCATTTGAAACATGGTAGAAAAACAAAGTAGAATGGCAATCAGTTGCCCCAAAATAAAAAATGTATATTTTCACCTGGAGATGCCAATTTTCTCGTTTTGGGGGTATTTTCCCATGCCCATCAAGCTAAGGTTATGCAAGTTTAATCTCATGTGAGATTTTTTCTTTTTTCTAAAAATCCAGTGTAAGCTCTTTAAAGATTTTCATACCAAATAAACCCTATCGGGTTTCAATTTTTGAATTACGCTACATGATTGTGAGACAGGGAAAAGTCATAGACGACGCCTAAGATATCAAAAACTGTTTTCTTCTCATACCTATGGGATTTTCGTCCGTTTTTCTGTAAAAGATTGAACAGACGCAACAATATCTTTGTTAATTCTTGGGTGTCTTTTTGCAAAGAGTGATAAATAAGTGAAAAATAATCTTTTATGATATAAGTTGCTTTATATTCGCTTAATTCTCGCTTCTTCTTGATGAGGAGTAGTTGGCGCATTTGAAACATGGTAGAGGAACAAAGAAGGATACTTATTAATTGCCCGTATAAGTGACATTCTAGTCTTTCTAATTTTACAGAACTACATTGATGAATACGAAAAAATGATTTCCATGTTTTAAAAATAAGCTCAATTTGCCATCGTAAGGAGTAAAAATCGTATACTTGCTCTTTTGGCAGATATTCCAATGGAATATTTGTAACGTAAAAGTTAATTGCACTAAGCCGCTTACTGCGTTCTTTATAGGTGATTTGCTTCTTATGTTCTTTAAATGCTAAATCCTTTTGTCTTCGCTTCATTTGTGTTTCAGTTAATTTATACAGAATAAGTCTTGCAGGAAGCTTTTGATACATTCCAATATAGATTTCAGGAATTTCATATGTTTCACCGGACTGTAATTGGTCAATAAATTGTTCCATATCTAATTGGATGTACTCAGATTGCTTTTTTATGGTTCCATTTTTAAAGTATTCAGGTTCTTTATTCTTCTGATATATACGTGTATTAAGCTTTAATCGTGAAATAAAATAAGCACCACACTCGCTTATAGTATGTAAATCTTTTAAGTCGAAATATCCTAAATCACGTATGCATACATCGTTCGGTTGAAGGGATGTTAAACAAGTAGAAACATAAGTTTTATCATTGTGTTTTCCTGATCCTACATGAACATGAAGAAATTGACCACTTAGTAAATCATACTCTAGTTGAATTTTTACTCCAGCACTTTGACCGCTACCACCTGAACCTTGATATGTAGAAGTGAATTTATCTGGAATTTGAAAATGTGTATAATCTAATATACGGATACGTCGAAAATAGTTTGTATACAAAGTTGGAATCTTGCTAGAAGAACAAAATTGTTGGTGAAGTAAATGTGCTAAGAGTTGTTGTAAAAACTTAACAGCCTGAGGGTTAAAACGTTGATTGAGTCCCTCAGGACTCATAGAAATACCGGTGTTAGCTTCTAATCGACTACATAATTGTGTCAATGAAGAACGAGCCACATTTTGACTTAACCAGACACACAAAGCTACTAAATCTTGTGCTCGATATTTACTTTTTCGTTTAACAAATCCTATATTTTTAGCTAATTGCTCTAAAGCATCAGGTAACATATATCGTTGTAACTCTTGGGAATACAATTGCAGCTCATCTTGAATTGAAAAGCACATTATAAAAACATCCTTTCTTTTGATTCTAAAGAAAGGTTAACGCTTTTTCCGTTTTTATAACAGGATTTTTCAAAGGTTTTAATTTAATCCTAATTATATTTTTTATAAATTCTAAAGCACATTCCCTATTTTTGGTATGATAGACAGGAACTATTTTTTTAGAACAGGAGACAATAAATGAAAAAAATCATATTAGGATTATTAGTTATATTTTTATTTATATTTATGTACATGTCTTTAGTAGGAGATGAGAATAAGAGTGCTTTAACTCCTAATCTGATTTCAAAAATAAAATACTTAGAGACTGATTCTGTTGCTGGAGGTACATTTAGAGATTATGGCCAAGAAGCAAAATCAGTGTTTGAAAAACTAAGTAGTCAGAAAGATGTTGTACCAAAAAAAGATTTTTGGAAGAAGAAGTTTTTTGAGGAATCTTCTCAACGTAACATTGACTTTGTATTAGATGATGGTAAAAAAATCAAATTCAAAGTATTATTTTTTAGTGTGAAACCATACTTTGATGAAGCGTATGTTCAATGTATAGGAGATGATTCCATTTACCACTTAAATAAAGAAGATGCAACAGATATAGCAACCCAATTTGCAAATCGTTAATACTTTTCTTGAAAATTTATGTTTTATATCTATCAATTATAAAATAAGAACATCCCCAAACGAATTTTTTCGTTTTGGGGATTATTTATTGTATTAGCTTGATGGGCATGGGGTATTTTCCTTTATTAGGTTGATAGCGATGTGGCAGTATCCCTTTAAGAGAATACTTAAATCCCTATATAAATCAAAGGGGATTGTTTGCATATAAGCTTTGGTTTTATGTACAATAAAGGTAAAGATATAGTCTAAAATAGGAAGAGGAAAACCATGTCCAATTCATTAGTAAACTTACGTATCGATTTTGCATTTAAGCAGTTATTTGGCACAAATGGGAATGAAGATATTTTAGTTGCCTTTTTAAATGCCATATTAAAAGATTCTTTAGAGTCACTTATTGTTTCCCTACAATTAGAAGATCCACATTTGCATCGCGAATATGAAGAAGATAAATTATCGATTTTAGATATTTCTGCTACATTAAATACAGGAACAAAGGTAAATGTTGAAATTCAATTGAATAACAATCACGATATGATTAAAAGAAGCCTTTATTATTGGGGAAGGCTTTATAGCTCACAATTGCAAAAAGGAATGCCTTATAGCTCCCTTCATAAAACGATTACCATAAACTTGTTAAATTTTGTGATGTTTCCAGAATATGAAGCATTTCATACAACAGGAATCCTTTGGAATCAACAACAACAGAAGTTATTAAGTGACGATATAGAAGTTCATATTGTAGAGATTCCAAAGTTACTACAGCAATGGCGAGAAGAGAAAGTTAATCCATGGGAAGACTCGTTTGTTCGTTGGCTATTATTATTACCAGCGAATGAAGATGAGTATCTCACACAAACATTGGAGGACATTGCCATGAACCAAGATCCGATTTTACAAAAAGCAATGAATAAGTGGGAACGTATGAGTCAAGATTCCTCTTTCCGTCAAGCATATGAAGCAAGAGAAAAGGCCTTAATGGATGAGGCTGCAAAGTTTGCTCATGCTCGTAATGAGGGAAAAAAAGAAGGAATTCAAGAAGGCGTTCAACAAGGAAAAATACAGATGATTAAAGGTATGCATGAGCTTGGTGTACCACTTGAAACGATTGCTAAAGCCAGCAAATTAGACATTGATGAGGTTGAACGTATTTTAGAAAAAAATAAATAGCAACAAAAAAAGAACCTATTAACAGGTTCTTTTTTAAGTTATTTATCAACTAGGGTTAGTGCCCAATAAGTTTTCATAAGTAGTAATAGCCATATACTACGAAATCTAACTTTATTTTCTAATATTTTAATTCAAATCAAAAGTGCGGGTAAAACCTTATAACAACAAATTCCCCTATTAATTATTATATATTTATTACGTATTAAAATTCATCATCACCAATTAAATTTCCTGCATCATTATCTTTAGTAAGTCTTTGCTTCAAGTAATTTTCTTTTGTAGTTCTATCATTTTTATGCCCTACTGCAGCTGCTATTACATGGGGGGCAAGTCCCTTATAATCATATAAATACTGTACATAAAAATGTCTAAAGAAATGGGGAGTAATTCGGATATTCTCTGTAAAGGGTAACTTGGTTTCCTTTATAATCTTAGAAATATATTGTGATAAGTAATTTTCTCTATAAGCAGTATGGTTTTTCGTTTGAAAAATGGTCCCGCCATTTTTATTTCCTATATCTATAGGTAATCTCCTACGGATTCGGAACGCAACAATGCGATTAAAAATTTCATTATTAATAGAAACAATCCGTTCATTATCTCCCTTTGTATCAACTGTTAAATAATAACGTCCACGTATATCATCATATTCAAGATCTTCCCATTTTGCATGCGCTACTTCCGCAACACGTAACCCTGTGGTAGATAGCACCGATAGTAAGGCATAATTGATTTCATTATCCTTATAATAATGAAGAAGCTGCTTGACTTCTCCATATGATAACTCACGCTTTGGTTTATATTGTTTATTCACCGTCGTACTTAAAATTTCTATATGAAGAGGCCACTGGATATATTGAATTTCATATAGCCATTTCAAATAGGAACGGATCACACCAAGTTTTCTACTAATTGTAGATGCTTTGTACTTTTCTTTTGATTGATAAGCGATTGCCTCCTGGGATAACCATTTTTGATAATTACGGATATGCCGTTTTCTTAAATTCCTCCAGACTTGTCCAACTTCAAAATCTGTTACATCTTTCTGCAAAAAATCCGTACTTTGTTTGACAAAGAAGTAAAACTGACTTAGATCACGTGCATATAGAGTTCTAGAAGCATCTTTGATACGTTTCTCTTGATCAAAATGCGTTTGCCGGTTCAAGTAGTAATATAATATCTCTTCATCAGAAAATCCCTCATATGTATAGATATCTTTTCTTTCATTATTTTCTTTTTTAAATTCAGCTTCATTTATATAATCACGATTCCATAATGCAATTATGTTTGTGAATTTTTGTTTTTGTTTCTCTATGTTTTCTAAAGAAGTTTCATTATGAATTGAATTCAATTCAAATATCATTATCCTTCAACTCCTTATTAATTCTTTTTATATTTATTATTATAACTGAAGTACATTCAAAATTAGTTACATAGTAAAATTAAATTTTATAAAAATGAAAAATTATATCAACCATAGAAAAACGCCCATTTTCTATGGTTATATTAATCTAACTTATATAACTGTTTTGTTATTATTTTTAAATGAATATAAAAATTAATTTAATTAGTAAATATAAATCGTTTTTATTAAATTATGTAAAAAGATTAAACTTCAAATATGGTATAATGAATTAAAGTTATATATTCTTTTAAATTAAAATTAGACTTAAATAATTTGTAAAATACATATAAATGAAATAAAAGAGGAGAGGAAATATGAATGAAAATCAGCAAATGATTATGAATACAAACGAAGTGAGAGAATATTTAGAAGTTAGTAATTTCGTTGTTAATAATTTAATCAAACAGGAAGAATTAGTACCAATCAACAAGGATACATGGCGTTTAGATGGAAGTTTCCTTTTCAAAAGAGAAGATGTGGAAACAATTAAAAAGGGAAGAGAAACCGAAGGTATTACCCTTTACCAAGCTAGTAAAAAATATGGTATAAGCACATATCAATTAGAAAAATGGTTAGGGGATGGGGAATTAGTCGCTACTATACGGGAACATCGTAACCGCGAAACTAAATTCATTAGAGAAGAAGAGTTACTTCAAGTTATAAAACAATTTGATCAAGAAAACACGCTATATACATACTCACAAAAGTATAATACAGTCCTTTTCCATAAATATATTCAAAGTAATACGATAGCAAGGGTCATTTCTATTCCTAAGCGTGGTGATATTATGTTGATTGATGAATTTGGAAGTAAGTTCACCTTAAATGAAGCTATTAAATCGGGATTTGTACCAGCATACGATCTACCTGCTAAACCACGTAGTCATCATCAAAGGTTTGTTAAATTCCGTTTACCTAAGTCCGATCAATTACGCAGCAATTCTTTCCAATTGATTGATTTAATCCTTCAGTACGTATCACCAAGAAACCTAAAGATTTCAGAAGAAGAGGGTTTTTGGTATTTTGATATACGTCAATCTCTTATTGAATTACCTATGGGTATGCAAATGGAATGGATAGAATACTTAACACCATATATAATAGAAGGAAAATTAATAAAGCGTGTAAATAATAGTATATATTTAGATAGTAGTAGCGTGACAAAACCAGTTACACTTTCTAGCAAAGAATATCAAGCAATTAATAAAATAGTAGAAGAAACCAACACTACCATTGAAGAATTCATTGCAGCTGCTATTAACAAAAAAATAAAAGACTACCAGACTTCACAAAACTAATTCATAAAATAATTTAGTTTTAGTTAAAAAAGACATAAATTATCTATCTACGTTAATTTATGTCTTTTTTGTTTTTACTATCATTTATACAACTAAGAGGGGTACCGCCACACATCCATCAAGCTAGGAAAAGCAAATATACTGGCTATGTCTTAGAAACAACCGTGTAATCGATATTAATGTGTATAGTTGAATGTATCTGAAACTAAAAGATATTCATAATGACGAAAGGGAAGTGAATGATGCATTTATAAAGAGGCAAAAAACAAACATCTAAAACTTCGCACGAAATACCGTTTTTACGAACAATAAGACATATAAATAAAAATCTAGTACAGTATTTAGGGATTTCGAGCTCGTTAGCATTGATCTTCGCATATTGGTATGTGTCCATATAATTCATATTTTATATAGAAATTATCAAATACTAAATTACTCATTGCAAAATTTTATAGTAAATTACATTTAAATTTATAAAAGTTTTTCTTATGCTGATCTATTTAACTCTTTATAATCATGATTAAATTAACCAATTCATGTTAGATAACGAATTTTTAACTGTTTTCATATATTGATTTTTTGTATGAATTTATATATAAAAATTGTTTTATTTTACATACATTTATATGTAGTTTTTGCACTAATTTTTATGGTCTTATACAAATTTATCATTTAGTTAGCTATAATTTTCATTTGACTAACTACACATACCATTCAGTTTTGAACATATTTTAGCATTCCATAATTTAATTATGTAAATAAGTTTGTATAAAAATTGAATTTTACGCGAACTTGTGTTCGTGTATTTTTTCTGCTATAGTATATATGAGGTGATTTTTATGGATTACAGCAAGCAACGTCAAAAATCCGTACATCGTAAAAAATTATACGAGAATCTAAATGAAATGCCCTTTTACATAGAAGAATTTGTGGAGTACAAAGAATTGCATGATGCCTCTCCCTCCACCCTACTGAATTATGTATATGATTTTAGAGTCTTCTTTAATTGGTTATTATCCGAACAAATTATTGAATTAAAACCTATTAAAGACATATCCTTCTCTGATCTGGAGAATTTAAAGAAAAAAGATGTTGAAAACTTTATGAGATTCTTAAAATTACAACAAAACATGCAGAATTCCTCTGTTAATAGAAAAATTTCGGCCTTAAAGTCTTTATTTAAGTACCTTACCTCCCTATCAGAGAATGAAGATGGCGAATGTTATTTTTATAGAAATGTAATGGCTAAAATAGAAATACATAAAGATAAAGAAACATTAAATGCTCGTGCAAAGCGTATGAGATCTAAAATATTCCATAATGATGACGATCAAGAATTTTTGAATTACGTTAAATATGAACATGAAAAATCTTTAACAAAACATCAGTTGTTCTATTTCCTAAGAGATAAAGATCGTGATGTAGCTATTCTCTCCCTCTTTCTTGGTAGTGGTATTCGAGTAAGCGAATTGGCCGATCTTCGTATGGAAGATATAAACTTAAAAGAAAGACTAATTGATGTAATCCGAAAAGGAAACAAAGAAGATTCTGTATGGATTACCCCAATTGCATTGAATGATCTTGAAAAGTATATGGAAATCAGAGATAGTAAATATGCTCCAGGGAAAGAATTACAAAATGTATTCTTATCGAGGTATAAACATACTGCACAGCCTCTTTCTGTTAGGGCTATCCAAGATATAGTAGAAAAATATACTAAAGCATATGGAAAAAGAATGTCCCCTCATAAATTAAGACATACATTAGCAAATAAATTATATATGGAAGAAAAAGACTCATTGCAAGTGATGCAACAACTTGGGCATACCAGTCAAGATACAGCTTTGTTATACACTCAACTTGGGGAAACAACTATTAAAGATAGTTTAGGCAGAATAGGAAAGAATAAGGAATAAAAGTTCAGCAATACAAAATTGCTGAACTTTTATTTTTTTCATTGAGAATAGATAGTGATTTAAAATTTATATTAAATTCACTTCATTTTGATATTTATTATGTAATAAATATATAGTTTGAATTATACTTTAATTAGAATTTAAACTCTCTTTTGATAGTTAACAAAAGGGTTTTAAATTCCTACAAATTTCATCTTCACGTTAAATAAGGATTTAACGTGAAGATGAAAATGCGCAGTGTAATGTATTTCCCCCCCTCTTGTAGAAAGACATGAAAATGGATACTTTTTAGACAAGAAAGTGGATACTTCTATTCCTATCATTGTTTTAGGACAAGAAAGTGAGTACTTTTTTATAAAGGAATTGATTTAGTTATATATCTAATTGCATCTATAAAATGATTTTTAATAGCAAATCTACTAATTTACTCGCAATTATTAAATTTCATTATATAAGGAAAAAAACGAAGTCTATTTGAAGACTTCGTTCCTGTTTATATAAGACATACTTTTATTATTTTAAAATTAATCTTTGATTTGAGACTTAATCTTTTTATCAAAAGTCTAGAAGTAATTACTTATTCATAGCTAGACATTCTATTTGTATTACCTTTCTTTCGGTAATACAATTCCTTTATATAATTGAACTGTTACGAAATAGTAAATTGAATAAATAACCACAAAAATTAGAATTGGTAACCAAATACGGAAGTATGGATCGATTAATATAAATCCAAATATATTCATACCTAGTAGAACATGTACAATTCCTACTATAGCTGGGAATAAGAATACAAAGAATAGCTCTTTATAGATAGACTTTGTTAATAATTCATGACGGACACCAATTTTACGTAGCATTTCATAGCGTACAATGTCTTTTGAAGCACCGGAAAGGATCTTAAACATTAAACAACTTGCCATCATCGCAAGGAAAGCAATACCTAAGAAGAATCCCATAAATACTGTTCCACTCGCACTAGCAAATAGCCCATTATATATTTGATATTTACTGAAAATGTCCTCAGCTGTAACATTTTTATATTTAATTAACTGTAATTCATCAATTTTTTTCCACTTGTCTAAATATGATACAAAATCATCCGTTTTCCCAATTAACGCTACATTCTCTTTTGCTTGTATTTGATCGTACGTTTTTTGATCTACTATTTTATCTATTTTGTCATTATTACCTAAATAACCTGGATGAATGCGATTTAAGGCTTGATTCCACTCATCTGGAATGACACTTATATTCTCCTTATTTTCTATACCGTAAACTGAAATTGCTCCTACAGGAAGATTCTCAGAAACACGTTTTTCTTTATATTTACCCTTTTTTTCTGTTTCAACTTGAACAAGTGGACGGTTTTTCTCTAAATCTTCTTTTAGATTATATATATATTTCTCATCTACTTTATAACGATATTCATTCTTTTCTTTAAATGTAATACCATCTAAAATGTTCTTTTCTTCTGCTGTTGGATTATGAATGACTACATCATATATCTCAAGGTTATCAGTAGATTTCATTACGTCATTTTTGAAAGCCATCCCCCCTGAAATTGCTCCGGCACCAAGTGCTACCAACATTGCTACTGTAGCAAGTACCCTTGTTAAACTATTAATACGGAAGTTTAATTGGGCAAATGTAAAAGCATTAAGGCCTTTTTCACTATAATTTTTATTGCTTTTCAACTTCTTAATAATAATCGGAAGAACAGAAGCAAATAACATATATGTTCCTGCTGTAGTTGTTAACATTGCAATGAAAGGACCCTGCTCTTTTAATTTATTCATATTCATCATGGAAGCATAGCCAATTGCTAATAAAAGAATAGCTAAGAATGAAATTACCCAAGTCCGCTTTCCATTGCTTATTGTGCGTTCTGCTGAAGCGTCTGCATGTACAAGTTGCAGAACAGAAATTCGTGATAATTTCACACTATTCATAATGGCAGATAGTATAAATATCACCAAGAAAAACATACAAGTAACTAACATCGATGGTATATAAAACGATTGATAACCATCTGCGGTGAAGTCCAATTGCTTCATAAGGAGTTTACCTACTCCTTGAGATAATCCTACCCCTACTGTAAGTCCAATTACTAAGGACACTGCTCCAATCACAATTGTTTCCAGAAACATAAGGGTTGTGACTTTATGCTTTTTTGCCCCTAACATCATATACATTCCAAATTCTTTTTGGCGAAGAGACATTAAAAAAGAATTTGCATATAGAACATAGAAGAATGTAATGATTGCTAATAGAACTGAGCCAGCTTGAAAAACAGGGCCGATTGACCGAATAGTAGTATTCGCTTCAACAAATGCTTTATTTAAAGCCAATGTTTGAAACATGTAAAAAATTGAAATTGACATAACAAGACCAATAAGTAACACGGTATAATCTTTCATCTTACTCTTTAGTCCTGACATAGAAAGCTTAAATAACATGCTAAACCTCCTTTCTTATCCTTTTTGTGTACCTAAGTCTGCAAGCACATCTAAAATTTCTTTATAAAACGATTCGCGCGTACCACTACGATGAATTTCCTTATATAGCTCACCGTCTTGAATGAATAAAATACGCTGACAGTAACTTGCGCTATATGGATCATGCGTAACCATCATAATAGATACACCTTGTTTTTCATTTAAGTTTTTCATTGCATCTAATAAGCTTGTTGCATTTTTAGAATCAAGCGCTCCTGTTGGCTCGTCCCCTAAAATAATTGCTGGTTCATGTACAAGTGCACGTGCTGCTGCTGAACGTTGTTTTTGTCCACCAGATACCTCAGATGGATATTTTTGAAGTATTTCCGAAATCCCTAACATATCCGCTACCTTTTCTACTTTCGGTCCAATCTTTTTAGAAGAAATGCCTTGTAATGAAAGTGGTAACGCAATATTTTCATAAATTGATAGATTTTCGAGCAAGTTAAAATCTTGAAAGATAAAACCTAATTTTTGAGAACGGAAATCTGAAAGTTCTCCTTGTTTCATTTTTGTGATATCGATACCAGCAATCTCAACAATGCCTCCAGTTGCTGCATCTAATGTTGAAATTACATTTAATAATGTTGTTTTTCCTGAACCAGATGGTCCCATGATCCCAACAAATTCACCCTCTTGAATCGAGAACGATACATCTCGTAAAGCGTGTGACTGATTTTCACCTTTTTTACCGTACACTTTTTGAACATTTTTTACGTTTACAACTGAGTTGCTCATCATATTCTCCTACCTTTTCTTTTCACTTGAAATATCTAGTATTTATTTTTCAATCTTTCTTTTGCTTTTTCAGGAACATTTTCTTCCTGTACTTTCTCAAATTTATAAACATATTTTCCTTTTACATGTACTTTTAAATAAGAATTTACATACTCATCCTTACCAGGCATCCCTACTTTGATGGTATTTACATCTCCTAATTCATCAACCCCGTCTAAGGCATAATAATAACTTTTACCATCGTGTTCAGGATCAGGTTTCGCTTCACCTTCTGTAAGAACGTATACATCTTTTTCTTCCACTAGTGGATTAAATCTATCTATTGTATCTCCTCCTACATAAGTTAATAATCCACCTCCTACAACAATTAATCCTGAAACTGCAAGCAATGCTTTTTTCATTTTCTTTTCCACCTTTCTTTTCTTATATAATTTATTTTGATATCATCTATTCTTTTAGAATGGATATACTCTCTAACACATTTCTAAGTATAAAGAGCGTTTCTTAACAAAAAGTGAGGTAGCTTCTTAAGTTTTTCTTAACAAAAAATTTCACATTGCAAAAAAAAGAACCCTTCTTATAAGGGTTCTTTTTGTAATACTATTACATACTTAATATGTTCCGGTCTCCTTGAAAAATAATAGAAAAATGATATTATTCTGCAGCAATAGGTAACGTAATAATAAATTGTACCAGCCCATTTTCATATTCAGCTCGAATATCTCCACCTTGCATATCAACAATGCTTTTAGCAATTGCTAGTCCAAGGCCAGACCCCTCCGAAACTCTACTTCTTGACTGATCCTTTTTATAAAAGCGTTCAAATAAATGTTCCAGCTCTTTTTTTGTAAATTCTTCACTTGGATTTTTCACAGAAATTTGAATGGTTTCTTTTTGTCGTTGTAGAGAAACCTTAATTTCCCCTTCATCCTTACTGTATTTAATTGCATTCATTAATAAATTATCAAATACACGAACAATTTTCTCCGGATCAACTACAGCATGTATTCGTTCTTCTGGAAACTCTTTCTTAATTGAAAGACCATGTTCTTCAGCTTGTGGAACCAATTCTTCAATTAATTGATCTAACATTTCATTAATACATATCTCTTGTTTTTCTAGTACAATATTCTCATTCGTTAATTTTGTATACTCAAATAAATCTTCTATTAAATTTTTGAGTTGTTCAGATTTTGAAAAAGCAATTTTTATATACTCATCATATTGTTCTCTGTTTTCATACTTTGCATCTTGTAATAAACGCAAATATCCCATTATGGAAGTAAGCGGTGTGCGTAAATCATGCGAGACATTTGTAATCAATTCATTTTTTTGTCGTTCAATTTCCCTCTCTTTTTCTATATTCACCATAAGTCCTTCGGCCATTTGATTAATATTTTTTGTTAACAAAGCCATCTCGTCTTGTCCCTTCTCTTCAATTCGATATGCTAAGTTTCCTTTTGCAATTTCATTTACGCCTTGTACCATCACTTCAATCTCTTTCATTTTTTTCTTAGTAATATAAAAGAAAGAAAAAATAAATACAATAACTCCCAAAAGTGTTGGGAAAACTCCCTCTTTTATATCATAAGTAATAGATCCTTTTGGGATCCCACTTACAAACATATATAAATTTTTATCTTCAACCGTAATTGGATAGAAGGTGAGGAACTCTTTACGTATTTCCTCTGTACTTGAAGCATCTTTATTAAATTCAACTTGATTTACTGCAAAATTCATTACATTACTAATTGTATTATGCAAATTAATTTCTACTTCTTGCGCTTGCTTCGTTTTATATAAAACCTTTCCAGTTTCATCTGTAATCAATACTTTTAAAGCCGTTGTATCCTCTTCGGCCTTAGTATTAATTATTTCTTGCAGGCTAGTTATTTTATTCTCACTTATTGCTTTTTCTGCAATTTGCTTTGCTTGAAGGTTAATATTCTGCATACCCGTACTGTAGTCAACATAAGCTGTTGAATTTGCTCCTTCAGCAAGTGGAGCTACGGCCCTTGATACAACAAACCCTAGTAATGCACAGAGAAAAAAGGTTGTAATAAGCTGTATTCTAATACTTTTTAAAATATAATATTGCAATTTTTTAAACACCCTTTGAATTTTATTATTAAAAGGATGAAATAATTTAAATATCTTTTTCAATTTTATATCCTACTCCCCAAACAGTTTTAACGTAACGAGGTTTTCTCGGGTTTTCTTCAATTTTTTCGCGTATTTTCCGAATATGTACCATCACGGTATTATCAGATTGAAAAGCCTCCTCTTTCCACACTCTTTCATAAATTTGCTCTGCACTCATTACCATCCCTTGATTGCGAGCAAGTAATTCTAAAATAGCAAACTCCCTCGGAGTTAATTTTACCTCTTGATCGGCGATAGTTACTTTATGTGTCATTACATTGATTTTCATATCTCCAATTTCAACTTCGTTTTCATTCTGCAAGCTTATTCCACCATTCATTTTCATGTATCTTCTAAGCTGTGACTTAATTCGAGCAATGAGTTCTAATGGATTAAAAGGCTTTGTAACATAGTCATCTGCACCCGTTGTTAGCCCTAAAATTTTATCCATATCTTGCGTTTTTGCAGATAACATAATAATAGGCATTTCTGCTATTTCTCGCACCTTCATACACATGTGGATACCATCAATTTTGGGCATCATAATATCAAGGACAATTAAGTGCACCTCGTTTTTCTTTAGTAGTTCTAACCCTTCTTCTCCATTTTCAGCTTGCAAGACCCTATAGCCCTCATTTTTTAAATAGATGGCGATGAGTTCTCGAATCTCCTTCTCATCATCCACTACCATTATTGTTTCTTTACTCATAAAATCTCCTCCGATGTAATTTCCAAAACTTATGCTTTTCTCTATTTACTTACCGTAGTACTTCGTTTTTGTATATATACATACCAAATACAAGCAACGATAAGGACAATACCACCAAAATAAATACCGTATTCTGTTGTGATTTTTACAATTGTGTCTATATGATTTCCAAATAAGGAACCAAGTAAAAAATAAACAAGTGTCCACACAAACCCCGTGGTATATGAATATAGAGCATATTTTCTATAGGACATGTTGTTCATGCCTACTAAGTAAGGGATAATGTGTCTAACGACAGGTATAAAGTAGCTGGTTACTAATGCATAATGTCCGTATTTATCAATCATTTTTTGTGATTGTAGCAAATACTTTGCCTTTTTCTTTTTCATTAATTTATCAAGTACCTTGGTACCGAATACTTTGCCCAATAGATAACCTAAAGAAAGTCCAGAGACAACTCCTAAATAAGTTAACAAAAAGGCTGGAATTACACTTAATATACCCACTGATGATACAAAACCACCGCTCATAACAATCATTTCATCTGGAATTGGCATACCAACAATGCCGAGCCATAAACAGAAGAATAAAGCGGTATAACCATACTGCTCAATATAAGACAATAATTCATGTAATTCCATTATGCATATGCTCCCCTCACCGATTTTTTACAGCTAAAGACATAGGCTGGTGGGAAGTTAAACCAAACTTTTTTTAATTGGATATCTGGAAAAAAGTCTTCAATAAATCCTTTTTTGACAAGTGAATATTGAAAGGTAATAAACCTACCATTCTCACGTAACGACTCCATTACGTTATTTAAAATACGTGATGATTCTTCTTTTGGCAAGGAAGTGAAAGGTAATCCTGATAATACATAATCCACACCTTTTATTTGTAACTCTTCCACATACCTTTGAATATTTTCAGCTGACCCATGTATGACTACGACACTTGCATCATCCTCATATTGCTTCTGTAACTTTTTGAAAAATACTTCATTAATTTCAATTAGAATAAATGTTGTTCTTTTCTTTTTCCTCTTCATAATCTCTTTCGTAAAAGATCCTGTTCCGGGCCCTAATTCTACAATACATTTTGCCACTTCAAAATCGATTGCATCTACCATTGCTTTTGCTAATATATTAGAGCTTGGTGCAATTGCACCTGTGTTTTTTGGGTGTTTTATAAATTCACTTAAAAATGTAATAAATTGCATCTTTATCTCCTCGATCATTTGATTTGGTGTGAAGTAGATTTCAGTATAAATTTTATTTCTTAACAAATATCGAGGAGGATTCTTAAGTTTTTCTTAAAAGAATATAAAACTCCACTTTATAAGAACAAACTTGTATCATTTGCAGATAACATTGTCAGAAAATGTAGCTTTAAAATAAAGGTTGATTAGAAAATATCCTTCGATCCTTATTTAACAACAAATAAAAAAACTCCATTTTGTCAAAAGATTGATTAAAATGGAGTTTTCCTTTATGAATAGATAAACAATATTTATTAAAAAATTTAATCATTTTAAGATGAATTATGTTAGACATTATAAACTAGCAAAAATAAGAAGTAGATAGTGCCCCTATCTAAAAAAATGTTTAATTGCTTCAAGTCTTATTTTATGACTGCATTCGTCACAACAATATTTCCCTTTTGGATTTTCCTTGAACTGCTTATATTTTTCAGTTCCTTCATTTACTCGAAATACACTTTTACAGCAAAAACAAATAACCTCATAAAATATCATGACCTTCCCCCTCTTCAGGGTGATATGTTACTTTTGAGTTGTCCGCTCAAAGATTGGAATAAGTTCCTTAGTGTAATCTTTAACGTTTAGATCGTGATTCCTCATTAGCTCGAGGCTAAATCCGTCTATGGCATGCCTGATTGTTAATGCCATCACCCTTAAGGCCGTTTCGGAAAATTCTCGAAACACCCCTTCTTGCATCCCTAAACGTAGAATATTTTTAATGGGAAGAAAAATAGTTTCATCATGGTCTGCTGCAAACCGAAGTTTCCCTTCATCTGTCCTCTCATTTGAAACAATTTCTATAACTGCGAATACATGTTTTCGATGTTCATCTATAAATTTTAGATTCGATTCAATATACGTTTGGAGCATTCCTTCTGGGGTGGTTTGAGCTTTAATTTGCGGATAACTAAAGGACTGGCAAGCTATATAATAATCAATTATAACTTGCTCTAGAAGTTCCTCTTTGTTTGTAAAGTAAGGGGTACCGCCACATGCCCATCAAGCTAACCAAGTAAATTACTAGTTACGAAATGATCCGTGTTTCAAAACTAGCAATTGATATAAAAGTAGGCATGCTAAAGAAGCCTATTAAAACGCGATTTTTTCGCTAGGCAGCTTGTCTATGCTTCACTGTCGTTTTATACACAATCCCTAGAATATCAAAGACGGTCATCTTCTTATGCCTATGACATTTACGACCGTTCTTTTTGAGTAGTTGATAAAGGCGATGCAGAATTTTTAAAAGTTCTTCTGTGCCAAAAGCTATCGCTTGAAACAGTAACGGAAAGTAATCTTTAATTATATAAATCGCTTTGTATTCACTCAGTTCCTGCTTTTTCTTTTCAAGCAGAAACTGACGCATTTGAAACATCGTAGAAGAACAGAGGAGAATGCTGATGAGTTGTCCATATAAATGGCACTCTAGGCGTTCTTTTTTTATATTTTTGCATTCATCAATTTCAAAGAATGACTTCCACGTTTTAAATAAAATTTCAATCTGCCAATGCAGTGAATATAATGAATGCACGTAGTTTGTCGGTACTTCTTCTAGCGACGTATTCGTGATATACACATTCATGCCCATTAAACGTTTACTTTTATCCTTCATGACAATGCCTTTCTTCTTTTCACGTATCGCTTGATTTTTCAGACGTGTTTGCGTTTGATCATCACTTAAACGATGGATAATGACACGTGCTGGAAGTTTCTGATTTTGGCCAATGTATGCCTCGTGGATTTCCATCGTTTCACCAGGGATTAGGCCAGACAGCATTTGTGTCATATCGAGCTGGATGTATTCTGTTTGCTTTTTTAACATACCGTTGTTGAAGTATTCTGGCTCAGGGTTCTTGATATAAATCCGTGTATTCAGCTTCAACCGCGAGATGTAGTAAGCTCCTTTATCATGAATAGTTTGTAAGTCTCCTAAATCGAAGTAACCAAGATCACGTAAACACAAATCGCCCACCTCTACGGTTTCAAGACAGTTGGTACCGTATGTTTTATCATTATTCTTTCCTGGTCCAAGCTGCACGTTAAGGAATTGACCACTAAGCAAATCATATTCCAATTGAATTTTTACGCCTGCCGTATTACTACTCCCACCGGAACCTTGATAGTCTGTAGCGAATTGATCAGGCAGTTGAAACACTGTTGCATCTAGAATGCGGATACGATTGAAAGTAGAGATTATATGTGCAGAAAGTGAGTGATTTGAACAGAGTTTTTGTGTGAGAAGAGAAGTAAAGACTTCTCGAAGAAATGCGACAGCTGCTGGATTAAAGCGTTGATTCAGTCCTTCTGGGCTCATGAGTGTAGCTGTATTTGTATAAAGCTGACTGCATAATCAAGTAAGAGAATCGCTTGCTACGTGTTGACTAATCCAAATACATAAAGCGGCCAAATCACGTGCGCCATATTTACTTTTACGTTTTACGAAACCCGTCTCCTGTGCGAGCTGTTGAAGGATGCTTGGGGATAGATATCGCTGTAATTCTTCAGCGAATAAATGAAACTCATCTTGAATCGATAGAGTCATACAAAACGCCATCCTTTCTGTATTTTTCTACAAAAAGAATAGCGTTTTTTTCGTTATATAGATACAAAGTTAGCTTGAATTTCTTTAGTTGGTCACTTAGCCATAAACTAGGTACAGAAATTCCAATTACTTGCCCTAAGTTTCGTATTATGTAAATACAGTGAGTGATAAACTGAAACCAAATTCAAAAATACCTGTAATTGCTATTCGTCTAATGAATATTTTGCCTAACCATTTTTCAGATAACATAGGTCCAAGTGGGTATGTGATGGGCCACTTTGTGTTTATGTGCTTCGAATTAAACAACCCTATTTCTTCTGTAAGCTACCTCTGCTAAAAAAATATCTCCCCCTCATAAACAGAAGATACTTTTTATGAGGAGTATTTATTGAATTTAAGTTTATAAAAATTGAATGAAGGCGATGCAAGTTCTCACTTATTTAGAATAAGAGTAAAGATGATACTTTATTTGTTCAATAAAATATTGATGGTGTATATTATCGTTAGATACGCGACTTGCCATAATAGCTCCCTCCATTGAAGATGCAAGAAAAGAAGCGAGTGATATAATGTCTATATCTTCTTTAAGTTCTTGTTTCTCTATTCCTCCCTTTATGAGAGAGGCCATTAACATTACTGTATCATCATAGCCTTGTGCTGCTGCTTTTTGTAATTCTGGAAATACTCCAGTACTTTCAATGGCGCTATTAAGTAATGGACAGCCTCCAGCAATAGGAGGATTATTAGCTGCATCTTGATATACAAGGAAAATTGCAAGGATTTTATCGATTGCTGTCTTTTTATTTTCCATCGCTTTATGAAAATGGTTCCACATAATTTCACCACTTTTGTCGTAGGCAGCAAGAACAATTTCTTCTTTATTTTTGAATCTACGATAAATAGATCCTTTCGGTAGTTCAGTGGCTGTCATTATATCCTGAATGGATGTGCGAGTTATCCCATTAGTATTAAAAAAATATAAAGATGTTTCAATAATTTTTTCTTTTACCTTATCAACTTTAGTCATGCTTTGTAATCCTCCTAATGAAAACGATCCTAATATTCTAGGTAATGTTTACCCTCTATTTTCTTGATTTTTTTGTAAGTATAAATAAGTTCGGAACAGAAATATCTTATCAATCCCTATCTTATGAAAATCTCAAACAATACAGTTTGAAAAGAAGTTAATCAAATTATATTATCCATGTAAAATAAGTGAATTTGTTGGTTTGAAATTAAGTTTGATTAAAATTTAAGCGAAACCATTGATTTCATCACAAAAAAATCTCACGCATTTTGAAAAAAATTTGATTAAAATGCGTGAGTTGAAATTTTACAAGCTATTTATTTTTATAATAAAGTTTGATAATTTCGGTAAGCGAATTGTTAAAATTTGCCCTCTAATATTATATTTTATTAATTAATTTATCTAATTCTAATTCAGATATAACTTTAATGCCCTTACTTTCTAATAGAGCAGTCGTTACGCCGACTCCTGTTACCTTTTTTCCAACAAACTCACCACTATAAATTTCTTTACTGCCACAAGAAGGGCTATATTCTTTTAAAACTACATGGCTAGCTTGCATTTCTTGTGCTAAATTTAAAGTCTTCATGGCACCATTTATATATAATTCCGTCACATCATTACCGGAACGTTCCATTACTTTTGCTTTGCCCTCTAAAACATCATATCCATCTCCGCCCAAGATTTCAGCTGGTTCTCTCGGTGTAACAAAACCACCTAATAACTCCGGGCAAACAGGTATCGCTTTCTTTTCATCAATTAATTTTTGAATTGTATCGTTTAAACATGCAGTACCATTATATCTTACTGGTTTTCCAGCTAAGCAAGAACTAACTAAAATCATGATGTACATCCTTTCAAATTCATATTCAATTATTACAACAACATTAAAAACTACCCTTTTCTTAACTATGCGAACATCTTAATATTTTTGCTTTTATTTTTATTTTATTAATAATTTATAAAAGGGGTTTAAAAAACTAGAAACTTATAGTATCATTAGTTTTCGAACCGAACCGTCCGGTTTGGCATTTATATAATTATATTTTAGAAGGAGAACCTAATGCAACAAGAAAAATCAAAGATTCTAAGTAATTTCATTATGGAGGTAATAAAGTGAGCTTTATAAAAACGAATACAAAAGAACTTGTTATGCTAATAATTTATATACTGTTTGCACTACTTCAAATTGGCTTGTTCATATTATTTGGCATATCCCTTTTAACTAACAGCAACTTAGTTGAATCAGAATTTGCTCTTAGTGCCATCGGTTTGACTGTACCTGCTATTGTAGGAATCATTTTCTTTAGGAAAGAAATTATTGAAAGTTTTACTTATTTTAAAGAGAAAACAATTTTGAAAATAGTAAGCATTCCTATGGTAGTTTTACTTATGATAATTGTGGAAAATTCTATTATGCATTTTCTAAATACAGGTCAGCCAGAGAACCAAGAACAGATCCTTACAAATGGCGCAGAGATGCCTATTATATTCACATTACTTGTATTTGGGATTATAGGACCAATAATTGAAGAAATTATATTTCGTTATATATTAGTAAATCGTTTTTCGGAATATGTTGGTACTGCTATTGCATCCATCGTTTCGATTATAATTTTTACACTTCTTCACACGAACCAACTTTCGGATATTGCTATTTATTTACCTGGCACGGTGATGCTTACTGCGGCGTATCTTATTTCTAATAGATCCCTTGCATATGTTATAGCGATACATATGTTAAACAATTTTATTCCTTTTATTTAATTGCATATGTCATAGAGAGACACATGCAGTTGAATATTATAAAAAAATAGGAGGGTGTCAAACATGATTGTAACAACAACGTCTGGAATTCAAGGTAAAGAAATTATTGACTATATTGATATTGTAAATGGTGAAGCTATTATGGGGGCCAACATTGTACGCGATTTATTCGCTTCTGTTCGTGATGTTGTCGGTGGTCGTGCTGGTTCTTATGAAAGTAAGCTAAAAGAAGCTCGTGATATCGCAATGGATGAAATGAAAGAACTTGCAAAACAAAAAGGTGCGAACGCTATCGTTGGTGTTGACGTAGATTACGAAGTAGTTCGTGATGGAATGTTAATGGTTGCTGTAAGTGGTACAGCTGTACGTATATAAGTAAATAAAAAAACGGATCCCCTCCTTGAGATTTATACTTTGAGGGGGGATCCTGGTTCTGTTGCAGATTTTAAAGACTAAAAACAGAAGTTGATAAATCATTGTACGTCGAAAACCCACAGTTTGAATGTAAACTGTGGGTTTTTTATAGAGGCCCCATTCCATCACTATCAGGCAAAATTTTTTCAGTACCTCCAGAACGAAATTTTGTGTTAATTTGTAACAAAAAGTTCTTTTTTTCATTTTGGGGTAATTCTGAAATGAAGTAAAAGAACAACCGGTGGATGGGTATAAATCCGAGGCTCATGGTTATGACATTACGAATACAAAAGTAGCGCAAACAACAGTAGAAGGAACGAAGACGTGGAAGGATGGAAACGCAACAAATCGTCCAGAAATGATCAAAGTGGACTTACTACAAAATGGTAAAGTAATTGATACAAAAGAAGTGAGCGCAGCGGGCGAATGGAAATATGCGTTTACAGATTTAGCGGCATATGATGCCGAAGGAAATGCATATAAGTATGAAGTAAAAGAACAACCAGTAGATGGATATAAATCTGAGGTTCATGGTTATGACATTACGAATACAAAAGTGGCGCAAACAAAAGTAGAAGGAACGAAAACGTGGAAAGACGGAAACGCAACAAACCGTCCAGAAATGATCAAAGTGGGCTTACTACAAAATGGAAAAGTGATTGATACAAAAGAAGTGAGCGCAGCGGGCGAATGGAAATATGCGTTTACAGACTTAGCGGCATATGATGCCGAAGGAAATGCGTACAAATATGAAGTAAAAGAACAACCAGTAGATGGATATAAATCAGAAGTAAAAGGCTATGACATTACAAATACAAAAGTGGCGCAAACAAAAGTAGAAGGAACGAAGACGTGGAAGGACGGAAACGCAACAAATCGTCCAGAAATGATCAAAGTGGACTTACTACAAAATGGTAAAGTAATTGAGACAAAAGAAGTGAGCGCAGCGGGCGAATGGAAATATGCGTTTACAGACTTAGCGGCATATGATGCCGAAGGAAATGCGTACAAATATGAAGTAAAAGAACAACCGGTGGATGGATATAAATCAGAGGTACATGGCTATGACATTACAAATACAAAAGTGGCACAAACAAAAGTAGAAGGAACGAAGACGTGGAAGGATGGAAACGCAACAAATCGTCCAACAACAATCAAGGTAGACTTACTACAAAATGGTAAAGTAATTGATACAAAAGAAGTGAGCGCAGCGGGCGAATGGAAATATGCGTTTACAGACTTAGCGGCATATGATGCCGAAGGAAATGCATACAAGTATGAAGTAAAAGAACAACCGGTGGATGGATATAAATCAGAGGTACATGGCTATGACATTACGAATACAAAAGTAGCGAAATTAACAGTAGAAGGAACAAAAACGTGGAACGATAACAACGCAACAGATCGTCCAAGCTCGATTAAAGTAGACTTACTACAAAACGGTAAAGTAGTAGATACAAAAGAAGTAACAGCGGCAACAAACTGGAAATATGCATTTGCGGATGTAGAAGCATATGACGCAAATGGAGTAGCATACAAGTATGAAGTGAAGGAACAGCCAGTAGCGGGATACCAATCTGACGTACACGGCTATGACATCACAAATACAAAAGTAGGCGAAACAAAAGTAGAAGGAACGAAGACATGGAAAGACGATAACGCGAAAGATCGTCCGGAAATGATCAAAGTAGACCTTTTACAAAATGGTACAGTGATTGCGACGCAAGAAGTAAGCAAAGCAACAGGCTGGAAATACGAATTCAAAGATTTAGCAGCGTATGATGCAGAAGGAAAGGCATACAAGTATGAAGTGAAAGAGCAAACAGTACCAGGATATGAATCCAAAGTAAGTGGTACTGACATCACAAATACAAAAGTAGGCGAAACAAAAGTAGAAGGAACGAAGACATGGAAAGACGGAAATGCGAAAGATCGTCCGGAAATGATCAAAGTAGACTTACTACAAAACGGTAAAGTAGTAGATACAAAAGAAGTAACAGCGGCAACAAACTGGAAGTACACGTTTGAAAAACTCCAAGCATACGATGCAGAAGGAAAAGCATACAAGTATGAAGTGAAAGAACAAGCAGTACCAGGATATGAATCAAAAGTAAGTGGTACTGACATCACAAATACAAAAGTAGGCCAAACAAAGGTAGAAGGAACGAAGACTTGGAAGGATGGAAATGTAAAAAACCGTCCGGAAATGATCAAGATTGATCTATTACAAAATGGCAAAGTGATCGCAACAAAAGAAGTGAGCGCAGCAGATGAATGGAAATATGCGTTTACAGATTTAGCTGCATATGATGCCGAAGGAAATGCATACAAGTATGAAGTGAAAGAACAACCAGTGGATGGATATAAATCAGAGGTAAAAGGTTATGACATTACAAATACAAAAGTAGGCGAAACAAAAGTAGAAGGAACGAAGACATGGAAGGATGATAATGCGAAAGACCGTCCGACAATGATCAAGGTAGATTTACTACAAAATGGCAAAGTGATCGCGACAAAAGAAGTGAGCGCAGCAGATGAATGGAAATATGCGTTTACAGACTTAGCGGCATATGATGCCGAAGGAAATGCATATAAGTATGAAGTGAAAGAACAACCAGTGAATGGATATAAATCAGAGGTACATGGTTATGACATCACGAATACAAAAGATCCAAGTACGGATCCAAAAGATCCAAATACAGATCCAAAAGATCCAAATACGGATCCAAAAGATCCAAATACAGATCCAAAAGATCCAAAAGATCCAAATACGGATCCAAAAGATCCAAGTACGGATCCAAAAGATCCAAGTATAGATTCAAAAAATCCACCTACTCAAGAAAATTCTAAGACATCAGTATGGCTTCCTAAAACAGGTGGAACATCAATGGATATGATTTCATATATTGCTGGAATGTTGTTATTGGCTTTAGCTGGATTCGTATTTATTCGTCAACGAATGAGATAAAAAGACTTGTTATGTTGGTTTGAATTATAGCTTGATCAAAGTATTGCTGTAAATATTGATTTTATAAATAGAGGAGACCCACACATTTTGAAAAAAGTTTAATCAAAATGTGTGGGTCTTAATTTTAGATTTCTTAAGTTTGTATAATCAATTGTGTTTTTTGTGTTTACTTTCATTTAATCCACCCTCAGAGAGTAGATATAGGTAGATCTATATTGACTGTTGTTCCTTTTCCTACTTCACTTTCAATAAATATCTTTCCTTGGTGCTTCTCAATAATTTTATAACAGATCATTAATCCTAAACCGATACCATTTTCTTTGAGACTATAGAATGGTTCTCCTAGGTAAGGTATACGTTCCTGTTCAATTCCACACCCATAATCAGTAAATCGAATGTTTACTTGATTTTGATCAGGTGCATATTCGATTTGAATCAATATTTCCCCTCCCATTGAAGTTGCCTCAATTGAATTTTTTAAGATATTTATAAAAACTTGCTTTAATTGATTACATTCACAAAGTATGAATGAAGCATCAGATGTAAACTGAGTTTTAATTTGTATGCAATTCATTGTCGCTTGAGGTTCAAGTAACATTACAACTTGTTTCATTAATACATTCAGGTCATTAGTTTTAATTTCTAATGCCTCAGGTTTTGCTAATGTCATAAATTCGTTAGTAATACTATCTATACGTTCAATCTCTGATAACACTATATCTATGTAATGCTCGGTATCCTTATTTCCCAGTGATTGCAATAACTGTATGAATCCTTTCATTGCTGTTAAAGGATTTTTAATTTCATGAGCAATTGCAGTGGATAATTGACCTACTACAGCAAGTTTCTCCGATTTTCGTAATAATTCTTCTGTTTTTAGCCGTTCAGTGATGTCTCGAGAGATGCTTAAGAAAACTTTTTTTCCATTCAAGTTAAACACACGAACAGAAAATTCAATTGTCAGGTTTTTTCCTCTAGGAAAAACAAATTCATCTTGTAATGTAAAAGATGTTTGTCCTTCTCTAATTTTTTCTATGATTCTTTGGACCATTGGAGAATCTGGTGTAACGTTACTAGGGAATGACATCGAAAGAAGTTCTTCTCTACTATATCCAAATCTTTTACACGCAACAGGATTTACTTCGATAAAGCGAGTTGGTAATTCATTATCATTCAGTTCCACTACATATACTGCATCAGTTGCTTGTTCGATGAGTGCACGGTATTTCATTTCACTGTCACTTAATTGCTGGTGTAATTGATGCAGTTTTCTTTCTGCTTGTTTCCTTTCAGAAATGTCTCTACAAATTCCTGATAAAGCAATTACATTACCTCTAAAATCTAAAATAGGCGAAATTGTCAGGCTTACATCAATTAGAGTTTTATCTTTTCTTTGTCTAACAGTTTCAAAACGGGTAAGAATTGGGTCATTCATATTGGTATTTTTAATTTGGTTTATATATTCTAAAGTTTGATCTATTAAAAATTCAGGTACACAAGGTAATTTTTTTCCTACAGATTCTTTTTCTGACCAACCAAATATTCTCTCATAAGCTTTATTCGCTTGTAACAAATTTCCATCTAAATCAAATATGGTGATAGCATCCACATTATGATTAATAAATGACTCTAGTCGCTCTTTTGTAACCTTCAGTTCATTTTCCGCATGTATTCTTTTCGTTATATCAACAGTAGAACCAACTACCTCAACTACTGTTCCCCCTCTTTTAACAGGTCTAAGAGAGAAAAGTATCGTAGCCTCATCATTTGGCCATGGTAGTTCAAAAGTTACTTCTTCACCATCCCATGCCTGTTGATAATATTTTAATAGTAGAGGAATTAAATGAAATGGGATAATTGAAGCATCTATATTAGATAAACATTTACCTACGACTTGCTGAGAGTGAAACCCGTTTTGATAAAATAATTGTCCATCACATAGAGTATGGACAAAATTCCCCCCTACTTTTTTGAATTTAAAAATACCTCCTTGCAATTGGTGTACGGTATCCTTTAATTCTCGCTTTGATTCTAGTAATGTTTCATTCGCTTTGGCTAAATTTTGTGTTAAAACATATAACTTTTGATACGACTCCATAAGAAAAATACCAATTAAGAGTCCGCATGATATAAAAAATGTACCTTGGATGTTAAGAAGTATAAGTGGTATAGAAGGAAAAAAGAATCCAAATACAATATGGATTATAACTAGATAAGCAGCTAGATAAAGAAAAACACTTTTAAAAGGATGGATATCTTTTAGATATGTTTTGAATATAGTATATATAATAGCTATTCCTAAAGATGCTATTAAAGCTGGTCCCCAATCACCACCAAGGTAGAAAATACGCATAAATAAAATAAACATTAATGTAATCCAGCCAGCTGTACGACCAAAATAAATAAACGAAATAATTAGTGGAACGACTCGGAGGTCGTAAAACAATCCCATGTGCTTAAAATTAAAAATCATTAAAATGGCAGCTATGATACCTGCGTAAATGCCACAAAATAAATGAAATGATTTAGAATCTACTTTACTTATAAATACTTGAATAAAAATAGATGTACTAACTAAGAATGCAAAAATAGATAGATTAATGATGAACCCTGTAAAAAGCATGCCATATTCCCCCTTAGTAAATATATCGAAAAATAGAAAGGAAATTCTATGAATTATGCGGTGATTAGACTTGTTATTTGGAAAAGGGAAATGAATATTGAAAAAAATTCAGTTCTTTTTTATCTTTTTCCAACAATAGATCCTTCACTAAAATATTAAATGTAAGAAACATTAATTTTAGATAGGAAATGAATACTGGTAGGGATATATAATGAGGGCATCATACAAGAAAGCAATGTACAACCAGTGTTAATAAATAAAGTGTATAAGTTTTGTATCTATTTAAATAGGTGATAAGAAATAGTAATTGATTAAAAGATGGGGGACAGTCGTCTCCTGGCCGTAGGAACTACGGGAATAGCCTAATGAACTAGAAACCAATAAGTTTCAGTACCTAACAATCTCCCACTTCAAACAGCGAACTAGAATATTAAGTGGTGATTAGTCCAAAATATTATTTTTATTAATAAAAATAATAAACTAACTATAAAAAAAAGAAAACAACTTGGATAGGAACAAATTGTTTTCTTATGAAGGATACAACAAAGAAAGAGTAGGGAAGGAATACACAAACATGCCAATCTAACGGAGTGGAGTAAAATATAAAAAAACTGAAAAATCAGAAAATTTATAAAGCGAAGTTTCCTATTTGATCTCTTTCTTTGTAAGTATAAGTTTAACATCAATAACAAGATAAAACAACAAAAAAATACAAAATTCTGATAAATTCGACATTGAATTAACTGCTAAATAAAACTTTTACGTTAATATGTGAAAAGTTTCTTATTAAAATGTATTGAATAGATTTTGTAACATTTACGAAAGTTTTTTGGAAGATATTTAAATTAAAAGGAAACTCAAGTTATGAAGGACTTGGAATATCACCAAAGGGAGCAGAAGCAATCCACTTTAAGTGATTTGAGTCCCGTTATAAGGCGTACGCGTTACTTAATAAAACGATAGTCTTATTTATTTTTGTTATCTAAGTTGCATACTGACAGGTATGCTTCTTTCTTTTTTCAACTGTTCAATTGCTATAGGATAAGCTAGATTCTTAGCGACTGTTATCACGTGAGATTCAGAAAAATATTTAAAACAATATTTATTTATTGATAAACAATAAATTTTTATTGACTAAAATACGTTTCTCGAATTATTATATTGATAACTAGCTAAGAGGAGGGATTCTTTGAAACAGAAAGAATTATCAGTTTGGTTAAAATTAATAATTGCTTTTTGCTGGATTTTCGGTTTGTTATTTTGCGTATATATTGGTCCTAAAATAGGAAGAGACATTTTAGTGCATTCAGAAAAGTTAAAGGAATTATATGATCCTTTTATTATCTTTATCTGGGTTACTAAAGTTCCATTTTTTATTTTATTCATTTGGATGACTGGAATTCCATTTTTTATTGCATTAGTTTTGGGATGGCAGATATGTTCCGATATTGGTTGCGACCAAGTCTTTACTCTTAAAAATGCTGATAGGTTAAGAAGAATAAGTAGTTTATCAGTGATTGAAAGTGTTTTATACGTCTTTGCGTTACTATATCTATTGATATCTGGAGGTTACAATACAACTGTTTTAATGGTACTGTTACCAATTCTATTTTTCGCTGTTGTTATTACGATATTTACTTCCATTCTTTCTAATTTAGTTAGAAATGCTAGTGAAATAAAACAAGATAACGACCTAACGATTTGAGGTGTCAAAAATGGCTATCATAGTAAACCTTGATGTAGTGTTAGCGAAAAAAAAAATGAGTGTTACAAAACTCTCTGAAAGATTGGGTATTACAATGGCAAATGTTTCAATAATGAAAAATGGAAAAGCAAAAGCAATTAAATTTTCAACGCTAGATAAAATATGTGGAATTTTAGAATGTCAACCAGGTGATATTTTAGAGTACGAAAAAAATAACTCTGTTAATGAAGGAGAGAGTGTATCTTGAAAAAAATGTGTCTAGGAGCTTGTATATCAATATTACTAGGAACCATTTGCATGGTTAGTTATTTTATGATGGGTTCAAAAATAGGACCAGATGGAACCTTAACGGAACCTTTCTTCTTAATTCCATTAAGTATTGTTTGTATTTTTAGTGGTATTACTGCATTTTTGTTAATGGCTATCATCTCAATCATCAAAAAAGTGAAACATAACAAACTTTGATTATTGTCATCTAATAGAGAAATCAAAGTTTATTAGAAGGAGGAAAAAATGGATAGCGTCGTTGTAAAATTAGAAAATGTCCATAAAAAAATTGGACGAAATGAAATTATTAGAGGTCTTTCATTTGAAGTGAAAGAGGGCGAAGTATATGGGTTTCTTGGGCCGAACGGTAGTGGAAAAACGACAACGATTCGAATGATGACCGGTCTTATTACGATGACAAAAGGTGATATTACCATTTGTGGTCATAATATTCGTACAAATCGTGAAAAAGCTTTAGAGCAAATTGGAGCAATTGTGGAGAACCCTGAACTATATGAGTATATGACAGGTATGCAAAATTTAAAGCATTTTGCTAATATGGCAGCTGAACCAATTAGCAAAGAACGTATTGCTGACATTATAAAACTTGTAGATTTAAAGGAAGCAATTTATAAGAAGGTAAAAACATATTCACTTGGGATGAAGCAACGTCTTGGTATTGCACAAGCGCTCTT
Organism: Bacillus sp. BD59S; assembly: GCF_007363175.1. Taxonomy (NCBI): domain Bacteria; kingdom Bacillati; phylum Bacillota; class Bacilli; order Caryophanales; family Bacillaceae; genus Bacillus; species Bacillus sp. BD59S. Next base: position 187,968 of record NZ_CP034685.1, read on the forward strand.
GCATAATCCAAAGATTTTAATTTTAGATGAACCAACGAATGGATTAGATCCTGCAGGTATTCGTCAAATTCGGGATTATTTGCGACGTTTAGCAAAAGAAGAAGGTATCGCAGTAATCGTCTCCAGTCACTTATTGAGTGAAATTGAACTTATGTGCGATCGTGTTGTTATTATAAAAGATGGACAATTTGTACAAGCATATAATTTACATGAAAAGCAAAGAAATGAAGATAAGGTCGAAGTTGCTTTAGAAGTTGATGCGGTAAATGAAGCAAATAAGATTATAAAAGGAAAAGTATTGAAACAGAATGTAATCCTTGTATCTGTAAAGAAAGAAGAAATCCCAAAAATTATAAAAAAACTTATTTATGCTGATGTACTAGTTTACGGTGTAACAGTACAAAACAAAACATTAGAAGAGGAGTTCTTAGCAATTACAGAGGGAGGAAGATCATAATGTTTAAATTAATTAAAAATGAGATACTAAAGCTACATGCAAGAAAAGGTACCTATATGTTTATAGGATTCTTAGTTGCTTTAGAAATTGTGTCGGTATTTGCTATCCGTTCATGGCTCCCAATTAAAGAGCGATTTGCAAGTTATCTATCGTTTACAAACATGACATTTGAAATGGTAACTACCCTGGTTACAATTTTTGGTATAGCGCTTGCAACTCGAATCATTTCAGAGGAGTTCCAGAAAGGAACTATTAAACAGTTGCTTATTCGTCCAAGAAAACGAATCACTATACTGTTTTCGAAATATATAACAACTATACTTACTGTGATTTTTGCTTGTTTTATCTCTTTGGTGGTTTCCATGCTAATTGGGTTTATCATCTTTGGTGGAGAAACAGAAGATTTAACGATTAGTATGCTACTAAAAATAGTGATTTATAAAACTTTACCAATATTATTTTATACAACATTTTCCTTTTTCTTAGCAAATATTTTTAGAAAATCAGTATTACCATTAATTATTACGCTAGTTATTTTCTTCTCACAAAGTTTAATAAATAACATATTGCTTAAGACGTTTAAAGAAGTCGCACAATTTTCTGTATTATCTCATTTGAATTTAGAGATGTACGACAGTAATGTACTGGTTAATGGTGGAGCAAAGCCACTATTTACAGATTTCAATTTTACAACATCATTAATTTTTGTAATCATACACTTTGGAGTATTACTCATTGTATCAAGTACATTATTTCAAAAACGTGATGTACTTTAGGTCAACTTAGAACAGGACGTTACTCAATTAGAAGGTGAAAACATGAAATATATACGAGATCTTTTATATTTTGGTTACTATCAAGCCTTATCTTGCATTTTTCCAGTGGTTATTTTTGTAACACTTGCTGTTTCAAAGATAATTGTAATTCCTGGATTGCATCGCTACGATTTTATTCTACTTATTTGTCTCATTACGCAATATCTTATGTTCAAAAACAATTTAGAGACAAAAAACGAATTAAAAGTGATTAGTGTGTTCCATGTTATCGGATTTCTATTAGAAGTATATAAGGTTCATGTAGGTTCATGGTCATATCCAGAAGAAGCGTGGACAAAAGTTTTTGGAGTCCCACTATATAGCGGTTTTATGTATGCAAGTGTTGCCAGTTATATTTGCCAAGCATGGAATCAATTTCATTTAAGAATGAATAACTGGCCGAAATATATATGGACAATCCCACTTGGGGTGATAATCTATTTGAATTTTTTCACACATCATTTTATTTTAGATCTCCGCTGGATTTTGACAATTCTTTTATTTATTGTCTTTGCTCAAACTTATGTGCAATTCACCGTGCGAAACAATACATATAAAATGCCACTTCCTTTTTCATTTTTCCTAATTGGCTTCTTTATATGGATCGCAGAAAATATTGCCACTTTTTTGGGAGCATGGCAATATCCGAATCAACAAGACTCTTGGAGTCTTGTGCAAATTGGTAAAATTAGTTCTTGGTTCTTGCTTGTTGTTATCAGCATAATGATTGTCGCTCAACTTAAAGAAATTTATTACAAAGATGCCACAATATCTAAAGAAGTAGGAGTTCAAAAATAAATTAAAAGGTTTTTTAATGAACAATATTGTTATTGTACATAAAAAACCTTACATATGGAGGTTATAAAATGACAAAATATATTTTAACCTTACTATCTATATTTATAGGGATCGGGTGTATAGTTAGCTCTAATATCGTAGGATCTACAGTCGCACCAGATGGTACGCTTGTAGAAGCATTCTATTTAATACCCATTGGTTATTTACTTATAGCATTAGGTTTAATTAGTAGCGCATTTATAGGATTCATAAAACCAAGAAACCAAAAATAAATATTGTAATCCGATAATCCCCCCTTATGTTTATTGAAATATGAGGGGGATTATCGCTCATATATTTACGATTAATCTCCAAAAGGGGAATCGAGCCATGCCCATCAAGCTAAGAACAGAAACAAAATGAACTTTCATTCTCGATATGCTTCGAAAGGAGAAATAGATATTTTAGGGCATTAATTTCATTTGTAATTATTTATTAGATAATAAGCTTTAGAACTGATTTTTCTATAATATTTGAGGAAAAGTGCATAAAGAAAAAGTTGAGGGTTCTGGTGCGGAATTTCAAAATATATGCACCAAGTCTAGTAAACTTGGACATACTGATATTATAACTTTTTAAAAGAGGCGTGATCAGTATGGAAAATGAAAATATATTTAAGTGGCAACGTTATTTCTTCTAAACAATAGCCTTGTTTAGGAGAATAACGTTTTTTGCACTTGGGGGAGTGAATATTCTTAAGTTGATGGGTATGTAGCGTGACTCCATTGCTATCAAGCTAATATTCTTAATTATCCCCAGATAGAACAAAAAAGAGGTTTCCTTGTGAGGGTAGGGTTCCTTCTTTTTCTTTGCTGCTGACTCACTATTTAGCCCAGAATTTAGAAAACAATGTGTTACCGAAGAAAACAGCTGCTGCATGGGCCAAGCGCGAGGGCGACAAATTCTACCTCGTTAACGAAACATTTAATTCTATAAACTATCTAGGAAAGCTAATACCTCTTAACACACAAATTACGCTCAAAGATGGCTATTGGGAGGGCAAAAAAATTACAGGTCCGAATACGGCGACGCATCAAATTCAGATTCCCGTGATGAATGGGAGGGATACAAAGGAAGCTCATTTCTATACAGAGGATGGTAATGAATATATGGAGATGGCCAGCATTTTATACGTCATTGAATCTAACGTAAAAATCCCTTGATACAGGTCAATTATCGAAAGTTACACTGCAAGAAAATGGGCATGCGAAATGGTTTACGATCCCGCAAACGGCAGCAGGGAAAACAATGAATGTAGAGTTGCCATCAGGAAGTTCATTCGCGGTGTATGATGAGAATGGAGTGTGCGTCAATTTTACGGTTGTTAGTGACTACAACAAAGTAAAACTACCGGAGAACGGAACGGTTGTATTTGCTGGCGCACCGAACTCAGAATTTAAAATTACGTTGAACTAGCTACAATTTAAGATGACCTTTAACAAAACCAGTAAGATACAGAAAAGATGTATTACTGGTTTTGTTTGTATTTATGCATTCTCAATGAAAAAAATTGGATAATACCACGCTCAAGCACTTTGAACTCCCCAAAATTCTGATATTCTTTGTCCTAAGCCAATTCATCCCCACCTACTCACTTCGCGTTCCTTGAGGAAGGAGTCTTCTTGGCTAAAATGATAAAATTATCGATAAGATTGGCACTTTTTCATGTAACCAATAATGTACCGCTATCATTTCTGCTTAAGAAATTAATAATCTAAAAACGAAAGAGCTATCTTGTTACAAGTTAGCACAAAATTTTGTTCTGGGAGGGAGTTGCATTTTCTTAGTTTGATAGCGATGTGACGGTACCCCATATATGTTTCATTGACTTTATAGGGGGTATTTAGTTGGTTTAAATCATGTCGGATTTTTTTGTCCAATACTGATGAATCCAAAGCATAATTGTTATAGGAGTAATAGGAAAATTCCGTTATTTTTAAGTTTCCAACAAGTTATGGAAACTTATTATTTATGACTATATACAATAGTTAACTTACCTCTATATGGATATGTAATTTTACATATCCATATAGAGGAAGAAATAAGCGAAGAGTATTGAAAATTATATTAAAATAATTTTTTTGGATGAAAATTCACCTAGTTAAATTAAATCAGGTGCCTTTTTATCAGTGGTATTAAATTATAATTATTTTAATTATAATAGTGAAGTTACATAGCAATTTTAGAAGTATAGTATTTTAATTTGTATACATATTAAATAATTAAGATAAAAAAATAAAAAAGGATAAAATTATACAAAAAACTACAAAATTTTACTATATACGCACTGGAAATTTGATGTTTTAATAAGGGCACAAGATGCTAGTTACATTTTAAGACATATAAAATCAGGAATATTTTTGTATATGCCTTTTATGTAATGACTTAGGGATTAAGTTTATAGTAGGGCATTATGTACAAATGTTTACAATCTATATTTATATTCCTAAAAATCATCTTTAAAATAATCTATATAGATTAATAGTTATAATGCTAGATTTCAAGTTAATTAAAATTTAGTCCAACTATTTTATCAAAAGATACCAATAAATAGGAGGGGTCACCATGAAAAAAGCGTTAGTCGCAGGATTATTAGTTACAGCAGTATCTACAAGTTGCTTCTCACCTGTAAATACTTTTGCAGAAAGTAATACAACTTATTTACAACCAAGTAGTATACTTGGACCCGCTATGGATAGGTTATCAAATTCGATTACGAATTTAGGATCACAGACGCCATTAATTAAAGGATATGGGCTAATCATATTACAGCAACCAGATCTTGATGTAAGTACTATATATGGAATAACAACTGATCAAGGCACTGTAAGAAACCATGTTCGAGACTGGCTGGATGTATATAATCCCAAATTATTCGGTATAAATCAAGACATACAGAGTTTTGAAATAAGATTTACACATTATTATAATAAATTGGTTGAACTAGCTGGAAAAATGAATGAAGATCCGGAAGCAAAAGCATTATTTGTACGTATTTTTAACTTACTTCAAGGTGACGTGCAAAAAATTCAGTATAATATGAAAATAACTTCAGAAGACTTAAACAATTCTAAAAACGAATTGGCTGCAGATAGTAATAATTTTTCTAGTACAGTTAGCAGAGCGTTTGAATCTTATAAGGGTTCAGACGGAGACATTGAAAAATTAAGAACGGAAATGGGACAACTTAATGTAGGCATTCAAGAGGATTTTGAAAAACTTCTAGCTCTACCAAAAGAAAATCTAGACGGTTCTTTAAATATTACAAAGTCGGTTATTAATATTTTGAAAGACGGAGTTAAGGATAAAACTGTAGACGTGTCTAATTTTGAAGCGATTTATAACCAATATGGACAACTTACAAATGATAAAGTAACAGAACTGAATAAAGCTATTGCTCAGAAGCAACAGAAACTAATTCAATTGATACAAAATTTAGCGAATATTGAAGTGCAAGCAACTCAAATGACACTTATTGATCAGCAATTAAATAACTTTACAAGAACAGTTAAAAAGCAAACTCAGAGTTTTGACAATCTAGTCAGTAGTTGGGAAACCTTTAATAACATAATGATTGAAACGGGGACAAGTCTTAATACTGATAGGAAAATAGATTCTAATTCATTACAAGCACGATTAAAAGAGCTTAAACAGTTTACGGATGAATTGAAAAAACAAACAACGGAATATCAAGAGAGTGTTACAAAAATAAAAGTAACAGGATGAGATTTGTAGAATTCAGAACAATAATTCTTAATAATGTAAGGAGAGAAAAATGTGATGAAAAAACCTTATAAAGTAATGGCTTTATCTACATTAATAGCAACAATCGTAGCGGGTGGCATTATGCCATCATATGCCTCGGCAGAGGAACCAGCACCTATTTATGCAAATCAAGACCTTAAATACCCTAGTTATTACCTTGGACCAACAGGGCTTGATCATGCGATGAGGGATACTAAATCCAATATGTTGGTAATGGACCTGTATGCTTTAACTATACTTAAACAAGCAGATATTAATTTGGATGGTTTACGTTCAGTTGACGATAATTTAAAAACAGACATTAAAGCCAATCAACAGCTTACTAGAGAAAATGCAACATACTGGTTAAATAATTTGAAGTCAGGAATAGTTACGACAAATCAAAATATTTTGAGTTATGATACAAAATTCCAAAATTATTCTCGTTATTTATTACAATATAAAAATGATCCAGTCAAACTAACAGCTTTGCTTACAAAGTTGAATGATGAAATTTCACAGAATAAAGATCAAGTGACAAAATTAGTGGATGATTTGAAAAGCTTTCGCGGCAAATTAGAAAAAGATACACAAAATTTAAAAGGGAATGCTGAAAAAATCGTAAATATTTTAACTGGTGAAGAAGCTGGAATTCCACAGTTCGAGGAACAAATCAAAGTAAATAAAGCATTAATTGATGAAAATAACAAAATTTATATTGCATCGTCGGTTGCAACTGCTGCTGGTGCATATTTGTTTCTTTCACCTTTTGCGCCTATTGGTGCACCTATATTAGGAGGTGGGATATACGGAGTAGTTTCATCGCAGCAGCAGATAATCAAGGCACAAGACCAAATTATAAAGCTAACACAAGATATTTCAATGGCGAAACTACAGTCAGCTAGATTAACGATAGTGCAAAGTGATATTAAAAATTTAACAGATACAATTGATAAAGCTATTGTTTCTCTTGAAAATATAAAGACTGCATGGGATGGAATGGGAACAAAATATAGCTCGTTGATTAAGAGTGCTAAAGCTGTTGACCCAGAATTCCTTGCTATGGATATAACAGCAGATCTGGATACAGCGAAGGATCATTGGGAGCAGATTAGAAAGTATGCTGAAAATATTCAAAATAGTGAGATTAAATTTGTAGAAGAGAAAAAATAGTATTACTTCAAGAAATTAGTGAAGTAATGAAAAATAGAATATACTGACTTTCCCTTTTGAAGAACACATTATGTGAGTCTCCTGTTCAAGTTTGAGCAGGAGACTTCCTATATAATTATGAAACTTAATAAAGATTATAAAATAAGAAAGTATGAGAACCTCTATTTTAATATGTTGTTTTATTTGCAATAATCATAATTCATTTGAAGTAAAGAATAGAAGCTTATGAATTTAATAAAATATGTGATGCATATGAAAGAGTAGGTGAAAAAGATGAATAAGGATTTATATAAGAAAATTATTTTGTCAACAATTATTACGGGAATAGCAGCGAGTAATGTAATTCCACTTCATACTTTGGCAGCAGAACAAACTGTGTCCCAACAGCAAGAAAGTTTGAAGAACTATTCCCTTGGTCCTGGTGAATTTAAAGAAGTAATGGGAAAAATGGTGGCAAATATCCTTACAATGGATTCATATGCCAATACAATCAGTAATCAACAGCTGACAGATTTAAGTCAAATAAGTTCTATAAATGGTGATTTACAAGCAAACATGATTAAGCATCAACGGGATGCAATAGAGAATGCCGACTTTTGGTTCATGTATTTTAAAACTCGTATTATGTACACGCATCAGAATATTGTAAGTTATAATGATACGTTTCAAGCAAGTTATAAGCTTTTACTAACTGCTATAGAGCAAAAAGATAAAGAGAAATTAAAATATGAACTAGAAAATTTGTACAATAGTATTTTGTACAATAGTCAAAAATTAGATGTACTGTTAGAAAAATTGAAAAATTTTCAAGGTGAAATAGCAGAAGATACCAGAAATTTCAAAGAAGATTTCAATCAATTGGAGAATATTCTAGAAAGTACGAACGATGGTATCCCGCTTCTACAACAACGAATTGAGAATTGTAATAATACAATTAAAGAAAACTATGATAAACGTGGTGGCTATATAGCTTTATCTGTATTTATGCCTCCGATTGGTATACCATTGATTGTCACTGCTGACAAGAATATCGCATCTGCACAACAAGAAATAGAACAATTAAAGTCTAGAATTTCTGGAGCAGAGGCAGAAGTAGTTATTTTGACTGATGCCAAAAATAAAACGGAACATATGGCTGCAACAGTTGGTACAGCTGTTACTGCTCTTGAAAATATAAAGACTCAGTGGGGGACAGTGGAGAAAAAATATAAATCATTGATTGACAGTGTTGACAACATTAATCTAGACCTGTTTGATGAGATTATAATAGCAGATTTGAATACAGCGAAGGATAATTGGCAGGACCTTAAAAATTATACCGATAAATTATATGAAGGTGCTAAGAGTGTACAAAATAAATAGATTGTACAAATAGGACCAGATTGCAACTGAATATGTGTAAAATTAAATAATAAAAGCTTATGCTTCTTTTTACAACAATTATTAAAAAAGTTTTCATCAAAAGCTCCTGGATTTTCATATATTTCCAGTTTTGATAGCGGCGTAACTTATAAAGGTGCAGTTGGCTTAGCTTCTATAGAGAAAAATCTACCCATAACTACCAAAACCGTTTTTAATATAGCCTCAGTTTCTAAACAATTCACAGCATTTTCTATATTACTCTTAGAACAAGATAGGAAATTGAGTTTAGCTGATTCAATTGTAAAATTTGTCCCTTTTATAGGTGCATATGCTGAACCTGTAACATTGAAACACCTAATTCATCACACGGGTGGACTAGTTGATTATATGGAATTGGCTGAAGCAGCAAATATTAAATAGACGAACACATTAATTGTAAAAGAATCGCTAGAAGGGGTACCGCCACATACCCATCAAGCTAACAAGAATCCACTACCCTAAAACGTTAAAAATGACTTTTATTTATATAAAAGTCATTTTTCATTCTCAGCATATTATAAGATTTTCTTAGAGGATTAGTAGTTTGATATGTTTTAATAAATATAAAAAAATAATTTAACTTAATTAATATTATCAAAATGTTTACAAATCAAAATTTTGGAATATAATAACTTTAGAGTGAAAAAACACAGTTCGGTTGGTAGTCCGGACGCAATAATTATTGTCAGTAACCTTCCCCCCTGGGATGTCCATCACTCATGTATTAAACAAGGGGGATTCTCAATGAAACTTACAATTTATTTTGATGGACAGTTTTGGATTGGAATTGTAGAAATGTATGAAAACAACAAATTGAAGGTATGTAAACATACTTTTGGTTCTGAACCAAAAGATAGTGAAATACTAGATTTTATTTTTCATGATATGATTCCGCTATTACAGGGTACATCAGGTGTTAAAAACTCTATTGATAAAAGAAAAAATAAGACTATTAGTCCCAAAAGATTGATAAGATTAGCAGCCAAGGAAATGAAAAATCAAGGAGTTTCTAACAAATCCTATGAAGTGTTGAGAATAGAATTAGAACAAAAAAAGAAAGTGAAACAATGTATTACGCGTCAAAAGAAAGAGGAATTACAAGAAAAAAAACGACAAATGAAAATCCAAAAACGGAAAGCAAAACACCGAGGAAGATAAAAGGTCATCCGCTAATTTTAGCGGGTGATCTTTTATCTTGAGGATTTATTTACACCTTGTCATTTTTTACTGAAAAAGAAATTGTATTTATAAAGCGAAAAAAAAAGCTATTCTTTTTGTAGAAAAATACAGAAAGGATGGCGTTTTGTATGACTCTATTGATTCAAGATGAGTTTCATTTATTCGCTGAAGAACTACAGCGATATCTATCTCCAAGTATCCTTCAACAGCTCGCACAGGAGACGGGTTTCGTAAAACGTAAAAGTAAGTATGGCGCACGAGATTTGGCCGCTTTATGTATTTGGATTAGTCAACACGTAGCAAGTGATTCTCTCACTCGATTATGTAGTCAGCTTTATGCAAATACAGCTACACTCATGAGTCCAGAAGGACTGAATCAACGCTTTAATCCAGCAGCTGTCGCATTTCTTCGAGAAGTCTTTACTTCTCTTCTCAAACAAAAACTCTGTTCAAATCAATCACTTTCTGCACATATGATCTCTACTTTCAATCGTATCCGTATTTTGGATGCAACAGTGTTTCAACTGCCTGATCAATTGGCTACTGACTATCAAGGTTCAGGTGGGAGTAGTAATACGGCAGGCGTAAAAATCCAATTGGAATATGATTTACTTAGTGGTCAATTTCTTAACGTGCAGCTTGGACCAGGAAAGAATAATGATAAAACATACGGTACCATCTGCCTTGAGACCGTAGAGACCGGCGATTTGTGTTTACGTGATCTTGGTTACTTCGATTTAGGAGACTTACAAACTATTCATGATAAAGGGGCTTACTACATCTCGCGGTTGAAGTTGAATACGCGCATTTATATCAAGAACCCTGAACCAGAATATTTCAACAATGGTACGTTAAAAAAGCAAACAGAATACATCCAGCTTGATATGACACAAATGCTGTCTGGTCTAATCCCTGGTGAAACGATGGAAATCCCCGAGGGGTCTAATCCCCGGTGAAACGATGGAAATACCCGAGGCATACATTGGCCAAAATAAGAAACTTCCAGCACGTGTCATTATCCATCGTTTAACCGATGATCAAACACAAACACGTCTGAAAAACCAAGCGATACGCGAAAAGAAGAAAGGCATTGTCATGAAGGATAAAAGTAAACGTTTAATGGGCATTAATGTATATATCACGAATACGTCGCTAGAAGAAGTACCGACGAACTACGTGCATCCATTATATTCACTTCGTTGGCAGATTGAAATTTTGTTTAAAACGTGGAAGTCGCTCTTTAAAATTGATGAATGTCAAAATATAAAAAGAGAACGCCTAGAGTGCCATTTATATGGACAACTTATCGGCATTCTCCTCTGTTCTTCTACGATGTTTCAAATGCGTCAGTTTCTGCTTGAAAAGAAAAAGCAAGAGCTGAGTGAATACAAAGCGATTTATATGATTAAAGATTACTTTCCGTTACTGTTTCAAGCGATAGCCGTTGGCACAGAAGAACTTTTAAAAATTCTGCATCGTCTTTATCTGCTGCTCAAAAAGAACGGTCGTAAATGTCATCGGTATAAGAAGATGACCGTCTTTGATATTCTAGGGATTGTGTATAAAACGACGGTGAAGCATAGACAATCTGCCTAGCGAAAAAATCACGTTTTAATAGGCTTCTTTAGCATGCCTA